>DAIDIF010000245.1 GCA_027451805.1 Acidobacteriota bacterium
CGCGCCCCAGACCTGCTGGCCAAAATCCGCCAGGCCCTCGACGCGCCCGTCTAGTCTCGCGGCCGCGGGTGGGCGCGCGTCGGCGCGGGCCGGCCGGCGAAGACGTGGTACGTCACCGTGTCCCAGGCGTTGTGGATGCCGGCGAAGAGCATCCACCCCGTGGCGCGATTATACCCGCGCGCCCTACCAGGTGATCTGCTCGCCGCCGCTGAGCAATAACTGCAGGAGCGAAGCCGGCGGTCCTTCGGGCAGGACCGGCGCGTAGCCTGCCCCGTAGGGGCGCAGCACCCGCAGCGTCGGCAGCACCCGCGCCGGCGGGCGCACGCCGGCGGCGCGCAGCGCCTGGGCCACCGTCGCCGTGATCGGCACCGTGGTCCAGCGCCCCTTGACGCGAACGCGCAGCCGCGCCTCGAGCCCGACGTCCGGCGGCATCACAATGCAGCGCACGCCCGCGACCGTGAGCACCCCGCATTGGTTGGGCCTGGCCAGCAAGGCGTGCGTGGCGGCGTCGAGCGCGGCGTGGCTGGCGCCCGCGATCAGCGCCACGTCGTGATCCGAGGGGCTGCGGCGGAGATAGAAGAACAGTCGGAAGTAGGCCGGCGTCGCGCCGCCGGCCAGCTCGATCGGCGGCGGAATGGGCCGTGCGGACGGCGGCGCGGAACGCACGGCAGTCGCCGCCAGCCGCAGGCGGCCGCGCCCGTCGGGCCGAACATCGGTGAGCCGATAGGTTTGCGCGACGTACCCCAGGTCGTACCGCCCGGGCCGCCGCCGGTGCAGCGCGTACGTCAACTGCAGCTCCACCGGATCGCCGACGTCGAGGAACATCTGCGCCACGAACGGGCCCAGCAGCACCGACTGCGCCAGCGCGGGCGAGAGCGGCATGCTCCCGGCTATCCGCGCGAATGTCACCCGCACTTGCGCTGGCGTGAGGCAGCCTCGCGCCGCCGCGCTTGCCAGCGTGGCGCGCAGTCCGCGCAGGCCGTCGAGCAGTTCCAGCGGCGCTCCGGCGACAAATCGCGTCACCACCGGCTCAACGTCAACCTGCACAGTGCCGTGCTCGAGCGCCCAACTCAGCCCCACCGCCGGGCCGCGAAATGCGGCGGTCAAGGCGCGGCAGGCCGGCCGCCGCGCCAGCCGCACCACAAGGCGCGCCGGGCGCTGCTCATTCCTGCTCGCCGGCGAGCGCCCCGGCGGATACAGAATGCCCCGCCGGAACTCGTACACCGGCCGCGGCCGGTTCCACAGGCAGCCCGCGGCGGCCACCAGCAGCACGAGCACTGCCAATCTCGAGGCGTCCCGTACTGGCCTCATGTGAGGCAAGAGACACCGGGGCCTGCCCTACGGTTCCCGCGCCCGCCCATGATCAACCAACGACGGCCACCGAACGGTGGCCGAGCCACTTCCGCCTTTGTGCAGCGGGATGCGCACGCGCAAGCCGCTCGATCCCGCCAACCCGTGTGTTTTCAGCAGTTCAGTTCGGCGGCCTGCGTGCAATGCCCCAACTGGCCAATACGCGCCATGTCGGTTCAGGGAATCCAGTTATGAAAATCCGCTCCTTTTCTCCAGTCCTCGCCGCAGTCGCCCTGTTCGCCTGTGCCACGGTTGCCCACGCCAGCAGCATCACCTACACCTACACCTCCTCCGGCCCCTGGATCAACAACATCGGTGGCGGCGGCGACCCGCTCCCCTGCCTGAACCAGCCCGGCTGCCAGCCGTCCGGCTACCTCACGTTCAGCTCGGGCATTCCTGGGTCCGAGGAGTATTACAACAACGGAACCCAGCCGTCGCGCTATGTCATGGATTCGACCTCTGACAGCAGCACGATCACGCTGACCGGTTATTCGTTCTCCGACGGCGTCACCACCTTCACGCCCACCAACAGCACGATCGCCCTCAGCAGCATTGAAACCATTTTTAACGATGGCACGATCGACTACTGGGACATCAGCATCAGCTTGAACACCTCCGTCGGCGGCGTGACGCCGGTTCTGTATCTCAACAACGAGCAGCCCAACTATACGGAAGTCTACGACATCAGCACGACTCCGGGGGTGGCGTCGGACTCAATCGTGGGGTACCCGTTCGGTAGCTGGACCGCAGCCCCGACGGTGACGACGCCGGAGCCCAACACTTGGGCGCTGTTCGGCACCGGCGCCCTGGCGCTGCTCGGCTTCGCCGCCTATTCGGACCGCCGCCGCCGCGCCGTCCGCTCGCCGTTGGCCTGACGCGGCACCCCCCCTCGCCGGGCGTCAACGCCCGGTCAGCCGCTGCAGCGACTCCGGGTAGCGCGCCCCCTCCACCGGCACCCGCGCCAGGGCCGCGTTGATCGCGCTCACATCGGCCGGCGTGAGCGCGAGCGCCGCCGCGCCGAGGTTCTCCTCCAGCCGCGCGAGCTTGGTCGTACCCGGTATGGGCACGATCCACGGCTTCTGCGCCAGCAGCCAGGCTAGCGCGATCTGCGCCGGCGTCGCGCCTTGCGCGTCGGCCAGCTCGCGCAGCACCGCGATCAAGGCCTGATTGGCCGCGATCGCTTCGGGCGCGAAGCGCGGCAGCCCGATGCGGAAGTCCTTGCTGTCGAAGCGCGTGCCCGCCGCCATCGCGCCGGTGAGAAAGCCGCGCCCCAGCGGACTATAGGCCACGAAGCCGATGCCGAGATCCTCGAGCGCGGGCAACACCTCGCGTTCGTGCACGCGCTCCCATAGCGAGTACTCGTTCTGCAGCGCCGCCACCGGCTGCACCGCATGCGCCCGCCGGATCGTTGCCACCGCCGCCTCCGACATGCCGAAGTACCGCACCTTGCCTTCGCGGATCAGCTCGCCCACCGCGCCCGCCACGTCCTCGATCGGCACGTTCGGGTCCACGCGGTGCTGGTAGAAAAGATCGATCCGATCGGTGCGCAGCCGCTGCAGCGACGCTTCCGCCACCGCGCGAATATGCTCCGGCCGGCTGTTGAGCCCCGGCGACAGCGGGCCGGAGTCGAACGTAAAGCCGAACTTGGTCGCGATCACCACCTGGTCGCGCACCGGCGCCAGCCCTTCGCCCACCAACTCTTCGTTGACGAACGGCCCGTAAGCCTCGGCGGTGTCGAAGAACGTCACCCCCCGATCGACCGCCCTGCGCAGCACCGCGATCATCTCGCGCCGCTCGCCGGGCTTGCCGTAGGACGACGTGAGCCCCATGCACCCGAACCCGATCGCCGAAACTTCGAGGCCGCTTTTGCCCAGCTTGCGTTGTTGCATGGTCTGTCCGTTGGCGCCCGCGCTCATGCCCCCTGTCCCTTGTACTGTTCCTCGCTGACCTGCTCCATCCAATCCACCGTTCTCCCGTTCTCGCGCTCCTGCATGGCGATATGGTTCATGCCGGTCGTGGGCGCGGCGCCGTGCCAATGCTTCTCGCCTGGCGCGAACCAGATCACGTCCCCCGGCCGTATCGTCTCCACTGGCCCGCCCCAGCGCTGCGCCAGCCCGCCACCCGAAAGCACGATCAGCGTCTGCCCCAGCGGATGCGTGTGCCAGGCCGTGCGCGCGCCCGGCTCGAAGGTCACGCTGGCGCACACCACGCGCGCCGGGTCCGGCGCCTGGTGCAGCGGATCCACCCGCACCGCGCCGGTAAAATACTCCGCCGAGCCTTGGCCCGACGGTTGCGAACCGCTGCGCTTGATCTCCAACTCCATGCCTCCCGCGCGCTGCCGCGCTAAGGTTGCCCTATGCCCCAGCATATCGCGGCAGGTCCCGAGCCGCACCAGCCTGGCCGGGACGGGATCGCAGGGGCAGGGCCGCGAAATTCCGAAGGGCGGCCCGCTGCCGGGGTGCAACGCCCCGCCCGGCTCGTTTGTCCGGGTTTCCTGTCCGGCGGGCAGACACGCGCTGGCGCGTTAAGATAAGGCGACTGACCGTTTCGCGGAGGTGGCGATGAGCGGAGTGCGCGTGCTCGCGGGAACCCACAAGGGCGCGTTTGTGCTGACGTCCGACGGCCGGCGCAAGAACTGGAAAATCGCCGGCCCCTTCTTCGCCGGTTGGCCGGTCTACCACATGAAAGGCTCGCCCGCCGATCCCAGGCGCATCTACGCCTCGCCCACCAGCGACTGGTTCGGCCAGCAGGTGCAGCGCTCCGATGACGGCGGCAAGACCTGGACCCAGGTCAACAACAAGTTCGTCTACGACGGCGAAACCGGCACCCACCAGTGGTACGACGGCAAGCCCCATCCCTGGGAGTTCAAGCGCGTCTGGCATCTCGAGCCCCACCCCGCGAACCCCGACGTGGTCTACGCCGGCGTCGAAGACGCGGCCCTGTTCCGCAGCGACGACGGCGGGCAGAACTGGCGCGAGCTCTCCGGCCTGCGCCGGCACTCCACCGGCCGGCGCTGGCAGCCGGGCGCGGGCGGCATGTGCCTGCACACCATCCTGCTCGACCCGAAGAATCCCAGGCGCATCGTCATCGCCATCTCCGCCGCCGGCGCCTTCCGCAGCGACGACGGCGGCGAGACCTGGACGCCGATCAATCGTGGCCTGTACTCGAAATATCTGCCCGATCCCACCGCCGAAGTCGGCCATTGCGTGCATCACGTCGCCATGCACGCCTCACGCCCCGACACGCTCTTCATGCAGAAGCACTGGGACGTGATGCGCAGCGACAACGCCGGCGGCCAGTGGACCGAAGTTAGCGGCAACCTGCCCACCGACTTCGGCTTCGTGATCGACGTGCACGCCCACCAGCCTGAGACCGTCTACGTCGTGCCCATCAAAAGCGACGTCGAGCACTATCCCCTCGACGGCAAGCTGCGCGTCTGGCGCAGTCGCAGCGGCGGCAACCAGTGGCAGGAACTGAAGCGCGGCCTGCCCGACCGCGACTGCTATGTCAACGTGCTGCGCGACGCCATGGCGGTCGATCAGCTCGACGATTGCGGCATCTACTTCGGCACCACCGGCGGCCAGGTCTACGTCTCCCCCGACGGCGGCGACCACTGGCAGGCGATCACCCACGACCTGCCCAAGGTGCTCTCCATCGAGGTGCAGACACTGGCCAGCCCGCGTGCGAAGCGGGCCGCCCCGCCCGCGCGCAAGCCGCAACCCAAACCGAAACGCGCTTCGGCTCGCTCCAGATAGCCGCCATGGGCGCCGCTCGGGTCAAAGTCGAGCTGCCCTCGCCATTGCGCGTGCTGGCGGAGTTGCACAGCGCCGAGCTGGAGCTTGCCGTCCCGCCGCCGGTGACGCTCAACGCGGTGCTGGACGCGCTCGAAGCCGCCCACCCGCGCCTCGCCAACACCCTGCGCGACCCCTCGAGCGGCCAGCGCCGCCCCTTCATCCGCTTCTACGCCCACCAGGAAGACCTCAGCCACATCCCCCAGGACGCCCCGCTTCCGCCCGCCGTCGCGAGCGGCGACGAACCCCTGCTCATCATCGGCGCCATCGCCGGCGGCGCCTGACGCGGATCGCGGTCAGGATGCGCCGCGGCCCGCGCCCGTCAATCGCCCTTCGCCGCCGCCGCGTCGTCGATCGCCTGCGCCACTCGCTGCGCCAGCCCCGGCACGTCGCGCCGGTCGCCCGCCACGCTAATCTTCGCCACCGCCGCATGTCCGCGGCGCAGCGTCAGCGTCACCCGCACGGCGTTTCCCGTGACGGTGTACATCCCGATGGGCCGCAGCGCGCCCGCCAGGTCGTCGGCGTCGACGAACACCGTGTCCGCCGCGGCCGCGTCCGCTCCGCGCGTCTGGAAGTTCAACGCCGCCAGCGCCCGCCGCACCGCCAGCGACAGGTCGAGCGTGTCGTCCTCCACCTCCGCGTCCAGCAGCATCGGCCGCAGAATCATCGGCTTGACCGTCGCCAGCGGGATGCGCGCCTGGTCGCGCGCCGTCAGCTCGGCGATGTCGAAGCTGCTGCCCAGCGGCTGCGCGATCACCGGCCGTTGGATGCCGCCGATGTTGCGCGCCAGTTGCGGCACCTCCTCCACCGCGTAGTCGAACCAGCGGCTCACGTCGAGGAACTCGTCGTCGCGCAGCGCCGCGCCCTTCATCCCGCTCAGCAGCGCGTAGGTCAGCAGCCCCTGGCCGTACTGGCTCGCCTCGTAGCTGGCCGCGTCCGCCGCCGAGCCCATCAGCACGAACAGCCCGGTGCGGTCCTTCAGCCGCTCCAGCGCCCGCACCTGGTCGGCGGGCACGTCGCGCCGCTCCGCCAGCCGCGCCGCCGCCGCGCCCGCGTCGCAGGTGTCCAGCACCAGCACCTGCTTCTGCGCCTTGATCCGCCGCGTCCAGGCGGACAGCTCGTCGCTGCTCACCGTCCACTGCGCGCGCAGCGCCGGGTCCTCGTAGTCGCTCAACCTGCCGCTGCGCGCGTCGGCGGTGAGATAGAGATACTCGTCCTGGTCCGCCCGCAGCGCCATCCCGTGCCCGGCCAGGTAGACCACCAGCACGTCCTGCGGGCGCGCCGCGCGCGCGGCGGCGAAGGCGCGCGCGAAGTTGGCCTTGGTCGGCGGCAGCGCGCGCGGGTCGTTGGCCGTGGCCAGCAGCGCCAGGTGCACTCGCTTGGCCCCGAACAGCCGGTCCGCGCCCAGCGTCAGCGCGTTGGCCATGTCCACCGCGTCCTTGGCGGAAAAGCTCAGGTTGCCCACGCCCGCCCCCGCGTACCGCGACACCCCGGCGACGATGGCGTAGAGCGCCGGCGGCGCTGTGTTGGCGCGCCCGGGCGCGACCACCGGCACGCCGAAGCTGCGGCTCGAGATGTAGCCGTCGCGGTTCCACGTCACCACTCGCACGTCGTTGCGCACGCCCGGATTCAGCGCCCCCGACACGTCCACCGCCAGCCTCGCCCGCGCCGCGTTCGGATCCACCCCCGGCCCGCGCGCGTCGGCGCGGAACTCCTTGCCGTTGACGAACACCTGTACCCGCCCGATGCCGCCGCCGCGGTTGCTCAGCGCCAGCTCCAGCTGGCCCGGCGCGTTCGGTGTCGTCTCGATCCGCACCCGCGGCGGCAGCGTGATCGCCCGCAGCGCGCTGACGTCGCGCAGCGGCTCGTGGTTATAGCCCAGCAGCTTGGGCAGCAGCCCCGGCTCGAAATACCGGTCCTTGAGCTGCGCCAGCTCGATGCTCTCCAGCCCCACCACCCAGTGCAGCCGCTGCATGGCCGCGTCGCTGGCGTCGAACAATCCGTTGGGCGCCACCACCGCCCAGTCGCTCACCGCGCTGGTGCGCTTCGCTGAGTACGGGTCCATGCCGGTGTCGGGCTGGCGGATGGATGCGCCGAAATCGACCAGCGTCGCCAGCTCCCGCCCCGCGTCCAGATCGTAGAGGTGAATGCGGAAATCCCAGTCGAGCGTGGCCAGCAGCCGGCCGTCGGGCGAGAACCCCACCACCTTGGCGTGCCGGACGAGCGTGAACCGCACCGCCCCGGTGGCCGCCTCCCGCACCGTGCGCGTGGTGACGCCCCCGCGCCGGCAGGTGGCGAGCACCCGTGCCCGCGGCAGCCAGCGCAGCACGCACGCCGCGCCCGCCCGGGCCAGTGGCCAGTGCGCGATTTCCGCCCGGCGCCGGTAGCTCCAGATCTCCGCCTCGCCCGACGTGGCGTTCACCAGCGCCACCTCGCGCCCGTCCGGCGCTAGGCTGGCCCCGCCCTGCCGCGGCAGGCGCACGCCCACGCGCGTCGCCGTGTCCCACAGCATCACCTCGGCGTGCGCCCCCGCCAGCACCGCGTGCGTGCCCTGGGCGGCGAACGAGGCCGTCTCGTAGCCGGGGAACAGCAGCGGGGCCGCCCCGGGCGTCCCCAGCGTAAAGATGCGCAGCAGGCCGCGAAACTTCGGCGCCTTCTCCAGCGGATCGGGTTCCAACCCGGCGGCCAGCAGCTTCCCGTCGGCGCTGAACGCCAGGTTCCAGAAGTGGCTCGAGCCGTTGTCGGGGCCGGCCAGTAACGTCCGCGGCGCGGTCGCGCCATGGAGGCTGCGATAGGTCAGCGTCCCCAGCATCCCGCCCGCCGCGTAGTGTTGGCCATCGGGCGACATCGCCAGCAGGATGGGATTGACTTCGCCCCTCGATGGCTGGATCTCCCGCACCGCGTCGTCGCGCAAGTTCCAGGTTTCGATCGTGCCGCGCCAGGTGCCGATCAGCAGGCGGCTCGCATCCGCCGTGAACGCCAGCGCCGATACCTGCGGCAGCGGCAGCCCGTAATCCAGCACGCGGCGGCCGTCGCGCGTGCCCCACGCCGCCACGTCGCCGGCGAACGACGCCAGCGCCATGCGCGCGCCCCCAGGCGCGAACGCCGCATGCGCGTTCAGGCATTCGGCGCGCTGCAGCGGCGGCGCGGCCACGCCCTGCGCGCTCCAGGTTTCCAGCGTGAGGTGGGCGCTCGTGGCGCCGCAGCCGACGGCGTGAACCCGCCCCTGCGTGTCGAACGCGGCGGCGAACACCTCCGTCATCGGCAGTGGCAGGGTGGCCCTCGCCCGCCGTCGCGCCGGATCCCAACGGATGAGGCGCGAGGGGTTGGCCGCCGGCCCTCGCCCTTGAGCGGCGTGCAGCGGCTGCGCCGCCCAGGCGCTGTCGCTGGCGTTGCCCGCCACATGCGCATCGCCCGCCACCACCGCCAGCAGCGCGCTACGCCCATCTCCGCTGAGGTCCATCAATTCGCCCGGCGTCTCGCCCAGACCGGACCAATCGCGTGCCCGCCAGAACCGGGTTCGCCACTCCGGCTTGGCCGGCGCCTCCGCCGTGCTTCTCGTATCCGCCCCCAGCAGGCTGCCGTCGGCGCTGAACCGAACCCGCGCGAACATTCGCCCCGCCGCCGCTCTGGCCAGCGTCCGCTTCCCGCCGCCCTTCCCGGCCCACACGTCGAGCTCGATGCACGGTCCGATCGCGGAGGTGTTGTCATCCGCCATGGCCGGCGCGCGCGCGCCGCATCCGGCGAGCCGGCTGCCGTCGTGATTGAGCGCGATGGGCGCGCCGGCGGGCAGCGTGGCGAGCAGCGCGCCGCTGGCGACAGCGAAGATTTCCGTGCGGCGCGCGCCGGTGGCGATCGCCAGCCGCGACGCGTCGCCGCTGAAGCTCAGCCCGCGCACGTCGCCGGCCGCGAAGCTGCGCAGCTCGTCGCCGGTGTCGGCGGCGTATAGATTCGCCGTGGCCGAGCCGCCCACCGCCAGCAGGTGCCGGCGCGCGCTGTACGCCAGGTAGTCGGCGTTGAAGCTGCCGGTATCCACCACCAGGCGCGGGCGCGCCGCCGGCGCTTGCGCCGCGGCCAGCGCCGCCAGCGCCAGCGCCGCCAGCGCACGCGCGGGTCGCGCCGTTGGCGCCGTGGGCCAAGTCGG
>DAIDIF010000246.1 GCA_027451805.1 Acidobacteriota bacterium
CCGCTGTGCGCCTGGCGCAGCCGCTCCAGCGTCTCCAGTCCGCCCATGCCGGGCATGACCATATCCAGCAGGATCAGGTCCGGAAGTGGATCCTGCTGCACCCGCTGCAGAGCCGCCAGGCCGTGCCGCGCCACCTCCACCTCGCAATGACTCGCCTCGAGCCCGGCAATCAGATAGTTGAGGGCTTCGGGCTCGTCATCGACAATGAGGACGCGGCTTCCCATGGGCAGGTGACCTGGCCCCGCTGGGGCGGGCGAAAGGCCGCCCGGGGGCAAGGCAGCAGTATACACCGCAGATACGGTGACTATGCAATGATCTGCATAAAACCGGAAAAGCTTTAATCAAGTTGTTTTCGTCCGGCTTTAGGCCCTCATGTGCAGCGGCAACATGACGGAAAACGTACTGCCGCGGCCGACTTCGCTCTCCACCCAGATTTTGCCGCCGTGCCACTGCACCAGGCGCCGCGCCACCGCCAGGCCCAGCCCCAACCCCAGGCCCGGGGCGGCATCATCGCGGCGGCGGCGGAAGCCGCTGGTGCCCGGCCCCAGCCCCACGCCCAAGTCGGCGTCCCCGCGGCTGAGGCTGACGAAGGGCTCGAAGATCTCCAGTTGGTTTTCCGGCGCGATGCCGGGGCCGTTGTCGCGCACGCTGATGCAGGCGGCGTTCGCCTCCCGCTGGCCGGTCTCCTCGCGTGCCTGATTGGGTTCGCCCCGAACCCAGATGCAGGGCTGCCAATAGATCTCCACCACGCCGCCGGCAGGGGTGAACTTGAGCGCATTCTCGATCAGGATCGAGATCACGCGCATCAGCTTGTGGGGATCGCAGGGAAAGGGCTCCAGCGTGCCTTTGGCGCGCGTCTGCAACTGCACCCCCTTCTTGGCAAACGCCGCCGCCCACGCGCCCGCCAGTTCCTGCATCAGGTTGTCCACGTCGGCCACGTCGGCGTGAAACGACATCTCGCCGTTCTCCAGCCGCCCGTAGGCGAAACAGTCCTCCACGATGCGCTGCATGCGCACGCAGGTCTCGGCGATCTGGCGGGTGGATTCGAGCTGGGCGGGATTCAGGGGGCCGCCGGTCTGGTCGCGCAAGGACTCGACCTCGCCCAACAGCCACGCCAGCGGCGCACGCAACTCGTGGGCCGCGGTGAGGAAGGACGCCAAAGGCGGCGGGCCGGCGCTGCGGCTTGCCGTCGCGCCCTCGCCAGCCCAAGTTTGAGGACCAAAAACCGCCAATTCCGCCTCCCCCGCCCGGTGTAGGGAAGAACCGCCCGGCTTGCCTTGGCCCTGTTCCGCCGTTCCTTGCCCGCTCATCCCAACTACATTAGGAGGCGGAAACCCGGCGTGTCAAGGCAAGCTAGCTCAGCAGCGTCCTCCGCTTCCAAGCAGCACAACACAACCCCAACAAACCCGTCAGCAGCAGCACCATGGTTCCCGGTTCCGGCACTTCCCCGATGTACTCCTGGGGCATGCCGTCAGCACTGGGCCAGCCGTTCGCCGGTGTGTAAATCACAAAATCCGAAAAATTGAAATTGCTGAGATTCTGGGCCGCAGCCAGATTCAGCCAGTAAACGGACGACGTGTTTGAGGTCGGATTGCCGGCGTTGTAGGTCGGCGCGTCCGCGTCCATGATGTCCCAAATCGCCCAGTTGATGGCGGCGTTGACGCTATTCGTCAATGGCGGCGTCGGCTGGAACTGGGAGTACAACCAGGCCGCCTGCTGGTACTTGCCCACCCCGGCGCCGCCGTTGTAGTACATGGTCTGGCTGAGGTCGGAGAAGGTGCTCACGGTTGCATTCCACTTCTCGCCCAGATAGACCGAGTTGTCATAGTCGTCGCAGGCAACCGTGACGGTGGAACCGTTCACGACCAACTGATAGGGGTAATAGTAGACGCCATTGCCGGCGGGGCCACCCAAGCCGCTTGCGGTGCTGACAAATTGCACCGGGACGGTGCTGGCGGAAAGCGCCAAGCCGAATCCGACGGTCACCAAAGCCAGTTTAAGTAAGGATTTTGCAGTCATGTGGGGGGAAGTCCTGATTCCTTACGATCTTTTTGCACAATTCGAACCACGCCGGCAGGGCCCGGCAGACGTACGGTGTGCACGTCAACGCCCATTCCACAATGATGAAAACGCATGACTTGTAATCAATGGCGTGCGGGGGGTGCGCATTCCGGTGCGCATTGCTAGATGATTTTTACCGCCTGCCGAAGCCGGTACGCCGCTGCTACACTGGACTGGCCTATGCCTCGCCAATACTTGGTCACCGGCGTTGCCGGCTTCATCGGTTCGGCCTTGGCTTGCGCCTTGCTGGAGCGTGGCGACCGCGTTCGCGGTATTGACAATTTCGCCACCGGAAAGCGCCAGAACCTGGCCCGCGCGCCCGGTTTGGAGTTCATCGAGGGCGATTTGGGCGATCCGGCGGCGGCGCGGGCGGCCTGCCGCGGCGTCGAGGTGATCTTTCACGAGGCCGCGATCCCCTCGGTTCCGCGCTCGGTCGCCGATCCGGTCGCCAGTAATCAGGCCAATGTTGACGCTACCGTCAGTTTGCTGGTGGCGGCCAAGGAGGCCGGGGTCGAACGCGTGGTCTATGCCGCCTCCTCCTCCGCCTACGGCAACAATCCCACCCTGCCCAAGCGCGAGGATTTTCTGCCGGCGCCGCTGTCGCCCTATGCGGTGGCCAAACTGGCGGGCGAGCACTATCTGGCTGCGTTTCACGCCTGCTACGGCATGACCACCGTGAGCCTGCGCTACTTCAACGTCTTCGGTCCCTTTCAGGACGCCAATTCGGCCTACGCCGCGGTGCTGGCCAAATTCATTACCTCCATGCTCGCCGGCGAGGCTCCCCTGGTGCATGGCGACGGGGAGCAAAGCCGCGACTTCACCTACATTGACAACGTGGTTCACGGCAACCTGCTGGCCGCCTCCGCGCCGGCGGCGGCGGTGGCCGGGCAGACGATCAACCTCGCCACCGGCAGCCGGATTTCGCTCAATCAGGTCATCACGGTGCTGCGTAAGCTGCTCGGCTACACCGGCGAGGCGCGCTATGGACCGCCGCGCGCCGGCGACGTGAAGCACTCCCTGGCGGATATCGCCCGGGCGGAGACGCTGCTCGGCTATCGCCCGCTGGTGAACTTCGAGCAGGGCTTGGCGCGGACCGTGGACTGGTATCGGCAGGCGGGGCACACCGCCAGTCCCGCCCGGGCCTAGCCGCAAACGGCGGACAGAGGAGACCGGCGTATGGATCTGGGCTGGAGCTTGAACCAGCAGCAGGTGCGCGTCCTGGGCGCGCTGCTGGAAAAGGACATCCTCACACCCGAATATTACCCGTTGTCGCTGGCGGCGCTGCGGGCGGCCTGCAATCAGACCAGCAGCCGCGAGCCGGTGATGGAGCTGGATGAGGACGCCGTGCGGCTGGCGCTGCGGAATCTGCAGGATAAGGGGCTGGCGGCGGCGGTGCACGAGGGCCGCGTGCCCAAATTTCGCCACCAGTTGCAGGAGGCCTTGAACCTCACCCGCGGCCAGACGGCGGTGTTGTGCGTGTTACTGCTGCGCGGTCCCCAGACTCCGGGGGAGCTGCGCTCGCGCAGTGAGCGCCTGCACAGCTTTGCCGAGCTGGATGAGGTCGAGGCGGTCTTGCGCCAGTTGAGCGAGCGCGATCCCCCGCTGGCGACGGCGCTGCCACGCCTGCCCGGTGCTCGGGAAGTTCGCCACTGCCACCTCCTCGCGGGCGCGCCCGAGCCGTCGGCCACCCGCCCCGCCACGCCTTCCCTGCCCTCGCGGGCGGGGCTGGAGGCACGCCTAGATCGCTTGGAGGCCGAGGTGGCCGAATTGCGGGCGGCGCTGGAACGGCGGGACGGAAGCAACGTCTAAAGACGTAACCGTGGCCTGTGTGAACCGGTTTTCACTGGGGGGCGTACCTTGATTCATTGATTCTGCAACACAACCGTAATATATTGTATAAATTGTCCAGTGTCGTGTGTGGAGGATACCAACCATGGCTCAGTTGATGGTTGAAAATCTGGCTGCACCCGCGCAGAGTACGTGGGCGCCAAGCCAGCAGCAGCCGCCAATCGCGGCGCGCTATTGTTTCGGGGAATTTCGCCTGTGTTCCGCCGAACGCCGCCTCTGGCGCAACGGCGAACCGGTGGCTCTGACGCCACGGGCGTTGGATCTGCTGCTGGCCCTGGTGCAGGCGCCGGGGCAGGTGGTGGGGCGCGAGGAGCTGATGCGCACGGTCTGGGGCGAGGTCAGCGTGCAGGATTCCAACCTGACCGTCAACCTGTGCCTGCTGCGCCGCGCGCTGGGCAGCGACGAGCGCATGATCGCCACCGTTCCCGGCCGCGGTTACCAGTTCGTCTCGCCGGTGCGCCTGGAGTGGCCACAGGCCGAGACCGCGCCGGCGCCAATGTGGCTGGCCGTGGCTCCCTTTCAGGCGCTGGGTCTGCAGCACGGCGGGCAGGGCGGGCGCGTCGCCTCGCTCAGCGCCGCGCTCACGCCGGCGGCGGTGGAGGCGTTGGCGAGGCTGCCCGGCTTGCGCGTGCGCGCCAGCAGCGCCAACCTGTCGCTGGCGGTGGACTGGCTGCTGGAGGGCTGCTGGCAGGAGCTTGAGGGCGCGATCCGGATTACGGCGCAACTGGTGCGCACGCTGGACGGCGGCATCGAGTGGGCCGGGCACCGCGACTTTGCCGCCGCGCCGGGTGCGGAATTCGACCTGCAGGACCAGGTGGCCGCCTGGCTGGCACACGAGCTGCGCGGCGTGCTGGCCGCGCAATAACCATCGGTTTTCCAGACAAGGGCGGCGGCGGATGGAAGTCCGCTGCCGCTTGCTTTTTCGGCTTCACAAAACAATGCGGCGGCGGACCTTGGTCCGCCGCCGCTTGTGGTTTCGGTTCAGCCGTGGCTAGAAAACCAGCCGGGCCACGATCTGGATGGTGCGACCGCCGGTTTCGCTGGTGGAGTCCGGCGCCGAGTAGGCGTGGGTGATGCGACCGAACGCGTTGCTCGACAGGCTCTTGCCGGCGGTGCCGAAGGTCTCGGCCGCGCCGGTCCAGAAGAAGTTGGCGTTGTTGAACGCATCCAGGAACTGGAACTGGAGGTTCAGGCCAACCCGCTCGGTCAGCTGGGTGGTCTTGACCAGCGACAGATCGGGCATGAAGAAGGGCGCGTCATAGAGGAACATGCGCTGGCAAAGCGCGCCCGCCGTGGTGCAGGGCGCCAGCATGGCGGTATTGCTCTTCTGCCCGTTGGGTCCGAGCAGGTTCTGCGGCACGTACCAGACCGCTCCCGGCGCCGGGCTGGCGGTCTTGTAAACACCCAGCTCGTTTTGCAGGGACTGGATCGAGATGCCGTTGAGGCTCACGCCGCCATCGCCCTGGTTGAAGGTGCCGCCGAGCCCGCCGGTCACCAGACCCGGACGACCGCTCTGCAGCAGGATGTTGGAATCGAAGGACCAGCCGCCGACAACGTTATTCAAGAAGCCGCCCCCGTTGGCCCAACGCTCGCCCTTGCCAAACGGCAGGGTCCAGAGCGACTGCATCTTGAAGGCGTTACGGATGTCGAACGGCGCGGGGCCGTTCATCAGGCTGGGATCGCGCAGCGTGACCTGGTTGAGGAAGTTGGCGCCGTTGCGCTGCCAGTCGTTGGTGAGGCTGTGGCTCCAGGTATAGCTGGCATCGAGCATGAGCCCGTGCACCGGGCGATGACGCACCTCGACCACCATCGCGTTGTAGGTGGACTGGAGCGAGTTGTACATGAAATAGGAGCCGCCCTGTGCATCGGGGTTCACCATGAACAGGTTGCTCGGGTAGCCGTTGCCGCTGAAGTTCTGCCAGTAGGTGTAGTTGTTGGCGATGGCGTTGGCCATGCTGCCGGCCTGCCCGTCTTGCAGGTTGCTGATGAAGCTGCCACTGGAGAATCCGGAGGCGGACTGACTGCCGGCGGCGCCGGCGGTACCGGGGTTGTTGAACGCAGCGGTCAAGATCGGCACCGGGCCCTGGCCGGCAAGCCCCTGATCGGCGAACGACGGGTTGGCGGCGCAAGCGGTAACGGCGTTGCAGGCCGCCAGGTTGGCCTGGGCCTGCTTGAACTCGTTGAGGAAGTTGTTCGCGCCGGGCTGGAAGATGTTGACTTCGTTGAGGTTGAGCTGCTGCCAGAGGCCCACGCCGTGGTTGCCGACGTAGTCTACCTCGACTGCCGTATGCGCACCGAGCTGGCGCTGCACGCCAACCGTCCAGCTCTCGACGTAGGGCATGTGCAGATTAGGATCAAAGGCGTTGACGGCTTGCCCGGCCGTAGGCGTGATCGGGAAGCTGGAGGAAAACGACGCGGGCGATTGTGCTACATCCGGCATGGGCGTGCCGGTGACCAGGCCATTCATCAGCACGGAGCCCGCCGGGAACAGGCCGGAGCTTCCGGCGCTGCCGGGGCTGGCAAACTGGCCGCCATTATAGCCAGGGTTGCCACCGGCGATGCTGCCGAAGTTCTCCAGGCCCTCGCGATCATAGGCAATCGAGAAACCGCCGCGGAACACGGTCTCGCCGTTGTTGCCGAACCAGCCGCCGGTGGGCTGCCAGGCGATGCCCACGCTGGGGGCGAAGCCCTTGTACCAGTTGTTGTACCACTTCTGATTGAGGTCGTTGACGAAGACCGGCGTGGAGCCGCTCAGCGTGCCAGGCTGGAACAGATTGCCGACACCGGAGATGCCGTAGGCGCCAGCGTAGGCGCCGCCCTGGGTCATGAAGTACTCGTTGTAGTTGTCCACCGGCGTACCTTCGTACTGCCAGCGCAAGCCGTAGTTGAAGGTCAGGTTCGGCTTGATGTGCCAGCTATCCGCGGCGTAGACGCCGAGGTCGGTCTGATGATAGCTGTCGACGCCGGGATAGCCGGTGACAAATTGCCGCTTGGTGGGATCGAAGCCAACGCTGGAGTTGTAGCCGGAAACCGTGCCGGCGACCATCGCGTAGATGTCCTGCGCAGCGGACAGGTCGGCACCGCCGATGCCGGGCATGTTGGCGCTGGAGAATGCGTTGTTGGCGGGATCCAGGTTGCTGAGGCCGATATTGACCGTGGAGACGGTGTTGCCGGCGCCCAAATCGGAGTAACGGGCACGGCTGATGGTCAAGCCGTAGTTCATGCTGTGGTTGCCGTTGACCCAGGCGAAGTTGTCGTTCAACTGGTAGACGTTGTCCCACTCAAAAAATGGACCATAGCCGTGGAACGGATTGGTCACCTCGCCAGGCAGGATCGGCTGCATCAGGATGCTGCCGAGGTTGGTGCCGATCTGCGGGTAGATGGCGTTGGTCTGCTTGTAGTTGAAGCTGGAGGGGCTGTTCTGAAAGCCGACGCGCAGCTCGTTGCTGGAGTCCGGCGTCACCGCCCAGCGCCAGGCCGCGGCCCAGATGGCGCGGTCGGCCCCGTAGCCGTACTGGTTGGAGTTGTAGGGAGCGACCGGATAGCTGGGGCCGCCGCCGTTGAGGTTATCCGGATAGATAATCAGGCGGCTCATGTGGTAGTCAAACTCGAGCGAGTTGTTCTGGTTGATGTTGTAGTCGAGCCGGAGGTCGGGATTCTGCTGTTTGAAGCTGCCGGTCGAGGGGAACGCCAACTGCTCCTGATACAGGCTCGGCGGGGTGGACACGGTGACGCCGGGGGCGGTCGCGGACTTCAGCATGTTGCCGAGCGTCGTCGCCATGAACGGATCCGCCTGCACGTTCAGCTTCTGGGTGGTGTTCACCATCTGCAGCAGGTTGGCTGTGCAGACCTGGGTGGCACCCGAGCCGGTACAGGAGGTCCAAGCGTTGGGCGCGGCCGCCTGCGGCGTGGAGGGGTTATAGGCAAAGAGGCCCTGCGACGCCTGCGGAGTGAGGATGGTGGGGGTTTGGGTCGCCGAATCGGGCGTGATGAACTGGCTCCAATCGGCGAAGAAGAACAGCTTGTTCTTGAGGATCGGGCCGCCGATGCTGCCGCCCCACTGGTTGAACTGGAGGAAGGGACGCGGCTGGCCGGAGAGGTTGTTGAAGTAGTTGTTGGCGTTGAGGCCGCTGTTGCGGAAGTAGTCGAACAGCGAACCGTGCCACTGGTTGGTGCCGCGCGTGCTGGTGATGTTGATCTGCACCGCGCCCTCACCGGTCTGGTTGGCGGAGCCGGCGGCGCTGGTGACGTCGAACTCGGCGGTGTCGCTGACGTTGGGGCTGATCATGGTGAAGATCGGATC
>DAIDIF010000247.1 GCA_027451805.1 Acidobacteriota bacterium
TTGCGCAGTGGTTTCTTGGCGGCGAGACCAACGCCAGCTACAACTGTCTCGATCGCCATCTCACCGGATGGCGCCGCAACAAGGCCGCCATCGTCTGGGAAGGTGAGAACTTCGAGCAGCGCACGCTCACCTACCTCGAGCTCCATCGCCGCGTCGGCCAGTTGGCCAACGCCCTGCTCGCCCTCGGCTACCGCGCCGGCGACCGCGCCATCATCTATCTGCCCATGATCCCCGAGGCCGCGGTGGCGATGCTCGCCTGCGCCCGCATCGGCGTCACCCACTCCGTCGTCTTCGCCGGCTTCTCCAGCGAGGCGCTGCGCACCCGCATCGACGATCTCGGCGCCCAGCTCGTCCTCACCGCCGATTGCGGCCGCCGCCGCGGGCGCGAAGTGCCGCTCAAAAAGAACGTCGACGAAGCCCTCGAGCACTGCCCTGGCGTCCGCCACAGTGTCGTCTATCGCCACACAAACGGCCCCATCGCCATGCGCGCCGGCCGCGACCTGGAATGGACCGAGCTCGTCGCCAGCGCGCAGGCCGATTGCCCCGCCGCGCCGCTGCCCAGCGAGCATCCGCTCTTCGTCCTCTACACCAGCGGCACCACCGGCAAGCCCAAGGGCGTCGTCCACTCCACCGCCGGCTACCTCACCCAGGTGCTGGCCACCATGGAGTGGGTCTTCGACCTGCGCGACGAAGACGTCTATTGGTGCACCGCCGACATCGGCTGGGTCACCGGCCACAGCTACATCATTTATGGTCCGCTGGCGGCCGGCGCCACCACGCTGATGTACGAAGGCGCGCCCGATTGGCCCCGCCCCGACCGCTTCTGGGAGCTCATCGCCAAGTACCGCGTCAACCTCTTCTACACCTCGCCCACCGCCATCCGCAGCTTCATCCGCCAGGGCGAAGCCTATCCCGCCGGCCACGATCTCTCCAGCCTGCGCCTGCTGGGTTCGGTCGGCGAGCCCATCAACCCCTCCGCCTGGCGCTGGTACCACCGCGTCATCGGCGGCGAGCGCTGCCCCATCGTCGATACCTGGTGGCAGACCGAAACCGGCGCCATTCTGCTCTCGCCCGTGCCCGGCGCGGTCGCCGCCAAACCCGGCTCGGCCACCCTCCCGCTGCCCGGCATTGTGGCCGAGATCGTCGACGCCAAGGGCGATCCCGTCCCCGATGGCCAGCAGGGCTACCTGGTGCTGCGCCAACCCTGGCCCTCGATGCTGCGCGGCCTCTACGGCGATCCCGAGCGCTATAAGGAAAGCTACTGGTCGCGCTACCCCGGCTCGTACTTCACCGGTGATGCCGCCCACCGCGACGCCGACGGCTACTACTGGGTGCTGGGCCGCGTCGACGACGTGATCAACATCAGCGGCCATCGCCTCAGCACCATGGAGGTCGAATCCGCCCTGGTCCGCCATCCCCAGGTCGCCGAAGCCGCCGCTGTCGGCCGCCCGGACGAGATCAAGGGCCAGGCGCTGGTCGTATTCTGCACCCTGAAGGGGGACGCCGTCGCCAGCGCCGAACTGGGCGAGGAGCTGCGCGCCTGGATTGCGCGCGAGATCGCAGCCTTCGCCCGCCCCGAGGAAGTGCGCATGGTCGAGGCCCTGCCCAAAACCCGCAGCGGCAAGATCATGCGCCGCCTGCTGCGCGAGCTGGTCGCCACCCACGAGGTCAAAGGCGACACCACCACCCTCGAGGACTACGCCGTCCTCGTCAAGCTCAGCATCGAAGGCAAGGACGAAGAGGAGATCCTGGGCAAGAACTAGCCGCCGCGCGGAACCCGCGCCAGGCGCAGGCCGGGTAGGCCGGCGAAGTCGGCGGGGTTGTTGGTGACGAGGGTATAGCCGTGCTCGATCGCCTGCGCCGCGATCCAGAGGTCGTTGTAGCGCGGGCGCGGCGATCGTCCGGCGTGCTTGACCGCCGCCGCCAGTACGCCGAACGCGGCGGCGGTGTCGCGCGTGATGCCCAAGGCGGGCTGGTTTTCCAACTGCCGCAAAAAGGCGGCTCGCAGCGCGCGTTCCGCCGGGTGGGCGCAGGCTTCGGCCCCAAAGCGCAACTCGCCCAGGGTGAAGATGGAAACGAAGGCCGGCTCGTCGCCCAGCTCCGCCGCGGCGGCGTTGCGGTCCAAGGTGCCGGCCGCGAGCGCGATCCAGATGTTGCTGTCGAGAATTACGCCCACGGATCGCGCACCGGCTCGCCGAACCCCCGCGCCCGGCTGGCCTTGAGCCAGCCGGCCGCCTGGGACGGGGTGAGCATGGGGTGGATGGCGTCCAACACCTGGCGCAGGGTGCGCGCCGGCTCCGCCGGCACAATGCGCGCGATCGCGGCGTGGTTGCGCTCCACCACGACGGTCTCGCCCCGCGTGGCGACGGCATCGAGCACCTCGCCCGCGTTGCGCGCCATCTGCGTCGCCGTGACCGTCCTCATCGTAATCCTCCGCAGACAGCGTATCTTTGCGTATTATACACAAATGGCGCGTCAGGCGCCGATGAAGCGCGCGTACAGCGAGCGCGCCGCCGCGACGTCGCTGGTGCCCTGGATCAGCGCCCGCCCGTCCGCGAACACCGTCACCGTCACCCCTGCTGCCGTGCCGCCGGCCGCCGCCGGCGTGAAGCGCAGCGCCGCCGCGCTGGCGCGCACCGCGCCGTGCGCGCGCAGCCGTTCCGCCAGCCGCGCCAGGTCCGGCGGCGCCCGGCGTTCGTGGATCTGCACCGCGTTGCGCCCGCACAGCGTCACCGCCCCGCGCCCCGCGCCGCGCAGGTGGACGAAGTCGCGCCGCCCGCAGGCGCGGCACTCCGGGTCGCGCGCCGGCGCGCGCAGTTCGCGGAACTGGTTGGCCCACAGGTCGGCGCTCAGCAGGCTGGTGCGCAGCGCCTCGCGCGCCCCGGCCAGCAGCTTGACGCATTCCGATACCTGCAGCGCCGCCACCCACTCCACCACCCACCCCAGCACCCCGGCGGTATCGCAGGTCTCCAGCAGCTCGGCGCCCGCGGCGTCGGGAAAGAGGCACGCCAGGCACGCCGTCTCGCCGGGAAGGATCGTGAACGTCATCCCCCGCGCCCCCACCGCCGCGCCGTAGACCCAGGGCACGCCGCGCTCCAGCGCGAAGTCGTTCAGCAGGTAGCGCGTCTCGAGGTTGTCGGTCCCGTCGAGCAGCACGTCGCAGCCGGCCAGTAGGGAAGCGGCGTTGGCTGCCGTCAGATCGGCGACTTCGGCCTCGACCATGACCTGGCTGTTCACCCGCGCCAGCCGCGCCTGCGCCGCCAGCGCCTTGGGCCGATGCTCGCGCGCGTCGTCTTCGTCATAGAGCGCCTGCCGCTGCAGGTTGCTGGCTTCGACCACGTCGCGGTCGATCAGCCGCAGCCGCCCGACGCCGGCTCGCGCCAGCAAGCCCGCTTGGGCCGCGCCCAGGGCGCCGCAGCCGACGATGCCGACCCGCGCCGCCCCCAGCCGCCGCTGCCCTTCCCCCCCCAGCGGGGCAAACAGGATCTGGCGCGAATAACGGTCGGACCCGGGTGCGGCAGCGGCGTCCATAGTTCATTTTACTTGTCGCCGTGGGAGGCGGCTTTTGCGTATTGTGAGTAACGTGGGGAGTTGGCGGGCGGGCGCGATGGTAGTGGCGGCGATGGTGGCTCCGGGGATGGTGCTGCCGCAGGCGCCGTCGTCCGCGCCCCCGCCGCGCGTCGTGGCGATCCGCGTGCAGCCGCCGCCCGGACGCAGCGCCGGCGCCTATTTGAAGTTGATCCGCCAGCCCGTGGGTCGGCCGCTGCAAACCCCGATGGTGCGCCGCAGCCTGCGGGCGCTCTACGCCACCGGCGAGTTTGCCGACCTGGAGGCGGTCACCGAACCCGCCCCCGGCGGCGTGCGCCTGCTCTTCGCCACCAAGCCCAACTATTTTCTCTCCCTGATCCGGGTGGACGGCAGTCCCGATCCACCGGCGGAAACCGAGCTTGAGGATGCCAGCAACCTCACCATCGGCGAGGTCTACGCCCCGTCGGCGATACGCGCGGCGGAGTTGGCGATGCGCGCGCGCCTGCGCAGCTACGGCTACTACCAGGCGTCGGTCGTGCCGCATGCCGAGCTGCTGCACGCCAGCGCCCAGGCGGTGGTCACCTTCGCGGTGCGGGCCGGCCCGCTGGCGCAGCTGGGCCGGGTCGCGTTCCGCGGCGCGCTTGACGCCCTGCCCGCGCAACTGCTGCGCGCCAGCAAGCTGAAGCCCGGTCAGCCGCTGTCGCGCGACCGCCTGGATGCCGCGGTCGCCAACCTGGAGGCGTTTTACGCCCGGCAAGGCCGGCTGGCGGCGCAGGTGCGCGTGGACGAGCCCCGCTTCCGGCCCGCCGCCAATCAGGTGAATCTGCAGTTCGCCATCACCGCCGGGCCGCTGGTCACGGTCGCCGCCGAAGGCATGGCGCTTTCCCCGGGCGTGCTGCGCGCGCAAGTGCCGGTGTTTGAGGAGCGCGCCACCGATCTGGCCTTGATCGAGGAGGGGCGGGCCAACCTGGTCACCTACTTGCAGCGCCGCGGCTACTTCCGCGCGCAGGTGAGCTACCAGCGTCACCTCAGCCCGGGGCGCATGCGCATCGTCTACGACATCCGGCCGGGGCCCAAGGAGACGCTCGACTTCGTCGGCTTCAGCGGCAATCGCTACTTCGACGCCGACGATTTGAGCGAGCGCATCGCCATCCGCGCCGCCTCGCCCTGGCCCCGTCTGCTGCCCGGCGAGCGCGGCCTCTACTCCTCCGCGCTGGCGCGCGCCGACGCCGACGCCATCGCCCAGCTCTACCGCAACAACGGCTTCCAGGGCGTGGAGGTGACGCCGGTGGTCAGCCGCGACTTCCGCGGCCGCGCCGGCCACATCGCGGTGGTGTTCCGCATCCTCGAGGGCCCGCAGACGCTGGTCCACCACCTGCGCATCGTGGGCGCCAGCCGGGCCAATGAGCAGGCCTTCGCGCCGCAGCTCGCCACCGCCTCCGGCCAGCCGTTCTCCCAGGCCGGGCTTGCCTCCGACCGCAACGCCATCCTGACCTGGTACTTCAACGCCGGCTACCAGAGCGCCACCTGCGAGGTGCAGGTGCGGGAAGTGGATCCGGCCTTGGGCCCGCCGCAGCAGGATGTCACCTTCACCATCAGCGAAGGCGAGAAGCAGACCATCCATCGCGTCCTCATCGCCGGCAATCACTACGTGCGCACCGGCGTCGTCGCGCACCAGCTCACCCTCCGCCCGGGCGCGCCGCTGAGCCAGGCGGCGATGCTGGCGAGCCAGCGCCGGCTCTACGATACCGGCCTGTTCACCAGCGCCACGGTGGTCGTCCGCAACCCCGGTGGCGCCGAGCTCGCCAAGGATGTCTTCGTCAGCGTCAACGAAGCCCGTCGCTACACCTTCAGCGAAGGCGTCGGCCTGCAGGTGCAGGGCGGCACCGGCGGCCAGGCCGATCTGCGCAACATCCTCGGCAGCACCGGCTACAGTCCGCTGCTGTCGTTCGACATGACCCGCACCGCGATGACCGGCCGCAATCAGACCCTGTCGCTGAAATCCACCTACGGTTCGCTGGAGAAACGGGCGGTGCTGGGCTACGACTTTCCCGATTTCCTCAACCACTCCAACTGGCAGGCGGATGCCACCACCTTCTACGACGACACCTTCGACGTCCGCACCTTCCAGGCCATCCGCGAGGAGGCCGGCCTGCAGTTGCAGCAGACGCTCAACCCCGCCGCGGTCTGGACTTACTCTCTCGACTACCGCCGCGTGCGCGTGCTGCAACCGCTGGTCGCGCCGCAGCAGATCCCCATCCTCAGCCAGCCGGTGCAGATCTCCGAGGTGGGCGCCGGCTACCGCGTCGACCACCGCGACAATCCGCTCGACACCCGCCGCGGTACCTTCAACAGCTTCAGCCTGGCCCTGGCCAAGACCTTCGAGCCCGGCTTCGCCGACTTCGCCCGTTTCGATTACGAAAACCACTGGTACCACCCCTTCGGGGACGAAGCCAACGTGGTGCTGGCGAATTCGACCCAGGTGGGCGTCGAGGTGCCGTTCGGGCCCGAGGCCCTGGTCGGCTTTACCAACCCGGTCACCGGCGTCACCGTCTCGAGCCTCCAGCATGTGGTGCCGCTGCCCGAGCGCTACCTCAGCGGCGGCTCCGACTCGCTCCGTGGCTTCGCCATCAACCAGGCCGGGCCGCGCGATCCGGTGACCGGCTTTCCGGTGGGTGGCGAGGCGATGTTCATCAATAATCTCGAGCTGCGCTTTCCGCTGATCGGGCCCAACATCGGCGGCGTGGTGTTCTACGACCTCGGCAACGTCTACTCCACCCCGCGCAACCTGCTGCGCTCGCTGCTGCGCTGGCGGCCCGCCTCCGCCACCGACGACGACTTCACCTCCCACACCGTCGGCGTCGGGCTGCGCTACCGCACGCCGGTGGGGCCGGTGCGGGTCGATACCGGCTACCTGCTCAACCCGCCCACGTTTCCCTACTTCAGTGCCGGCTCCCATCCGGTGGCGCTCAACCAGAAGCTGCCGCCTTTCCATTTCTTCTTCAGCATCGGACAGACGTTTTGACCCGCGTCCTCGCCACCCGGCTCGCCGTCCTGCTGCTGGCCTCCGGCCTGGCGGCGCAGGCGCCGCGCCCGGCGCGCGGGGTGGTGGATGCGCTCGTCGCGGTGGTCAACGGCGAGCCGCTCTTCGCCAGTCAGGTGCGCGCCGCCGCCTGGTATGCCCGCTTCTCCGCGCGCCTGGCGGGCGGCATGGGCCATCGGCGGCCGAGCCGCCTCACCGCCGCGGAGCGGGCGCAGGCGCTGCGCCATCTCGAGGCGGAAACGCTGTTGCGCCAGGCGCGCGCCAACGAGGGCTTCGCCCCGGCCGCGCCCGCCCGCCTCGCGGCGGAGGCTGGCGCGCAGTGGCGGCGCTGGGAGCAGCAAGCCGGCGGCGCCGCGGCGCTGGCGCGCCTGCTGGCCGGCTGCCATCTTGACCGCGCCACCGCGCTCGCCATCGTGGAACGCCAGCTGAGCCTGGTGGCCTATCTCGACGAACACTTCAGCGGCGACCCGCCGCCGGGCGCGGCCGCCATCCAGCGCTACTACGCCGCCACCTTCGTCCCCGCCGCGCGCGCGCGCGGCCTGCAGCCGGCGCCGCTCGCCGCGGTGCGCGCCAACATCGCCGCCGTGCTGCGCCAGCAGCAACTCGCCACTGGGGAACAGGCGCTGCTGGCGCGGCTGCGCGCCCAGGCGGCGGTGGAGGCGCGGCAGCCATGGTGACCGCCGGAGCCGCGCCGCAACCCCACCCGCCCCGCCGCCGGCGGTGGCGGCGCCTGCTGGCCGCGGTCGCCGCGGCGCTCCTGCTGGCCGCCGCCGGCGCCGCCTGGTATCTGCACTCGAGCGCCTTCCACCGCGCCCTGCGCCGCTACGTGCTCGCCCAGATCGAGCAGGGGAGCGGCGCGCGCGCCACCGCCGCCGGCCTGCACGCTTCCCTCGATCCGCTGCGGGTCGAACTCGACGGCTTGGTGCTGCACGGCCGCGAAGCCGCCGGTCAGCCGCCGCTGGCCACCATCCCGCGCCTGGTGCTGCGGCTGCGCTGGAGCGGCCTGCTGCCCTGGCGCTTCCACCTCGACCGGGTGCGGATGGCGCGGCCGCGGTTCCACATCTACCGCCTGGCGGACGGCTCGACCAACCTGCCGGAGCCGCAGGCGCCCTGGGCGCGGCGCGCGCAGGAGGCGCGCACGCTGTTCGCGCTGGGCGCGCGCGAGCTGGCGATCGAGCGCGGCGAACTCGACCTCGAGGCGCGCCGCATCCCGCTCAACCTGCGGCTGCGCGATCTCGGCTTGGAACTGTCCGCCGCCCGCGGCGGCTATGCCGGCCGGCTGCGCTTCGCCGCGCTCGACGCCGGCGGCCGCGGATGGCCCGCGGGCCTGGGCGCGGCGGCGCAGTTTACGCTGACCCCGCGCGCTCTCCACCTCACCAGCCTGACGCTCCGGGGCGCGGGCCTGGAGGCGAGCGCCACCGGCACGCTGCGCAACTTCACCCGCCCGCAGATCTCCGGCCAGTACCGGCTGGCCGCCGACCTGGCCCGGCTGCCGCCCCGCCTGCGACAGCGCGTGCGCGGCGCCGCCGGCAGCGTGCACGCCCAAGGCGACGGGCGCTGGTCGCCCGCCGGCTGGCAGCTCAACGGCGCCGCCGACGCCTCGTTCGCGCCCCCCGC
>DAIDIF010000248.1 GCA_027451805.1 Acidobacteriota bacterium
GGGCGTGGTTTGGCAACTCGCCGGCGCGCCCGCGCGTTCGCCCTCGCTCGCCATCCTCGCCCTCGGGCGTTTGGGCCTCAACGAGCTCGATCTGCTCTCCGACCTCGATCTCGTCTTCGTCGCCGAAGACTCCGAACGCGCCGAGGCGGCCGCCGCTGCCGCCCGCATCATCCAGGCTCTCACCGCCTACACCCGCGACGGCAGCCTCTATCTGGTGGACTCGCGCCTCCGCCCCGGCGGCGGCGAGGGCGAAATGGCGCAAACCCCTGCCAGCCTGGCCCGCTACTTCCGCGAACACGCCGGCCTATGGGAAGGCGTGAGCTATCTCAAGGCGCGCGTGGTCGCCGGCAACGCCGACGTCGGGGCGCGCGCGCTGCAGGCGGTGCGCGCGGCCTTGCGCGCGCGTTTCGCCGGCTGCGATTGCGGCGGCGAACTGGCCGCGCTGCGCCTGCGCATGGAGCGCGAGGGCCATCCCGGCGTTTGGGGCCTGAAAACCCCGCCCGGCGGCTTCTACGACGCCGACTTCATCGTCGCCCGCCGCTTCCTCGAGGCCGGTCTCGCTCCCCCTGCCGGTGCCGGCCTTGCCGCCTGCGCCCTGGCGCTTCCGCCCGCGCTGCTGCCCGCCGCCGTCGCCGCCGAGCTGGGCGCCAACGTCACCCTCCTGCGCGCCGCCGATCACGCTCTCCGCGCCGCCACCGGCAAGGCCGGCGCCGCCATCCCCGCCGCCGGCGACAGCCTCGCCCGCGCCTGGCCCTGGCTCGCCCGCATCGCCCCCAACGCCGCCGCCGAGGGCCCCGCCGCCGTCGCCCAAGCCCGCACCCGCCTCCGCGCCTTGTACGCGCAATGGCGATAAAATGAAATCCGGCTGCGGGCCTCGTGCCCCGGCCGCGCAAAATGCGGGTTCTGATTCCGTTACTATATTGGCTTGGGCTGCTGATCGCGCTGGTGGGCGTCGGGCTGCGGTTTTGGCTGGGCGAAGTGATGTTGGGATTGGCCGTCGCGCTGGTCGGAGTGGCCCTGGTGGTGGCGGCAAGGCTGGCGCACGCGTTGCACCGCCGGCTACTCCGCGGCCGGTAGCACCAAAGGAGCTTTATGCGCGACTTCAACGGCATTCCTGTCCCCGAGGGTGAGCGGATTCAAGCTCGCGACGGCCGCTTCCTCACTCCCGACCACCCCATCATCCCCTTCGTCGAAGGCGATGGCACTGGCCGCGACATCTGGAAAGCCAGCCGCCCCGTGCTCGACGCCGCCGTCGCCCTCGCCTACGGCGGCAGGCGCTTGATCGCCTGGTATGAGATCTTCGCCGGCGAAAAGGCGTTTCAGCGCTTCGGCGAATGGCTGCCGGAAGACTCTGTCGATGCGGTGCGCGAGTTCCGCGTCGCCATCAAGGGCCCGCTCACCACCCCCGTCGGCGGCGGCATCCGCAGCCTCAACGTCGCCCTGCGCATGCAGCTCGATCTCTACGCCTGCGTCCGCCCGGTGAAGTACTACGCAGGCGTTCCCTCGCCGGTGAAACAACCGGAGGCGATGGACGTGGTCATCTTCCGCGAGAATACCGAGGACGTCTACGCCGGCATCGAGTTCAAGCAGGGAACTCCCCAGGCCGCCAAGCTCATCGGCTTTCTGCAGCAGGAGTTCGGCGCCGTCGTCCGTCCCGACTCCGGCATCGGCATCAAACCCATCTCCGTCACCGGCTCCAAGCGCCTCGTCCGCCAGGCGCTCCGCTACGCTCTCGAGCAGGGCCGCACCGTCGTGACCCTGGTGCACAAGGGCAACATTCAAAAGTTCACCGAGGGCGCCTTCCGCGACTGGGGCTACGAGGTCGCCGTGCAGGAGTTCCGCGACTACTGCGTCACCGAGGCCGAACTGGCCCAGGCGCCCTATCACGGCAAGCTTCCTGCCGGCAAAATCCTGGTCAACGACCGCATCGCCGACTCCATGTTTCAGCAGATCCTGCTGCGCCCGCGCGACTATCAGGTCATCTGCACCACCAACCTCAACGGCGACTACCTCTCCGACGCCTGCGCCGCCCAGGTCGGCGGCCTCGGCCTCGCCCCCGGCGCCAACATCAGCGAGGAGTACGCCTTCTTCGAGGCCACCCACGGCACCGCGCCCAAGTACGCCGACCAGGACGTCATCAATCCCGGCTCCCTCATCCTCAGCGGCGTGATGCTGCTGCAGGCGCTCGGTTGGCAGGAAGCCGCCCGGCTGGTCGAGGCCGGCCTGGGCGAAACCATCCGCCAGAAGAAGGTCACCTACGATCTCGCCCGCCAGATGGAGGGCGCCACCCAGCTCAAAACCAGCGAGTTCGCGGCCGCCATCATGGCCAATATGCAAACCCTGCATGCGCAGTCATAACCATCCCAAGGAGGGGAAGCTCAAGCCGTCATGAGAAAGAAAATTACCGTCATCGGAGCCGGCAACGTCGGCGCCACCACCGCCCATTGGCTGGCCACCCGCGAGCTCGCGGACGTGGTGCTGGTGGATATCGCCGAAGGCATTCCCCAGGGCAAGGCGCTCGACCTGCGCGAGGCTACTCCCATCATCGGCGCCGACGTGGCGCTGGTCGGCGGCAACGACTACGCCCTCACCGCCAACTCCGACATCGTGATCGTCACCGCCGGTTTGGCGCGCAAGCCCGGCATGAGCCGCGACGACCTGCTGAAGAAGAACTACGAAGTCATGGAGTCCTGCATCCGCCCCGTGGTGCAGCACTCGCCCGACTCCATCCTCATCCTGGTCACCAATCCGCTCGATGCCATGGCCCAGGCCGCCTACAAGCTCAGCGGCTTCAGCCGCAACCGCGTCATCGGCATGGCCGGCGTGCTCGACTCCGCCCGCTTCGCCACCTTCATCGCCATGGAGCTCAACGTCTCGGTCGAGGACGTCACCGCCTTCGTGCTCGGCGGCCACGGCGATACCATGGTCCCGCTGCCGCGCTACACCACCGTCGCCGGCATCCCCATCACCGAGTTGATGGACGCCGCCACCATCGAGCGCCTGGTCAAGCGCACCGCCCAGGGCGGCGCCGAGATCGTCGCCCACCTCAAGACCGGCAGCGCCTACTACGCCCCCTCCGCCGCCGCCGTCCAGATGGCCGAAGCCATCATCAAGGACAAGAAACGCATCCTGCCCTGCGCCGCCTATCTCGAAGGCGAGTACGGCATCCACGGCCTCTTCGTCGGCGTCCCCTGCAAGCTGGGCGCCCGCGGCATCGAGGATGTGATTCAGGTGCGGCTCAATCCCGACGAGCAGGCCGCCCTGCTGAAATCGGCGGACGCCGTCCGTCAGCTCGTGCAGGTCATCGGAGTCTAACTATGAGTGCTATCGAACGCCCCCAAGCGACCACCATGCGTGGCAACCCCCTCACCCTCGTCGGCCCCGAACACAAGCCCGGCGACAAGCTGCCCGACTTCACCGTGGTCGACAACGGTCTCAAGCCGGTCACCGCCGCCGCCACCGCCGGCGCGGTCCGCATCTTCAGCGTCGTGCCCTCGCTCGACACCCCGGTCTGCGACATGCAGACCCGCCGCTTCAACGAGGAAGCCGGCAAGCTCGGCGATCGCGTCAAGGTGATCACCGTCAGCATGGACCTGCCCTTCGCCCAGAAGCGCTGGTGCGGCGCCGCCGGCGTCGCCAACGTGCAGACCCTGTCCGACTACCAGTCCGGCTCCTTCGGCCAGGCCATGGGCACGCTGATCAAGGAGCTGCGCCTCGAGTCCCGCGCCATCTTCGTCGTCGACCCCCAGGGTACGATCCGCTACGTCCAGTACGTCCGCGAGATCGGCGACCACCCCGATTACGGCCAGGCCCTCGCCGCCACCCGCGCCCTGCTGGCGTAGCGCTCTAGCCCGTGGCGCTCACGCGTGCCGGCTCCCGTCGGTCGGCACGCTCGCGCTGCGGGAAGTACCGCTTCAGCCCCAGGATCGGCCGCTCGAACCCGTACCACAGCGCCGCCGCCACCGCCACCGCGGCGGCGAAGCGCATCAGCACAATCGCCGCGTCGGCCCCCCCGCCGGGCAGCATCCGATCCAGGGCGACGTCCACGCCGCCAAGCAGCGCCAGCACGATCACGTGCGTCAGATACAGCCCGTAGCTGATCCGGCCCAGGAAACGCAGCCCGCGCCAGCGCAGCAGGCGGGCGTAGATGCCTCTGCCGCTCTCGGCGCAGATCGCGCCCAGCACCATGCCGCCGAAGCCCAGCGCCAGGAAGCTGTCGATCCAGGCCCCGTGCCCATGCGCGGCCCACAGCAGGCCGGCGAGGCCCGCGCCCGCCGCGCACACGGCCAGGCGCGTCCAGCTCGCCGGGCGCCAGGCGCGCGTGCGCAGCCCGAGCGCGAGCAGCGAACCCACCGCCAACCCGTCCAAATGGAACAGCGTGTTGACCGGCGTCAGCGTCAGGTGCGCCCGCGCCCAGGGCCCCAGCGCGAGCACGAGCCCCAATCCCGCCCCCAGTCCCGCCACCGGCAGGTAGCGCGCCACCGGCGCCCACACCAAATAGAACTGCTCCTCGATCGCCAGGCTCCAGGCGGGATAGAGCGTCCCGGTGAGCCCCGGTGTCAGGTTTTGGATGAACAGCGCGAAAAACAGCCAGAACGGCGCCGGCCCGGCCCAGGTATTCGCCATCCCGCATACCGCTACGTTCACCACCACCACCAGCGCGTACAGCGGCCAGATGCGCAACCCGCGCCGGGCATAAAAATTGCGGAAAAAGCGCGGCTCCTCCCGGCCGTCCAGAATGATGCCGGTGATCAAAAACCCCGACAGCACGAAAAACAGATCGACCCCGCACCACCCCCAGCTCGCCGCCGCGCCCAGCCCCAGCGCCGCCAGCTGCGGCGCATTGTGGTCCAGCATCACCAGCACGATGGCCACGCCCCGCACGCCGTCCAGCGTAGGCAGGTGGCGCGGCAACCACTCCGGACTACGCAGCCGCCCAGCGGCAGTGCGCGCCGCGAACGCCGGCCGTGGCAGCGGGGAGACGCCCGGAGTAAATGCCACCTTCCCCCCTGCGCGCCCCAGGCACGATACCGCTACTTGATGACCTGGATGCTCACGCTCTGCAGAATGTTCGGATACGCGGGCAGATCCATCGAGCCGCCCTTGCGCGGCCCCACGGCGATGGCCTGCGCCACGTTGAGCCCGCGTACGATCTGCCCGATGATCAGGAACCCCTGCTTGTCCATCGCCGGCACCGGCTTGAGCGTGAAGAAGATCTGCGAGTTACGCGTGGTCGGGTCGCCCGGCACCTGCGCCAGCGCCATCCGCCCGGCTTGGTCGAAGCGCAGGTTGTTCTTCTCCACCGGCAGCGAGTAGCCCAGATTCCCCTGGCCGTTGTTGAGCGGATCGCCGGTCTGGATCATGTAGCCCGGGATGGTGCGGAAGAATAGCAGCCCGTTGTACAACGGCGCCATGGAGAGGCCGCCGGTGCTGGGGTCCTTGTACGGCTGTTTGCCTTCGGCGAGGTGAATGAAGTTGGCCACCGCCTTGGGTGCGGCATTGGGGAAAAGCTGCGCCACGAACGTGCCCTTGCTGGTGTGAAAGGTGGCGTAGGTGCCGGGGCCCAGTTTGGCCGGCGCCGCGGCCGGCTTCGCTGCCGGCTTGTGCTGCGCGGTAAGCGTGAGCGTGCACGCCAGCGCCAACAGGGCGCCGGCGATCGGACGGGGCAGGGACGGCATAGCGTATCTCCTCATGCCAGAGTGGCTCTCCGGTGCAGGACTTGATTATAAGCGCGCGCCCCGGTCAAAAGGGAAGGGCTTACAGGAGGCGCGCCGGGCGCCGGGGCGGCGCCCCTCAATAGGGCAGCCCCAGCAGGGTCCGCACCGCCGCCTCGTCCGTCGCCAGCGCCGCCCGGGCCCGGATCGCCGCCGCCTGCGCCGCCAGCCAGTTGACCTCCAGCCCGGCGGCTTGGTCGGCGCTGATCGCTCCCTGCCGCGCCGCCGCGCGGGCTTGGCGGGCCGCCGCCTGCAGTTCCGGCAGCCGCTGCTGCAACCGCCTCACCTCCCGCCGTTGGATGTTCGCCGCCGCCCAGGCCTCGGTCGCCGCCCCCGCCGCCTGGTCCAGCCGTGCCTGGTAGGTTTGCCGCAGCAGTTGGCGCGTCGCCCGCTGCACCGCGATCGTGCCGCGGTTGCGGTTGAACAGCGGCAGCGTCAGGCTGACGCCGGCGCCGGCCTCGTGCAACCCCTCCACGTCCTGTCCTTGGCTCAGGCTCGCCGTGAGCCCGGGGAATTGCGCCAGGATCGCCTGTCGCACCGCCGCTTCCTGGCTCGCATAGCCGGCCTGTAACGCCAGCAGGTCGGCGCGCCGCTGCGGCAGCGCCGCCACCGCTTGCCGCAGCCGCGCCGCCGGCAGCGCCGGCAG
>DAIDIF010000249.1 GCA_027451805.1 Acidobacteriota bacterium
GCAAATCGGTGGCCATCAACGCCATGATCATGAGCCTGCTCTACCGCACCACCCCGGCGCAGGTGCGGCTGATCCTGGTGGATCCCAAGCGCGTGGAACTGGGCATGTACGAGGGGATTCCGCACCTGTTCACGCCCATCATCACCGAGCCCAAGGCGGCGGCCAACGCGCTGCGCAACGCGGTGCGGGAGATGGAGCGGCGGCTGAAGCTGCTGACCAGCCGCAGCGTGCGCAACATCGACCAGTACAACAAGCTCTTCGAGGGCACCATGCCTTCGCTGTTCGAGGAGGGCGAGCCGGAGGAGCCGCTGCCCTACATCGTGATCATCATCGACGAGTTGGCCGACCTGATGATGCTGGACCGCGCCAATGTGGAAGAGTCGATCACGCGGCTGGCGCAGATGGCGCGCGCGGTGGGTATTCACCTGGTGCTGGCCACGCAGCGGCCGAGCGTGGACGTGATCACCGGCCTGATCAAGGCCAACGTGCCCACCCGCATCAGCTTCCGGCTGGCGACCAAGGTCGACTCGCGGACGATCATCGATACCAACGGAGCGGAGGCGCTTCTGGGACGCGGCGACCTGCTGTTCCTGCCGCCGGGCACCAGCCGTCTGATGCGCCTTCACGCTCCCTACGTGAGCGAGAAAGAGACCGCCGCGGTGGTGCAGTTCTGGAAGGAGCAGGGAACCGCCGAGTACGTGGAGGGCTTCCTCGATTCGCCCAAGGACGAGCAGGCCGGCATGGAGGGCGTCAGCGGCGATTCCGAAGACAACGATCCCATGTTCGACGATGCGGTGCGGCTGGTCTTCGAGTTCGGCAAGGCCTCCACTTCGCTGTTGCAGCGGCGGCTGCGCGTCGGCTACGGACGCGCGGCCCACTTGATCGACCTGATGGAGCGGGACGGGCTGGTGGGTCCGGCCGACGGCTCGCGGCCCCGCGAGCTGCTGAAGGCGCCCGGCTGGCTGCACGAGGTTGCGGCCGGCAACGAGTAAGAGAGCGGTTCGTCCTTCAGGGGAGCGGAAACAGGCATCCGCCCAGCAGCACGAAGCCCACCGCGCACCAGACCAGGTAATCGCCGGGACGGCCGCTTTGCAGTTTGCGCAGCGGGAACATAAGAACTTCCAAATAGGTAGCGCCGCGGGGCCGGATGGCATGAGCCATGCGCGCCGGTCTTTTGCATGCTTGACGAGGAGCGGGCGCGGGCGGCGCAGCAGGCGGTGCAGCGGGGAAGAAACCAACGAAAATTCGAATCAGCCGAGGAAGCGCATCAGGCCCTGCGGCTTCAGGTCCGGCGCTAGGAATTTGCGCTGCGTGCCGAGCGCCGCGCACAGCGCCTCCGCGGCCAGATGTCCGCTGCGCGCCGCACTTTCCATGGTGGAGGGCCAGCCGGTGCGGGTCCAGTCGCCGGCTAGAAAGCTGGCCGGCCAGGGCGAGGCCTGGGCGGGGGGCCGGCAGGCGTCGATGCCGGGCGGCACGCCGAAGGTGGCGCGGACCTCCTTCACCAGCGCGGCTTTGAGCAGCCTTGCGGATTGGACAGCCGGAAAGAACTCGGCAAGCTCGCGCAGGGTGAGCGCAATTGCGTCGTTCCGCGCGCGCGCGGCGTAGGCGCGCGAGGCGCTCACCTCTACCTCGATGTAGCTGCCCTCGGTTTTGCGCCAGGGTTGCAGCTTGCTGCGATTGAAGAGCCAGTGGATCTCGCGGTCGAGCATTACCGCGTGATCCAGTTCCGTAATCTCGCGATCGAACCAGAGATGGGCGCTGCAGATGGGCCAATGTTCGTGGCGGGCGATCTGGCGGCGGAGCT
>DAIDIF010000250.1 GCA_027451805.1 Acidobacteriota bacterium
GGCGAACGCCGCCGCGGTCGGCGGCGCGGAGGGAGGCAGGTGCGGTCTAGACGCGCAGCGGCAGGCCGGGCGGTGAGCCCGGTGGCGCCGCCGAGGCTGCGGCGGGCGCGCGCGCAACGCCGGGCGCCGGGGCGGCGGGCGTGTGCGTCATCGCCCGCGCCGTCGCCACCGGCAGGCTGATCCCGCTTTCGCTGGTCCAGCGCGCCGGCCGCGCTGCGCACGCGGCGCAGCAATCCGGTGCGTTGGCGCGGGCGCAGGCCTGGCCCGCCCCCGGCTTCGCGCAGCCGCGCACGCCGCAGGCGCAGCCCAACGGCGAGCCGCCCAGGCTGAGCAACGCCGCCAGCAGCAGATTCAGCGCCGCCGGAAACATGCGGCCAGTGTATCAGTTCGCCGCCTGCAGCGCCAAGCGCGCGATCGCCCGCGCCGCATCGGGATGGGCGAACCGGCTCACCGCCGCCTGCATCGCCGCGCGCTCCTGTGGCCGCTCCAGCAGCTCCCGGCATAGCTCCGCCAGCCCCTCCGGCGTCAGTTCCTTCTGCTCCAGCAGCCGCGCCGCCCCCGCCGCCGCCAGCGCCTGCGCGTTGCGCAACTGGTGCTGGTCGGCGGCCGCGGGGTAGGGAATCAGGATTGCCGCCCGCCGCGCCGCCGCCAGCTCGCCCAGCGTACTCGCGCCCGCGCGGCAAATCACCAACGTGGCCTCCCCCATCGCCTGCGCCATGTCGTCCACAAACGCCGCCGCCCGCGCGCGCCCGCCCAGCCCGGCATAGGCCCGCTGCGCTGCCTCCAGGTCGGCCGCTCCCGTCTGGTGCAAGATGCGGAACCCCGCCTGCGGCGCCATCGCGGCGACGGCGGCGTTGATCGCGTGCGCGCCCTGGCTGCCGCCGGTGACCAGCACCAGCGGCGGTTCGAGCGAGGCCGGGGGCGGCGTCCGCTCCGCCGCCGCGAAAAACTCCGCCCGCACCGGAATCCCGGTGACCACGGCGTGCCGATAGTCGCGCGCTGTCTCGGGAAAGTTCACCGCCGCCGCCCGCACCCAGCGCGCCGCCAGCCGGTTGGCCAGCCCGCTGCGCGCGTTCACCTCGAGCACCACCGCCGGAATCCGCAGCAACGCCGCCGCCGCCAACACCGGCCCCGAGGCGTAGCCGCCGATGCCCATCACCGCCTGCGCCCGCGTGTCGCGCAAAATTCTCGCGCTCTGCCACACCGCCGCCGGCAGTTGCCCCAGCGCCCGCAGCCGCCGCCCCGCGCTGCCGCTCTTCAGCCCGCCGATCCGGATCACCCGCAGCGCGAACCCCGCCGCCGGCGCCAGCCGCGCCTCCAGCCCGCGCGCCGTGCCCACGAACGTCACCGTCGCGCCCGCCGCCCGCAGTTCGCGCGCCACCGCCAGCCCCGGCATCACGTGCCCGCCGGTGCCGCCGCCGGCCAGAAGGATGCGCGGCCCCTCGGCGCTCATGTCTGTTCCGAGATGCTCAGCAATATCCCGACCGCGGCCAGCGAAAAGATCAGCGACGAGCCGCCGTAGCTGATGAACGGCAGCGGAATTCCCTTGTTCGGCACCAGGCTGGTCACCACGCTGAAGTTGATCAGCGCCTGGATCACGATCATCGCGGTCACCCCCACCGCCAGCAGCCGCCCGAAGGCGTCCGGCGCGCGCCGCGCGATCCGCATCCCGCGCCACAGGATCAGCACGAACCCCGCCACCACCAGCGCGCACCCGATCCAGCCGAACTCCTCGCCCACCACCGCGAAAATGAAGTCGGTGTGCGCCTCGGGCAGGAAGAACAGCTTCTGCTTGCCGTTCATCAGCCCCACCCCGCTCAGCCCGCCGCTGCCCAGCGCGATCAGCGACTGCACGATCTGAAAGGCTGCTCCGCGCGCGTCCTTCCAGGGATGCAGAAACGCCAGGATGCGCTCCCGCCGGTAGGGCACGGCGAAGATCAGGACATACAGCAGCGGCAGGCTGGCGGCCGCACCCGCCCCCAGCAGCCGCCAGCGCAGGCCGGCGGCAAAGAGCATGGCGCCGGCAATCAGCGCCAGCGCCACCGTGGTGCCCAGATCGGGCTCGGCCACCACCATCGCGCACACCAGGCCGAGGTAGACCAGGATCGGCCCCAACGTCGCCCATTCGTTGACCTGGCGCAGCCGCGTCTCGAGGTAGTAGGCCAGAAACAGGATTAGCGTGGGCTTGGCCATCTCCGACGGCTGCAGGGAGAGCGGGCCGAGTCGAATCCAGCGATGCGTGTTGTGGCTGCGGTCGAGGAAGAAGACCGCGCCCAGCAGAAACACGGTCACACACAGCAGCAGATAGACGACGGCGGGCTCGCGCAGCCGCCGGTAGTCGAGCCGCATCAGGCCCACCAGCGCCGCCAGACCCAGGATCGCGCCCACCGCCTGGCGCGCCACGAAGCTGTAGGGCGAATCGGACTGCTCGGCCGCCGTCAGCGCCGATGCGGAAAAGACCATCACCAGCCCGAACGTCAGCAGCGCCAGCGTGGTGGCGAACAGCGGCCGGTCGTAGGCAAGGCGTTTGGGCATGCGTTCGCTGCCCAATTATGCGGCAGGCGCCGCCGCCAAAACGATTGCGGAGTTTGGGTCGGCCTCCGGACGCGGCAACTTGGAGGCGCCCCGAGCGCCAGCGGGCGTCCGTTGCCGGGGACCGAAGTACGGCCACAGCCCGACCAACGGGAGGGCGGCTCCGGAGAGAGGTGGCCGAGCCACTCGCGGCGTTGTCACCGCCGCGACCGGGAGCCGCGCGGGGTCCCGCGCCCGTCAATCGCCCTCAAAGGCCGACCGGCCACCTCCGGGCGGCGTGGAACACATGCAGCCCCTCCACCCTCCCCTCCCGCACACGATACGGAACGATGTAGGGGGTCCCTGGAACCACCAACTCGCGAGTGCCGCTGACGCGCCCGGTCCGGCCCAACGCCGGCTGTTGGGCCAGTCGCTCCACCGTGCGCACGATCGCCAGGACCGCGCGCTCCGCTGCCGCAGGATCGTCGCGCGCGATGAAGTCGGCTTCGCGTTCCAGGCTCGCCGCCGCCCGCTTCAGCCAGCGGACTTCGAGCGGCTTATCGGGCACTCTGGGCTCGCCGCCGCCCGCTCCACTTGCTCATCACCCGCTGCACTTCAGCCGCGCTGGCGAACTCCCCCCGATCCGCCTCGGTGGCGGCCTTCTGAATCTCCTCGATTTGCCACTCGTTCGCCGCAACATACTCGCGAATGGCCTCCGCGGCAACATAGGACCGGCTGCGCCCCTGCGCCTTCGCCAGTCCGTCCAGCCGCTTCCGCAAGCCGGGCTCAAGCCGCAGCGTCGTCACGCTCGCTCCCGCCACGATCCCCTCCGAATACAACTGACTACAACGTAGTCTACCACGCCCGCGCCACGCCCGCCGCCGCCGCTGCGCGCCGCATCCGGGGTGGCCGTGCCGCCGCCTACCTGGGTGGCGCCAGCCCGCCCACCAATTCCTTGAACACCTGCCCGCGGTGGCCGTAGTTGCGGAACTGGTCGAAGCTGGCGCAGGCCGGCGCCAGCAGCACGGTGTCGCCCGCCTGCGCCCGCGCCGCCCCGGCCGCCACCGCCTGCTCCAGCGTGCCGCAGCGGATCAGCGGCACCTCCGCCCCCAGCGGCGCCAGTTGCGCCGCGATCTTTTCCGTCGCCGCGCCGATCAGCAGCACCGCCTTCCCGCGCTGGCGCAGCAGCGGAATCAGCGGGCTGTAATCGCTGCCCTTGTCCTTGCCGCCCAGGATCATCCACACCCCCGAGGGAAACGCCTCGAGCGCCTTGATCGCCGCGTCCACGTTGGTCGCCTTGGAGTCGTTGTAGTAGTCCACCCCGCCCCGCTTGGCCACGAACTCGAGCCGGTGCTCCACCGCCTTGAAGGCCCGCACTGCCGCGCGCAGCTCCGGCGCCGGCCCCGCCACCAGGCAGGCGATGCTGAGCGCCGCCAGCACGTTCTCCAGGTTGTGCGCCCCGCGCAGCGGAATCTCGCTCACCGGCAGGATCGGGTGCCGCTCGCCGTCGCGCCGCCACTCCACTGTTCCCGCCTCCACGCACGCCCCGGTCTGCCCTTCCAGCGGAAACGGCGCGAACCAAACCGCCTGGCTGGACAGCCCCGCGGCGAAGGTGCGGCACCAGGCGTCGTTGGGGTTGAGCACGGCGAAGTCGGCCGCGGTCTGATTGCGGAAGATGCGCTGCTTCGCCGCCGCGTACGCCTCCATGCTGCCGTGCCGGTCGAGGTGGTCGGGCGAGAGGTTGAGCACTGCCGCGATGTGCGCGTGGAAGGTCTCGACCGTCTCCAGTTGGCAGCTCGAAACCTCGATCACGTTCACCGTCTCGGGCGTCGAGGTGTCCACCAGCGAAATCAGGGGGGTGCCGATGTTGCCGCCCACCTGCACCTTCTTCCCGCAGGCGGCCAGCAGTTCGCCGGTCAGCGCGGTGGTGGTGGTCTTGCCGTTGGCGCCGGTGATGGCGACCACCATGCCCCGCAGGTAGCGCGACGCCAGTTCGATCTCGCCCCACACCGGAATCGCCTCCGCCCGCGCCCGCTTCAAGAGCGGCAAATCCGCCGGCACGCCGGGGCTGACCACGATCAGCTCGGCGTCCAGGAAGCTGCGCTCGCGGTGCCCGCCGGTCTCCAGCGCGATACCGGCGTCCAGCAGCGCCGCGATCTCATCCCGCAGCTCCCCCGCCGCCCGCATCTCGGAGATCACCACTCGCGCCCCGCGCCCCCGCAAAAACCGCGCCGCCGCGATCCCGCTGGCTGCCATGCCAACGACCAGGATGTGTTTGCCTTCGAGCTGCATCGGAACCGAGTCTAAGAATACAGGAGGCGGCCCGGGAAGGGGATGGCGGCGGGTGGGGTCGCGCCATTGGCCTGCGGGCAAAGCCGGCACGGGAAGGCCGCAGCCCCCGGCGCGCTCACGCTCTGGGACGGTCGTAATTCCGCAGGGGGCGAGCGTCAATCGCCCGGGGGGCGCTGCGCATGCATGGCGTGCTACCGTGTGTGCAACGATCCCGGCGATCGGACGCGCATGCCCAAGCCCACGCTCCAGCAGCAGTTCGGCCAGATCGACATTTACCTCTTCGACCAGCTCCTGAAGGGCCGCATCCTGCCCGGCATGCGGGTCTTGGACGCCGGCTGCGGCTCCGGCCGCAACCTCGTCTACCTGTTGCGCGAGGGCTACGAGATTTACGCCGCCGATGCCGATGCCGCCGAGGTGGAGAAGGTGCGCGCTCTGGCGCGCGAACTGGCGCCCGCGCTCCCGGCGTCCAACTTCCGCGTCGAGCCGGTCGAGCGGATGTCCTTCGGCGACGCCTGCGCCGATGTGGTGATCTGCAACACCGTCCTCCACTTCGCCCGCGACGACGCCCACTTTGAGGCCATGCTGCGCGAGCTGTTTCGGGTGCTGAAGCCCGGCGGCCTCTTCTTTTCGCGCCTCGGCTCGTCCGTCGGCATGGAGAGCCGGATCGAGCCCCTCGGCGGCCGCCGCTACAAGTCGCCCGACGGCTCGGAGCGCTACCTGGTGGACGAGGCGCTCCTAAACACGCACACCCAGCGCCTGGGCGAGCTGGCCGACCCGCTCAAAACCACCATCGTCCACAACCTCCGCGCGATGACCACCTGGGTGGTACGAAAGAATCTGTAGCCAATCGTCTCCGCCGTGCCGCCCGTGCCGTCCCTCGCCCCGCTTACCGCAGCCTCAGCGTCGTCAGCGCGAACAGGGCGCACACCCCGGCCACGATCCAGAAGCGGGTGATGATCTTCGATTCGCTCCAGCCCAAATGCTCGAAGTGGTGGTGCAGCGGCGCCATCTTGAAGATGCGCTTGCGCCGCAGCTTGTAGCTGCCCACCTGCAGCATCACCGACACCGCCTCAATCACGAAAATCCCGCCCACGAACGGCAGCAGCAGCTCCTGCTTGATGAGCACCGCCACCGTCCCCAGCGCCCCGCCCAGCGCCAGCGAGCCCACGTCGCCCATGAAGATCTCCGCCGGATGGGCGTTGTACCACAGGAAGCCGATGCTGGCTCCCACGATCGCCCCGCCGAAGATGGTCAGCTCGCCCACCTGCGGCATGTGCTCGATCTCCAGATACGCGGCGAAGACCGCGTGCCCGGAAATATAGGTCAACACCGTGAGCGCGCCCGCCGCGATAATCGTGCAGCCGATC
>DAIDIF010000251.1 GCA_027451805.1 Acidobacteriota bacterium
CGTAGCTGCCGTTGTGGACGCCGTAAAAGAGTTTGGCGAAGTCGTCGAGCGATTTCGTGCCGTGGCTGAGCTCGCGGATCTTGGTGTCGGCGTCGAGCCAGATGAGCAGGCCCTCCTGGTAGTAGTCCTCGCCGCGCTGCATGCTGGCCCAGGGCTGGGGCGAGCGCTGCGACATGCTGGGCTGGTTGGTGGTGTCCACCAGCGGGCGCCACTCGCGGCCGGGGCTGGCGGCGAAGTTGGCGGCAATGCCGGCCATCAGGTCGCGTGTGGCCTCGAGCGAGCGCATGCCGGAGCGGGCGGTGAGGACGTAGCCCCAGTATTGGGTCAGGCCCTCGTAGACCCAGAGCAGGTCATCGCGCATGGGGACGTTGAAGTTGGGGGTCCAGAGATCGTTGGGGCGGCGGAACTTGCCGTTCCAGGAGTGGGTGTACTCGTGGGCGAGCAGATCGCGGTTGCGCACGCCGGCGGCCCAATCGGTGAAGTAGTTGGCGCGGGTGCCGTCCTCGCTGGATTGGTGGTGCTCGAGGCCCTCGCCGCCGATGGTGTTGCTGAGCGAGAGCAGGAAGTTGTATTGGCTGTAATGATGCGAGGCGAAGAGGCGCTGCGCCTGCACGGCGAGCGCCTGGTGCAGGGCCAACTCCTCGGGGGTGATGGCGAGATCGGCGGCGGTGTCGGCGAAGACGTTGAGGTGGACGATGTTGTCGGGGCCAGTGGAGAGGTTGATGCGCTTGTAGTTGACGCCGGCGTAGAGGGGCGAATCCACCAGCGTGTTGAGCGGGACGCGGGCGAAGTGGACGGTCGAGCCGTCGCGGGCGGCGGTGGTGAGCGCGGTGGCGTACTTCCAGCCGGCGGGCAGCGCGATCGCGGGCGCGTACTGGATGTCGCGGGAGAAGTGGCCGGCGGGGTAGAGGACGACGGTGTTCCAGGAGAGATCGATGAAGTTGCCGTCGAAGGAGATGCGGCCCTGGGCGGGGACAAGCGGGGCGAGGAAGTAGTACTCGACCTGGAGCGAGGTCACGCCGTCGGGGACCTGCAGATGGAAGGCGTAGACGTTGGCCTGGCCGCGCACCCAGGGGATGCGCGCGCCGCTGGCGGTGATGCGCAGATCGGTGAGGCGCGAAATGGGTCCGGTGGGAGAGTGGTTGCCGGGGATCCATTGCGGGTAGAGCAGGGTGAGCGCGCCGGCCTGGACCGGGATCTGCTCGGTGACGTTGACGATGCGGTGCGCGGTGTCGGTGACGTCGGCAAGGAGCGAGATGGTGCCGGGATAGGGCGTGTCGGCGGGGGCGGCGACCGGGGCGGGATAAGGCACCGGCTCGGGCCCGGGCGTTTGGGCGGCGGCGAGCAGCGGCAGGGCGGCGATGGCCACCAGAAGTGGGAACACGCGAAGCTTCATCATGGTGTCATTCTCCGGCACTGCTGATAGTAGCGCCGATGGGTTAGGGAACCAACACGACCTTGACGCCGGCGGTGCCTTGCGCGACCGCGGCGTAGGCGGCGGCGGCCTGCTCGAGCGGGAACGCCTGCACGCGCGGCGGGGTGAGCGCGCCGGTTTCGAAGCCGGGGCGGAGCTCATCCAGCAGGGCGGCGCCATCCTCGGGCGAAAGCCCGAGCGTGTCGACGCCCATCAGCGTCAGCTCGTGGTGGTAGAAGTCGATGAGATTGAAGGTGACGCGCGGCTGCGCGGGGCTGCTGATGACCGCGGCGCGTCCGCCGTGGCGCAAGGCGCGGAGGCCGAGCTCGAAGCGCTCGCCGCCGACCAGGTCGAAGACGACGTCGGCGCCTAGGCCGCCAGTGCGGTCGCGTACGGCGGCGTGCCAGTCGGGCGGCGCGGCGGAGATGAAGTCTTCGGCGCTCAGGTCGGCGGGCGGGATGCGGTCCACGCCCACCACACGGGCGCCGCGCCAGCGGGCGATCTGAATGGCGGCGGAGCCGACGCTGCCGGCGGCGCCGACGATGAGCACGGTTTCGCCGGGCTGCAGGTTGGCGCGGCGCACCAGCGCCAGCCAGGCGGCGGTGTAGCTTACGCCGACCGAGGCGGCCTGCTCGAAGCTCAGGTTGGACGGCTTGGGACACACGGCGGCGCGGGGGCGGACGAGGCGCTGGGCGTGGCTGCCGTCGCGGGTGACGCTCATGCCGCCGCCGCCGGTGCCCCAGACGGCGACGCCTCCGCTCATGCCGGCGAAGTCGCGGCCGAGGATGCGCGGCAGCGTGGTGGCGGCGATTTTGCCGGCGGCGTTCTTGACATCGAACGGGCTGACCGAGGCGGCGCGAACCTCGATCAGCACTTCGCCCGGAGCGGGCGTGGGATCGGGGACCGAGGTGACGGCAAGCTCTTCGGGCGGACCAAAGCGGGCGATGCGGAGCGCGCGCATAGCCAAATATTATTGGAACTCGCGCCGGGCTATGACGTAATACGTACACATGCTCTGGCAAGACCTCCGCTACGCCGCGCGCGTGCTGAGCAAGAACCCGGGATTCAGCGCGATCGCGATTTTGACGCTGGCACTGGGCATCGGAGCGAACACCGCCATCTTCAGTGTGATCAACACGGTGCTGCTGGCGCCGCTTCCCTACCCCGGGGCGAACCGGCTGGTGATCCTGCACGAGAGCTCGCCGCAGTTCCACCACCAGTCCATTTCGTATCCGAACTTTCTCGACTGGCAGCGGATGAGCCGGTCGTTCAGCGGCATGGCGGCGTACCGGAACGACGCATACGAGCTCTCGGGCGGCAGCCGGAATCCGATGCCGGTTTACGTCTTTGGCGAGGACGTTTCGGCGAACTTCTTTCAGGTGCTGGACGTGAAGCTGCTGAACGGGCCGGGATTCAACCCGAAAGAGGACCGGCAAAACGGACAGCCGGAAGTGGTGCTGAGCTACGGGCTGTGGCAGAGCCGGTTCGGCGGGGACCGCGGCCTGGTGGGGCGGAGTATCCCGTTGAACGGGCAGACGGCGCAGGTGGTGGGGATTCTGCCGCGGGAGTTCTGGTTCGGCAACCGGCGGAATTCACTCTACACGCTGGTGGGGCAATGGGAACCGATTCAGCTCTATAACCGCGGCGATCACCCGGGGATGAAGGCGGTGGCGCGGCTCAAGCCGGGGGTGACGCTGGCGCAGGCGGGTGCGGATCTCGACAGCATCGGGCGGGTGCTGGCGCAGCGCTACCCGAAGGACGACGGCGGCAACGGCATCAACGCGCTGCCGATGAAGCAGAACCTGGTGGGCGACGTGAGCGCCAACCTGTGGCTGCTGTTCGGGGCGGTGGGGCTGGTGCTGCTGATCGCGTGCGTGAACGTGGCCAACCTGCTGCTGGCGCGGGCGAGCGGGCGGCGGCGCGAGCTGGCGCTGCGCGCGGCGCTGGGCGCGGGGCGGGGGCGAATCGTGCGGCAACTGCTGACGGAGAGCGTGCTGCTGGGGTTGTGCGGGGGCGTGCTGGGGCTGGGGCTGGCGGCGGCGGCGGTGCGCGCGGCACCGGCGATCGTGCCGGCGGGACTGCCGCGGCTGCATCAGCTGGCACTCAGTGTGCCGGTGCTGCTCTACACGCTCGGAGCGGCGATCGGGAGCGGCATTGTGTTCGGGCTGGTGCCGGCCTGGTCGAGCGGACGCGACGAC
>DAIDIF010000252.1 GCA_027451805.1 Acidobacteriota bacterium
CTCGGCGAAGAAGGCGTGGACGCGGGCGAGGGCTTCGGCCTCGGTGCGGGCTTCGTAGACGGCCTTGCGCAGGCGGGCGCCGTCCTCGACGCCGTGGGTGAACCAGGAGGCGAACTGCTTCATCTTGCCCAAGCCGCCGGGCATGCCCTCGCGCACCAGGCGCTCGAAATAATCGCCGATGAGGCGGGCGCGGTCGGCGGGGGTGGGACGGGGGTAGGCGCCGGTGAGGCGATAGCTTTCCATCTGGCGGAAGATCCAGGGGTTGGAGGCGGCGGTGCGGCCGATCATGACGCCGTCGCAGCCGGTGGCGGCGACCATGGCGGCGGCGTCCTCGGGCGAGCGGATGTCGCCGTTGCCGAAGACCGGGATCGACACCGCCTGCTTGACCTCGGCGATCCAGCGCCATTGCGCCTGGCCGGCGTAGCCCTGCTCGCGGGTGCGGGCGTGGAGGGCCAGGCCGTTGACGCCGCACGCCTCGGCCAAGCGGGCGAGCTCGACGTGGACGAGATGGGCCTCATCCCAGCCGGCGCGGAACTTGACCGTGAACGGCAGCGTCACCGCCTGCCGCAGGCGGCGGAACAAGCGCTCGAGCAGGGGCAGATCGCGCAGCAGACCGCTGCCACCGTTGCACTTGACCACTTTCTTGGCGGGGCAGCCGAGGTTGAGGTCAATGCCGTCGAAGCCCATCTGCTCGACCACGGCGGCGGCCTCGGCCAGCACCTCGGGATCGCTGCCGAAGAGCTGCGCGGCGATGGGGCGCTCGCTCTCGGCGAAGCTGAGGTAGCGGCGGGCGACTTTTTCCGAGCGCACCAGGCCGTCGGCGGAGGTGAACTCGGTCATGATCAGGCCGCAGCCGCCGAGGTCGCGGATGAAGCGGCGGAAGACGGTGTCGGTGATGCCGGACATGGGCGCGAGCACGGCCGCCGGCGCGATGCGCAGGCTCCGGCCGGCGTGGCGGAGCTGAACCGCCTCGGGCAGCAGGGCGGCGGCGGCGGCCGGGCGCGCGGCGGGCGGGTTGTCCCAGTACTTCTGCACCCCTTGATTTTAAGGCGGAATCAGACTCGGGTTAGCCCGCTTCGGGCGGGCTGGAGCGGCTTTTCCTGATGTCAAAGCCGCATGCGGGCCGATCCGCCGAGCCACGGCAGGGTGGCTCGGCCACCTCTTGCTCCTGCCGCCCTCCCGCTGGTCGGGCTGGGGCCGCGCTTCGATCCCCGGCAACGGACGCCCGCGGGCGCTCAGTGCGTCTCCCGGTTGCCGCGATCTGATCCCGCTCTAGGCGATGTTGATCACCTTGGTTTTGATCGCGTAGCGCACCAGGTGGGCCTTGTTGTGGATGTCGAGCTTGCGCATCAGGTTGAACTTGTGGGCCTCGACGGTCTTGGTGCTGAGCCGCAGCTTGACCGCGATCTCCTTCACCGACAGGCCCTCGGCCAGCAGCTTCAGGGTTTCGCGCTCGCGCGGCGTGAGCGTGCCCAGCCGCGGCTTGAAGCGCTCGGCGGGATCGCGCACACTGATGTCCTCGACCAGCTTGGACAGGATGCGCGGGCTGAGGTATTTGCCGCCGCGCCGCACCTCGCGAATGGCGGCGATGAGCTGGTCGGCGGGGCTGTCCTTGAGCAAGTAGCCGGAACCGCCGACCGCGAGGCACTGCTGCAGGTAGTCCTCGTCGTCGTACATGCTGAGGAACATCACCTTGGTCTCGGGGCGGTGCTTGCGGATCTGGCGCACGGCCTCGAAGCTGCCCAGGCCGGGCATGCCGATGTCCATGAGAACGATGTCGGGCTTGAGCTCGGCGGCTTTGGCCACCGCTTCGCCGCCCTCCTGGGCCTCGCCCACGACCTGCATGTCGTACTCGGCGTCGAGCAGGGTACGGAGACCCTGGCGGAAGAGGGTGTGGTCGTCGGTAAGAAGGAGTCGCATTTTCATCATGGTGGTCATTCAGGTGGCGCGCCCGGCGGCGGCGGCGCGGGAGGGCGCCGCGGCGGCGGGGTCGAGCGGCAGGTGGATGGCGAGGCACGCGCCCTGGCCGCGGGAAGAGCCGAGATCGAGCCGGCCGCCGGCGAGGCGGACGCGTTCGCGCATGCCGGCGAGGCCGAACTGGCCGGCGCCGGGCTGGGGCGCGGGCACGCGCCCCTGCGGCAGGCCGACGCCGTCGTCGTGCAGCCGGATGGCGATGCCGGCCGCGGTGCGCGCAATGGTGAGGTGCACGCGGCGGGCGCGGGCGTGGCGGGCGACGTTGCGCAGGCCCTCGAGCACCAGGCGGTAGACCAGCACTTCCAGGCTGGGATCGAGGCGCGCGCCGCCGGCGGCGAACCGGAAGCGGGTGCGCCAGTGGTGGTGGGCGCGCAGGCGGCGCAGCTCCAGCCGCAGCGCCGGCTCCAACCCCAATTCGTCGAGCAGTAGCGGCGACAGTTGCGCCAGGATGCGGCGCAGCTCGGCCACGCTCTGATCCACCAGCGCCACCGCCTTGTCGAGCCAGGCGCGGGCGGCCTCGGGCGAGCTCTGCCGCATGCCCATTTCCAGATAGAGCCGCAGCGCCAGCAGCGCCTGCCCGGTCTCATCGTGCAGGTCGCGGCTGATGCGCCGGCGTTCCTCCTCGTGCGCCTCGAGCAGGCGGCGCGAGAGCTCCACCACGCGCGCCTGCTCGCGCCGCAGGCGCTCGGCCATGCGCGTGCGCTCGATGGCCAGGGTGGAGCGCTCGGCCAGCGCCAGCAGCAGATCGCGCTCCTGGGGCAAACATTCGTAGACGCGGTCGAAGCCGACGGTGAGGATGCCGAGCGCTTCCGAGCGCGCGGGGGCACGGCCGCCGGGCGGACGCCGCACCAGCGGCACCGCCCAGACCGACTTCACCTCCAGGGCGCGGTAGTAGGGCTGCGCAATCCGCGGGTCGTTGGCGGCATCCAGCAGAAACGCGGGCGCGCCGCGCCGCAGCACCGCCTGGAAAAACGGCCCCACGCCGGCGGCCTCGAGAATCATGTCCGGGTCCAGGCCGTAGGCGGCGGCGTGGCGGAGCGGCATCGCCGGGCGCGGCCCCGCGCCCATTGACGGGCGCGGGGCCCCGTGAGCGGCGCGTTCCTCCGCCTCTTCTTCCACCAACAGAATCTCGCCCCAGCGGATGGGGAACATCTGCGCCGCCTGCGCCAGCAGCCGCTGCAGCAACTCATCCAGATTGGCCGCGCTGAGCTCGGCGTCCAGCACCTTGACCAGCGCCTCGACCGCGTTGCCCTGCAGCGCCACGTACGCCTCGGCCACGGCGCTCTCGGTCTGCTGCTGAAACCACGCCTGCGCCGCGGCCGCGCGCTGGGGGCCGAAGCGCGGCCGCAGCCGGGCCTCGGCCAGCAGCCGGAACTGGGCGCAGGCAGCGCTCACCTGCTGCATGGAGAGGCCCAGCTTGGCCAGCCGCGCGGCGGTATAGCGCACCTGCTCGTGCCACGACGCCAGGCCGGGCGCGGCCGGGCGCGGCAGCAGCAACTGTTCCAGCGTGAGCCGGGCGCGGGCGCTGAGTGGCTCGGCCACCTTTTGCTCATGCCGCCCTCCCGCTGGTCGGGCTGTGGCCGTGCTTCGATCCGCGACCGTGGGCGCCCGCTGGCGCTCCGGGCGTTTCCACGTTGCCGCGCAGCGCCGCCGCCAGGCGGCGAGGAGAGGGCTCGCCTCCGCAAGCAGGTGGCGATGCGCCGCCAGCAGGAGCCGCTCGGGGCAGAGCGGTGCGCTCGAATGCGATGATGATTGTGCTGCCGACACGGATGCTGCTACTTGCGAACAGGGAGGAAAAAATCGGATTGGCAGCAGTATAGCAGCCCGGAATCGGGAAAACCCCTAATGCCCGTAGTGCTATTAAAGGCCGTGGTGGTGGCCGGGCCGACCGCGAGTGGAAAAACTGCGCTGGGGTTGGCGCTGGCGGAGGCGCTAGGCGGGGAGATCGTCAACTTCGACTCGGTGCAGCTGTACCGCGATTTCGACTTTGGCACCGCCAAGCCGACGCGGGAGGAGATGGAGCGCGTGCCGCATCACCTGATCGGGGTGGCGGACGCGCGCGCGCCCTGGACAGCGGGCGAGTATGCGCGGCAAGCGCGCCCGGTGGTGGAAGCGATCGCCGGGCGCGGCAAGCTGCCGGTGCTGGTGGGCGGCACCGGCTTCTACCTGCGCGCGCTGCTGGAGGGACTGTCACCGGCGCCGGCGGCGTCGGAGGCGCTGCGGCAGAAGCTGCGGCGGCGCACGCCGCAGCAATTGCACCGGCTGCTGGCGCGGCTGGATGGGGAAGCGGCGGGGCGCATCGGCGAGCGCGACGCCGAGCGCGCCATCCGCGCGCTGGAAGTCCGGCTGCTGAGCGGGCAGGCGCAACGGGAAGGCTGGCGGGCGGCGCCGCCGGAGGCGTGGCGCGAGCTGCGGACGCTCAAGCTGGGGCTGGCGCCGGAGCGGGCGGCGCTCTATGCGCGCATCAACCGGCGGGCGGCGGCGATGTTCGCGGGCGGCATTCAGGAGGAGACGCGGCGGCTGCTCAGCGTCTATCCGGCCGAGCTGCGGATCTGGACGTCGCACGGCTACAAGCAGGCCTGCGACCTCGTGCTGCGCGGCGCGGACCCGGCGGCGGCGCTGGCGGAGGCGCAGCAGGAGCAGCGGCGCTACGCCAAGCGGCAGTGGACCTGGTTCCGCGCCGACCCGGCGGTGCACTGGCTGGCGGGGTTCGGCGACGCCGCCGCGACCCAGCGCCAGGCGGTCGAGCTGGCCGGGAGCGCGCCCGGCTAATTGCCCGGGCGCGGATCGGGGTTGACCACCAGCGGCTGCGAGTAGGTCCGGCCGGCGACGATCAGGCGCACGGTATAGGTCCCGGGGGCGACCAGCGGCGCGCGATTGAGGCCGAACAGTTGCGCCATCAGTGCAAAGGCCGGGTTGGCGCCGCGCCCGCCGCGCCCGCGCCCGCCACGGCCCCGACCGCTACGGCCCGGCATGGCGACGTTGGGCTGGAGATCCCAGACGAAGCGGTGCATACCCGCGCTGGTGCCCAGCCGCAGCGGCGGCTTGATCCAGTAGGGCGGGATGCTGAGCTCCTCGACGTTGACCTTGGGGATGGGCGTGTCGCTGCGGAAGCGGGCAATGACGCGGCCGGCGGG
>DAIDIF010000253.1 GCA_027451805.1 Acidobacteriota bacterium
CTCATCGCCACCGACGTGGCGCTGGGCCGCGGCGACTACTACGAGGTGGCGTCGATGGCGTCGGAGGAGCCAGCCAGCACGGGCTTTTATTACAAGCTGCTCGACTGCGGGTTCCATCTCGCCGCCGTCGGCGGCACCGACAACTTCGGCAACGCCGCGCTCGACACCTGGCCGGGCTCGGACCGGACCTACGTACACATCCAGGGTCCGTTATCCGTGCGCACCTGGCTGGCGGGGCTCAAGGCCGGGCATACGGTCGCCTCCACCGCGCCGCTGCTGTCGCTGACCGTCGGCACGAGCGAGCCGGGCGACACCATCCGCCTGGGCGCGGGCGCGGCGCGGACGTTGCACGTCCACGCCGACGCGCGCTCGATCGCCCCGATGGAGCGGCTCGACATCATGGTCAACGGCCAGGCGGTGGCGCACGTGAGCGCGGGCGATCCGGCACACCTCACATTCGACGGCGCGGTGGCGATTCCGCAGGGCGGATGGATCGCGGCGCGGGTGATCGGGCCGCCGTCGCGCTACGTCGGCGACAGCTACAGCTTCGCCCAAACCAGCCCGGTCTATGTGGTGCGCAACGGCCACCCGTGGGTCTCGGCCGCGGATGCGGCGTTTCTCGCCCAATCGGTCGAGGACCTGTGGCAGCGCGAGGCGCACGCGCCCTGGCGCAGCGTGCAGGAGCGCGACACGTTCCACGCCGCGCTCGAACGCGCCCGCGCCGTCTACCAGCGCATCGCCGCTGGGGCCGGGCGGAATTAGGCAAAGCCTAGCGCGGCAGGCCGAGCGCGCCGTGCATGTAGATCCATTGCGTGACCGCGGCGGCGGCGAGGCAGTAGACGCCGAACCAGTACCACTTCCCCGACTCCAGCCAGCTGGAGAGCCAGCGCAGGGCCACCAGACCGGCGAGGAAGGCGCAGACCATGCCGATCGCGCCCGTCGTCATGCCGACGGCGAAGGTGGCATGGGTCGCGGCGACCGCCTTGTGCAGGCGCCAGACCTCGCGCGCGATGGCGAGCGGCGTGATCGCCACCGCCATGGCGAAGCTGAACGACTCCATCGCGGCGCGCTCGCCGCCGCCGAGCAGGCCGCCGGAGATGGTGGCGCCAGAGCGGGAGAAACCGCGGAAGGGGATGGCGAAGCCCTGCAGGATGCCCATGATCGCGGCGCGCGTGCCGCCGACGTGGCCGGCGCCGGCCTGCTTCGCCGCCGCCGACTCGGGGCGGCGCGCCTCGCGCAGGCCGGCCCACAGGATCAGCACGCCCGCCGCCGCCAGCGCCGGCGCGATCCAGTTGAGCTTGCTGAACAGGGCTTCGATCTGCGCCGGATGGCCGGGGCTGCCGAGCACGCGGTCGACCACGAAGATGATCGGCAGCGCGACCACGCCCGAGAGGAAGCAGCCGAGGAACAGCAGCTTGAAGAAGCTCCAGAACCGGTCCCAGGAGGCGAAGAACTCCTCCGCCCAGCGCCGCCAGAAGTAGGCGATGACGGCGAACATGGTGCCGGTGTGCAGCAGCACCAGCAGCAGCGCGTTCGCCGGGGTGGACATGTTTTCGTGCAGCAGGGCCGCGGTGACGATGACGTGCGCCGAGCTGGAGATGGGCAGCAGCTCGGCCAGGCCCTGGACGACGGCCAGGATGACGACGTGCAGTAGGGGCATAAGGGACCCGAAGGGTACTCGCGTAGCTTACTTCGGACCGGCCCCGCCCGAGAATGACGGACTGGACGCCGGACCTACGCCGCTGCGGGGTCGGCGGCGGGCGTGGCCCGGGCGCGAGGCGCGGGCCGCAGCAGCCGCTTGCGCCAGCGCCGCGCCCACAGCTGCTCGCCCACCTGGTGGACGGCGGCGGCGAGCGGCGCGAACACTAGCGCGGGCAGCAGCGCCACCGCCGCCGGGCACTCGGTGGCCAGGCCGAGCGCGATCTCGAGGATGCCGAGCGTCAGCGGCCAGAAGGCGCCGTGGCGCCCGCCGGGCCGCGCCTTCCCTGCCCTCAGGCCGGCGAGAAACTCCTCGCGATTGCGCGCGCCGGGGACGGTGGTCCAGGCGCGGCCGGCGCCGGCGAGGCCGTGGGCGTCGCTGCCGCCGAGCGCGATCTTGCCCTCGCGCCGCGCCAGCGCGCGGGCAAGGCGGTTATTGGCGGCGGGCACGTGGCCGTTGCGGGTTTCGAGCGCGGGCGTGGCGGCGAGGAGCAGGTCGAAATCCTGCGCCTGGCGCCGGCCGGTGAGGCCGGAGCCGATGTGGTTGACGGCGGCGAACAGGCGCTCCTCGCGCAAATAGGCGAGGAGCCGGGGAAAATCCCCGCGCCGCGCCTGCAGGTCCTCGTGCTGGCGGGCGGTGAGGTCGTAGACGGCGAGGTGGGCCTCGGCGCCGCTGGGCAGGCGGCAGGTGACTTCCTCGCTCAGGAAGAAATCAAAACGGCCGCCGAGATCATCGGCGGCCGCGATGGAATCATGATCGGTGACGGTCACGAGGTCCATGCCTCGCGCCCGCAGGCGCCCGTACAACTCCCACGGCGGGCTGTAGCACTCGCGGCAAAACGAGCGCAGCGGCGGCAGCGTATTGGGACCGGAGTGAACCGAGTGCACGTGAAGATCGCAGCGCATACCTACCGAATAGCACGCAAGCCGGTTACAACGGGGTTAAACCCGCGCCCGCACGGCGCGCCAACGAACAAGGCCGGCGCGCCCGGGCGCCGCGGCTGGTTGACCGCGCCCAAGGCTCCGCCGGCCGGGCTGGCCGCGGCGCAAAACCTCGCCGCGCATGTCTATCGGATACCACGCCCCTTGATGACAACGGGGTTACGCGCCACGGGCCGGAGTGGCGAGGATGGTGCGCCCCGGCCTTGCTATACTCGAAGCTGCGCGGTGAGTGTAGCTCAGCTTGGTAGAGCGCTGGATTGTGGCTCCAGTGGCCGAGGGTTCGAATCCCTCCACTCACCCCAACCCAACCCCTTCACTGCAAAAGGCTTGCCGCGGGCTACGCCGGCGGGGGCGGCGGCGCCGGCGTCAGGCCGTGGCGGCGCATGATCTCGGCCAGCTTGGCGCGGTCCGGCGGACCGCCGGCGGCGGCGTTGACCACCGCGGCCGACTCGCGGAAGAAGGCCGGGCCGATCGCGGCCGGCGTAATCACGCACAGCGCCTTCACCGTCTCGCTGCCGTGGTTGTCGAAGCGGTGCACCGCGCCGCGCGGGATGCACAGCGCCTGGCCCGGCCCGACGGTGATGGGCTTGCCGTCGACCGTCCAGGTCAGTAGCCCCTCCATGCCGTAGATGGTCTCCTCGTAATGGTCGTGGCTGTGCGCCGGCGCCGCCAGGCGCAGCGCGCCGGGCACTACCAGCTCGAAGGCCGCGACACTGCCGCTCGAGTTCTCGCCGGTGACCAGGAAGCGCACGCTGAGCGGCCCGATGCGGATGATCTCGTCGGCAGGGTTGACGCCGAGGTCGCTGGTCTTCGGGTTCATGGAGCCAGTATGCCACTGGCGTCAAGATCGGCTACAGTAGGCGCGTACACATCAGGCCCGGGAGGTATTCGCATGAGCATGAACCGCCGCGGTTTTCTGGCGTCCGGCGCGGGCGTCGCTTCAGCCGCACTCTTTGCCCACCCCTTGCTCGAGCGCCTGGCCGCCGTGCCGCGCGAGCTGCCGCCGGCGCGCCTCTACCAGGAGGATGAAGAAGCCTACTGGGCCGGCATCCGCAAGCAGTTCCTCATCCCCGCCGACGAGATCTACTTCAACAACGGCACCTGCGGCTCCTCGCCCGCGCCCGTGCTCAAGGCCATCTTCGACGGCTACAACACCACCGAGAAGATGGAACGACGCCAACCCCGAGGATTACCCCATCTGGGGGTACGGCCCCTGGAACCGGTTCCGCGATCCGCTGGCCGCCTTCATCGGCTGCGAACGCGACGAGCTGGCGATGCTGCGCAACGCCACCGAGGCCAACAACTACATCTCCAACGGCTTCAAGATGAACCCCGGCGACGAGGTCGTCATCACCGACCAGGAGCACGAAGGCGGCGAAAACGGCTGGTTCCTGCGCGCCAAGCGCTACGGCATCACGGTGAAGAAAGTCGCGCTGCCGCAGCCCATCGCCAAGCCCGAGGACGTCCTCAACCGGTTCAACGACGCCATCACGCCGCGCACGCGCATCTTCTTCTTCAGCCACGTCACCACCATCACCGGCGTGGTGCTGCCCGCCAGGCAGCTCTGCGCGCTGGCGCGCGACAAGGGCATCGCCTCCGCCGTGGACGGCGCCCACGTCACCGGCATGATGAAGCTCGACGTGCACGACATCGGCTGCGATTACTACACCTCCAGCCCGCACAAGTGGCTGCAAGCGCCCAAGGGCAGCGGCTTTCTCTACGTCAAGGCGGGCATGGAAGACCATCTCTGGAACACCATCGCCAGCTCCAGCTGGGACAGCCCCAGCGGCGGCGCCTACCGCTTCCAGCAGATCGGCACCTCGAACGTGCCCGCGCTCTGGGGGCTCAAGGCGGCGATCGATTTCGCCAACCAGATCGGCATGGACCGGATCGAAGCCCGCCACCGCGCCATGAACCAGGCCATGTTGGACGCCATGGAGCAGCGCGGCGCCACCAACATCACCGGCCTCGATCCCAGCCTGCGCTGCGCCCTGACCACGGTCGACATCTCGCCCATCGAGCGCATGAAGCTGGAAGACTGGATGTGGACGCAAAAAAAGATCCGCATCCGCGGCAGCGAACCCTCGAAGATGCGGCTGGCGACGCCCTACTACTTCCTCAAGACCGACATGGCCCGCCTGCTCGCCGCCTTCGACGAGTACAAGGCCAAGCTGGCCTAAGCTCCGGCGGCCGCCGCCCGGCTATAGTTCCTCGCCCTCCGCAGCCTGCCCGCTCCGCAAGAACGTCCGCGGATATTCGCCGTGCCCGCAGAGCTTGAAGGAACCGAAGTCCCTGAACCAGTCGCCCGGCGGCACGTTTGGCCCAGACTCTACCCAGAGCCGCAGGGCTTCCAAGTCATCGAGCGAGACCGATCGCTCGCGCATGCGCTCGATCAGATGACTCCGCAGAGCGGGCGGGAATTGGCTCCAGAAGGCGAGCCGTGGCATCAGTCGCCGAAAATCATTCGGCCGAGCTCATGGCCGAGCTTCTCGGCGTCCGCAGGATCCGATGCGGCCCGAAACTGTTCGGCTAGCTCCATGAAGTGGGTCCGTTTGCGCTGCTCGGCGTCCAACCCCTCCTCCACCAGCCGGGCGAGCAGGCGGCTGGTACTGAGCCCTTTGGCCCGCGCCAAGGCCTTGGCCCGGCGTGCCGTGGCGGCGGGCAAGGTGACCGTCTGGCGCTGCAATGCTCTGCCGCTAGCTGGTGATGCCATAGCAGCATTATGCATCACTTTTCATCAGCATGCACCACGTTAAAAGATCCCGTGCGCCTTCATGTCGTCGTACTGGGTGAGGAGGCCGAGGGCCTTGAGCTGGGCCGCCACCGCCGCGGGCGCGAGCCGCGGCAGGCGGGCGGGCATGTCGGCCAGGGCGAACGTGGTGACGCCGACCACCGCGGCGCTGATGCCGAGGTCGCGCTGGTTCACCTTGTCGAAGGTGTCGCCGGGCTGGTGATGGATGCGCAGGTAGGGGCCCATCGGCGCCGAGAGCAGGAAGCAGGGCACGCCGGCGGCGACGAACGGGGCGCTGTCGGCGCTGAACACGAAGTCATGGCCGCCGTAGGTTTGGCCCGCGCCGAGCGCGTCCAGCGCGGGCGCGATCGCGGCCAGGGCCCGATCTTCGCCGGCGCGGTGCATGGTGAACCATCCGCTGGGCGCGCCCCCGCCGTTGTCGGTGATGAGCACGGCGGCGCACCGCCCCAAGCCGGCGCGATGGCGGCGGACGTAGGCGCGCGAGCCCAGCAGCCCCTCTTCCTCGCCGCCGAATAGGACGAAACGGATCGTGCGGCGCGGCCGCAGGCCGGCGGCTTGGATCGCCCGCGCGATGGCGAGCAGGCTGGCCACGCCGGTGCCGTCGTCCTGGGCGCCGGTGCCGGCCTGCCAGGAGTCGAGATGGGCGGCGACCAGCACGTAGCCGGCGCCCCGGTCGCGGCCGGGGATCTCGGCGACGACGTTGTTCACCGTGACGCGCGGCCGGATGCGGTTATGAAAACTGAACACGACGACCGGCGCCTCGCCGCGCGCGAGCAGGCGCTTGAGCAGCAGCGTGTCCTCGAGGCCGAGGTTGCCGGCGGGCAGGTTGGCCACGGTGCCGGTGAAGCCGGTGTCGCCGAACATGTTGCTCGCCCCGTTGCGCACGCCCAGGCCGAACAGCAACCCGCGCGCGCCCTCCTCGCCGATCCGCCGGATGCCGTCGAAGAGCGCGCCCTGGCCGGCGGCGAAGCCGGGCGCGAGCGACGCCTCGTCCACCAGCACGATCGCGCCGGCGATGGCGCCCGCGGCGGCGCGCACCGCCGCGGGGCGCACGTCGGCGAGGTAGACGACCTTGCCGCGCACCCCGCCCGGCGGCGTCGACGGGCTCCAGCCTTCGCTCACCAGATGGAGAAATTGTTGGTGCGGCGCCAGCAGGCGCGCCGTGGCCGGCCCGTCCGGCTGCCAGGTGTCGGGGATCGTCCAGGGCTCGCGATGCACATCGCTCAAGCCGAGCGCCCGGAACTGCGCCACCGCCCAGGCCACGGCGCGGCGGTAGTTGGCCGAGCCGGTGAGCCGCGGCCCGATGCCGTCGGCCAGCTCGCGGTCGTAGTTGTAGGCCCGGCCGCCGACGATGATCTCGCCCGCCAGCCGGGACAACGCCCCCGGCGGCGCTGCACGCGGCGCCATCTGCGCGCCCAGCGGCAGGAGGCAGAGCGTCAGGCTTGCGGCGAGCGTCCGTTTCCTCATCGCCATGGGCGGGCTCAGGCGGGCAGCGCCCGCAGAAGGCGCTCGATGTCGTCGTGATCGTTGTACACCGAGGGCGACACGCGGATCATGTGCTCGCGCACCGTGATCTGGACGCCGGCCTGGCGCAGACGCGGCGTGAGCTCTTTGGCGGCGTCGCGGTAGGCGAAGGCGACGATGGGGCCGCGCGTGGGCTCGGGCGTCAGCGGCAGGAAGCCGCGCCGGGGCAGCTCGCGCTGCAGGCGGTCGATCAGCGGCTGGCGATGCCGCTGGATTGCGTCCACCCCGAGCGCCTGAATGTAGGCGATGGAGGCGATGGCGACGGCCAGCGCCGCCCAGTCCGGCGTGCTGACCTCGAAATGACTGGCCGTGCTGTTCCCCAACCGCCAGTCGCCGATCGCCGGCCCGGGCGCATCGAAGGGATACACATGCTGATGCTCGCCGCTGAACTGGCGCCAGCCGAACTGCACCCGCCGCAGTTGCGCCAGCCGGTCTGCGCGGACGTAGAGAAACGCCGTGCCGAAGTCGCCCATGAGCCATTTGTAGGTGCCGCAGCAACAGAAGTCGACGCCGCTCGCTTTCACGTCAATGGGGATGGCGCCGGCCGCCTGCACGATGTCGGCGTAGACCAGCACGCCGCGCGCGTGCGCCAGTTGGCACAGCGCCCGCAGGTCGTGCGCGAAGCCCGCCATGCTCGCCACCTGCGACACGGCGATGAGGCGCGTCGAGGGCTCGAGCAGCGCCGAGACATCCTCCAGCTCGATGCGGTTATTCCGCGGCTTGACCACGGCGACCGGCACTTGCCGGAGCTGCCGCAGCTCGCCGTACATGGCCAGCGAGGCGTCGTAATGAAAGGCGTCGGTGAGCACGCCGGCGCCGGGGCCGAGGCCGAGCGCCTGCCCCACCAGGTTCTCGCCCTCCATCGTGCTCGGCACCACGGCAACCTCGCCGGGGTCGGCGTGGATGAGCTGCGCGAAGGCGGCGACGGCGGCGTTGCGCGGGTTGTCGCCCGGCCAGGCGCGGGTGGCGTCGTGCATGCGGCTGGCGAGATGCGCCCGGCCCGCGGCCACCGCGGGCACGCCCATGGGATGGGTGTAGGCCGCGTTCAGGTAGACGCCGGCGAAGGGAAACGACTGTTTGTCGGGCAGGCGCGCCGGGGGCGCAAGCGTTGCGGGCAGCGCGGACAGGCCCCGGCTCAGGGCGGCGCCGGCGAGGGGCAGGCTTCCGGCGGCCTTGATCCAGGCCCGGCGTGAAAGCGATCGGGTCACGGTTCCGCCTCAGTATAAGTGACTCGGGCTGGCGCGGGAACGCGCAAACGGTGGAGTCGCCTGCTATGCTGGGTGCTGTTCGGCCCTGACGATGGCGTTTGCCTTTCAGCCGCGGCTCGCGGGCGCGCTGGTGCGGCTGGAGCCGCTCCAGCCGGCCGATTTCGACGCGTTGTTCCAGGTTGCCTCCGACCCGCTCATCTGGGAGCAGCATCCGCAGCCGGACCGCTACCGGCGCGACGTCTTCCGCCAGTTCTTCGACGGCGCGCTTGCCTCCGGCGGCGCCTTCACCGTCCATGACGCCTCCACCGGCACGGTGATCGGCAGCACGCGCTTCCTCGGCTACCGCCCGGAGGCAAGCCAGATCGAAATCGGCTATACCTTCCTGGCGCGATCGCACTGGGGCGGGGCGTACAACGGCGAAATGAAGCGGCTGATGCTGCGCCACGCGTTCCAGTTCGTCGAGCGCGTGGTGCTGCTGATCGATCAGCACAATTTCCGCTCGCAGCGGGCGGCGGAAACAATCGGCGCGGTCCGGGCCGGCGAGGGCGTGAACGCGGCCGGGCGCCCGAGCCTTGTCTTCGCCATCACGGCGGAGCGGTTCGCCGCCGTGGCGCCGGCGTAGACGCCCGGGCGGGTGGCTCGGCCACCCTTCGCTCATGCCGCCCTCCCGCTGGTCGGGCTGTGGCCGTGCTTCGATCCCCGGCAACGGACGCCCGCTGGCGCTCAGGGCGTCTCCCAGCTGCCGCGTAAGGAAACGCAACCGGGCGTGGGGCCCGGCTTCGCCCCCGCCGCCGTTAGCCGAAGCGGAAGCTGGAGACGGCGAGGCGGCCGAAGAAATCGTCCTCGTGGTAGATGACCTCGGCGGCGTCGCCGCCGGCGGCGCCGACGGCGACGTGGAGCGGCAGCAGATGATCGGGCTCGGGGTGCACCAGGCGGGCGAAGGGCGCCTGCTCCCAGGCGGCGAGGCGCGCGGCGCGCTCGGCGGGGTCGGCGAGCCGCAGCGTCTGCTGCAGCCAGGCGTCGAAGGCGGCGGACTCCTCGCGCGGGTGGTTGGCGCCGTCGGAAAAGAAGCTGCGCAGGTTGTGGTAGCTGCTGCCGCTGCCCAGAATCAGCACGCCGTCCTCGCGCAGCGGCGCCAGGGCGCGGCCCAGAGCCAGGTGCGCCGCCGGGTCGTAATCGGCGCGCAGCGAGACTTGCACCACCGGCACGTCGGCGGCGGGATAGGCCACGGCCAGCACGGCGTACACGCCATGATCGAAGCCGCGGGCGGGGTCCAGGCGCGCGGCCAGCCCGGCGGCGCGGATCAGCGCTTCGATGCGGCCCGCCAGCGCGGGCGCGCCGGGCGCGGGATAGCGGACGCGGTAGGTCTCCGGCGGAAAGCCGCCGAAGTCATAGATCATGGGCGGCGCCGGGCTGGCCATCACCGCGAAGCGGGCGTCTTCCCAGTGGCCGGAGACGGCCACGATCGCCTCCGGCTTGGCGCCCACCTGGCGCGGCACATCCCGCAGCGCGGCCTCGAGCTTGGCGAAGCGGGCGCGGAACTCGCCCTGCATGTAGGGCCACGGCCCGCCGCCGTGGCTGAGGTAGAAGGTGGGCAGGCGCCGCATCCTGCCAGCTTAGCCCAGGGAGGCGGCGGGGGCGAAATAGCGCCGCTGCAGCCACAGCGAGACGTTGACCAGGCCGATCATCACCGGCACCTCGACCAGCGGCCCGATCACGGCGGCGAAGGCGGCGCCGGAGTTGATGCCGAACACCGCGACCGCCACCGCGATGGCCAGCTCAAAGTTGTTCGACGCGGCGGTGAAGGCGAGGGCCGCGGTTTGGGCGTAGTCGGCGCCGAGCTTGCGGCCCATGAGGAAGGTGATCAGGAACATCGCCACGAAATAGACCAGCAACGGCACGGCGATGCGCAGCGCATCGAGCGGCAAACGCACGATGACTTCCCCCTTGAGCGAGAACATCACCACGATGGTGAACAGCAGGGCGATGAGCGTCAGCGGGCTGACGCGGGGGAGGAAGCGCTGCGTGTACCAGGCGTCGCCCCGGGCGCGGCGCAGCCACGTCCGCGTCAGCCAGCCGGCGAAGAAGGGCAGGCCGAGGTAGAGCAGAACGCTGGCGGCAATGTCGCCCATCGAGACCCGGACGGCGGCGGCGGGCAGCCCGAGCGCGGGCGGCAGCACGGTCATGAAGAGCCAGGCGTAGACGGAGTAGAACAGCACCTGGAAGACGGAGTTGAAGGCGACCAGCGCGGCGGCGTATTGCGTGTCGCCGCGGGCGAGCTCGTTCCAGACGATCACCATGGCGATGCAGCGCGCCAAGCCGATCAGGATCAGGCCGTCCATGTAGGCGGGATAGCCGCGCAGGAACAGCACCGCCAGCGCGAACATCAGCACCGGCCCGATCACCCAGTTCTGCAGCAGCGAGAGGCCGAGGATGCGCCGGTTGCGGAAGGCCTCGTGCAGGCTTTCGTAGCGCACCCGGGTGAAGGGCGGATACATCATCAGGATCAGCCCGAGCGCGATCGGAATCGAGGTCGTGCCGAGGCTGAAGCGGTTGAGGAAGTCAACCACGCCGGGCCAGAGCCAGCCCAGGCCGACACCCAGCGCCATGGCGGCGAAGATCCAGGCGGTGAGGTAGCGGTCGAGGAAACCGAGCCGCGAGGCCACGCCCGCGGGGCAGAGGGGACCGGAAGCGGCGGGCGCGGAGCGAGTGGGGTGGGTCATAGAGCGGGGCCGGAGAGCGCGCGGCGCGCGGCCTCGGGGTCGGTATCCCAAGGCAGCGCCAAGAGCGCCGTGATGCGGCGGTCGAGGAGCGCATAGGCATCGCCAAAGGCGCCCGCGAGGTCGCCCGCGGCGGCGGCCGGATCGGGCGTGCTCCAGTGCGCGGCGGCGGGGTGGCCGGGCCAGACCGGGCAGGGCTCGCGCGCGGCATTGTCGCAGACGGTGATGATCAGATCCATCGCCGGGGCGCCGGGCGCGGCGAACTCGTCCCAGCCCTTGCTGCGCAGGCCGGCGGTGGGCAGGCCAGCCTGCTCCAGCTGCCGCAGCGCCGCCGGATGGACGCGTCCGGCGGGACGGCTGCCGGCGCTGAAGGCGCGGAACCGCCCCGCGCCGCGGGCGTTGAGAATGGCCTCGGCCAGGATCGAGCGGGCGGAGTTGCCGGTGCAGAGAAAAAGGACGTTGCGCGCCGCCCCCGCGCCCTGCAGTTCCATATTTCCAGAATAAGCGATCTTGCCCGGGCACGCCAGCCCGGCGCTCAGAGCGCTCCCAGCCAGCGCAGCGGGAACCGGCTGCCCAGCGCGCGCACCAGGGCCTCGTCCGCGGTGACCAGCTCGGCCTCGAGCGCGCGCGCCAGGGCGACGTAGAGGCAATCGTAGGCCGCGTGCCGATACGCCAGCGCCAGGGCGAGCGCGTCGTCGAGGTGCGGCAGCACCGAAACCGTGGCGAGGCCGACGGCGCGCAGCGTTTCGAGGCCCTGCGCCGCCTGGGCGGCATGGATGCGGCCGCGCTGCACCGACTTCCAGCAGACGTGCGCGATCTCGATCCAGAACAGCTCCGGCACCAGCGCCGTGGCGCGGCCGGCGGTGAGGTCGTCGAGCAGGCGGGCGGCCTCGCCGGCGAAGGGTTCGCCGGCGGCGGGCAGAACCCACTTGGCCGCCACGCTGGCGTCGATGACGTAGGCCTTCATGGCTTTGGCGCGGGCCCCGGCGCGGGGCTGCCGCGCGCCGCGCCCGCGTTCAACGCTCGCGCAGCTCGCGGACCATCTCTTCCGCCGAAGGAAAGGGCCCGGGACCGGCGGGCGCGGCGGCTTGCAATTGCAGCGCACGGCGGAAGGCGGCGCGGCGGCGGCTCAGCTCACGCGCGCCGGGAAACTCGCGCGCCAAAACCTCGGAGACTTCGGCGGCGATGGAGCGGCGGTTGCGCTTGGCGCGCTCGCGGATGGCGGCGTAAATCTCCTCGGCGACGTTTTCGACGTACAAGGTAGCCATAGGAAAAGTCTAGCATGCTCCTAGGGTGTTGCTAGTTGTAGCCGGTCCCAGGGGCCTTCCCACTCGCAGGGCCGGCCCTTCGTGCGGCGGCACTCGAGCCGGTCGGGCAGCGACAGGCTGACGTAAATATTGATGCCTTTGAAGTTGTCGGCGCCGGGGGCGGAGGTGGTGTGGCGGCAGAGGGTGCCGCTGCCGGGCGCAAGGGCGGGCGAGACGCGCTTGCCGTCGACCTCGACCGTGTCGTGGCGCGTGCCCGCGGCGTCGTAGAAGAAATGGGTGCGGCGCCACTGCTCCACCATCTCCGGCGTGATCTTGCCGAAGTGGTTGCGGATGAGCCAGGTGAAGGTCCAGAAGCGGGTGCCGCTGACGTTGAGGCCGGCGTACTGCGGATGCGAGGTCGCGTCGCCGTGCTGGGACATGGGGTGATGGGGATCGCGGCGGTTCTGGTCGTCGAAGCTGTCGTGGGCTTCGACGTTGTTGCAGGAGGCGACGAAGGCGGCCTTTTCCTCGCCCAGGTCGCCGGGCTGGCGCACCGCGTAGCGCGGCCTGCCGTGCTGGTCGGCGGGAATGCTCTCGACCACGAAGGCGTGGGTGCGGTCGGAGACCACCCAGTTGGCGCCGCGGGTGCACTTGCCGACGACGATCTGCATGCCCGACTTTTTGCGGTAGTCGGGGCGGCCGACAGTCAACAGCTCGACCGCCTCGGCGGCGCTGGCGGCGAAGGCGGCGCCGAAGAAATCGCCCACCTGCCAGTCCAGGCCGGGGCGGCGGTAGCCGGAAAAGGGCTGCGCCAGGGTGGGGCCGAGGATGTTCAGGCCGCCGCCGGCGTAGCCGCTGACCACCACGCCGCGGTCGTTCATGGCGTGCTCGCTGCCGATCTCGCCGGCGGAGTCGGTGATGGTGTAGCGATGGGCGCGGCGGTCGCTGGGAGAGGCGATGAAGCTGACCAGGTACTCCTGCGGAAAGAAGTGCTGGTCCTCGGAGCTGCAGTGGATCGCCTGGCCGTCGGCGGTGGCGGCGCCGAGCATGACCGCGCCGCTGCAGCAGTGGGTGGACTCCTCGAGCGGCGCGAGCTCGGCGGTGGCGCCGCGCGGCGGCCGGCCCTGGAGGCCGAAGTAGCTGTTGATCATCAGGATCTTGTCGAAGTGCGTCAGCTCGTTGGCGAAGGCGGAAGCCTTGAGCTCGCTCTCGGCGCCTTCGGCGATGCCGTGCATGAGGTCAAGCGCCTCGGGGACGAGCATCTCGTAGTAGGCGTTCTGATGGCGGAGGTACTCGGCCATGACGGCGGGGCTGCCCTGGATGGGGAGCAGCTCGCGGTACCAGCCTTCATAGACCAGGCGGATGAGGTCGGCGGCGCGCTCGCCGTACTGGCGGCCGATCGCGAGCCAGGTGCCGCGCAGCTCGCCCAGATAGCGGGGATGGGGGGCGAAGGCGGGAGCGCCGGGGGCGCGGTAGTAGCGGCCGAGGTTGCGGTTGTGGCCGGTCCAATCCTTGGGCTGCGGCGGCGCGGCGGGCGCGGCGATGGCCTGGGCGGCGCGGCCGCGGGCGAGCGCGGCGGCGGCGCCGGCGGCGGCCATCCCTTTGACGACGTTGCGACGGCTGAGGCTCATGGTGGTACCCCTCCCGCCGGTAGTGTAGCGCCTCGTGACATGGCGCGATAGCATCCGGGCCTGAGCGGCCGGGCGTGGCTCGCCACCCTTCGCTCATGCCGCCCTCCCGCTGGTCTGGCTTCAGCGGCCGAAGGTTTGGCCGATGGCGGCGAGCGCGATCAGGCCGAGCGCCAGCAGCACCAGCTTCCACCAGTTCCCGCCCTGGACCGGCTGCCGCGGGTGAGCGGCGTAGGCGGGCGCGGGCGCGAACTGGGCGCCGGTGTGGCAGCCGGAGTGCCAGCCGCGGGTGGAGGTGTAGAACACGCCCGTGCCGGGCAGGCCGAAGGTGCGGCGCAAGCCCCGGCGGCCGACGGTGAGATGCGCGCCGCGCACGCCGAAGCTGAGCGAGGCGCCGTGGCGCGCCAGGTTCAGGCGCACGCCCGGGGCGATCTGCACGCGGCGGAAGAAGCGCACGACGGCCATCCCCCGGCATTGTAGTGCGGTGCTACGCCCCTGTCCAGCCGAACCGATCGGCTGCGGAAGCGCGCAGCGGCATCCAAGTTTCAAAGTGGGGGTGCGACATGAGGACGCTTCGGAGTTTGGTTTTGGCACTGGCGGGGCTGGGCCTGATGGCGATGGCGCCGGCGGCGGGGGCGCAGCAAAGCGGCGGGACGCAGGCCTCGGCCCGGACGGCGGGGTACAACGCCGGATTCCGCGACGGGGTGACGGACTACCGCCAACACGCGCCGTTCAACGCCGGCAGCCATGCGGCCTATCAGAACGCGAGCGAAGGGTATAGCGCCAACCTGGGCTTGAGCCAGTCGGCGTATGAGACGGAGTTTCGCAACGGGTATGCCGCCGGATACCAGGACGGCTTTTACGGCACCACCAGCGGAGCGCCGGCGGCGGCGCAGCCGGCGGCGCCGGCGCAGCCGCCCGGACGCGTGAGCGCGGGGGCGGCGCCGGACGTGCTGCCGGCGGGCACCGCTCTCCACCTGACGCTGGACCACGAGCTGAGCACGACGACCAGCACCCCGGGCGAGACGTTTACGGCGACGGTGGCCTCGCCGGTGTACTCGGCGGACGGATCCACCGTGCTGGTGCCGCAGGGCAGCACGGTAGCGGGGAAGGTGGAATCGGTGCAGCGCAGCGGATCGGTGAGCGGGAGTTCGCGGCTGCAGATCGCCTTCACCAGCCTGCGCCTGCCGAGCGGGGAGACGCGGCCGTTGCGGGCGGAGATCAGCAACGTGAGCGCCGATAAGGGCGTGGGCGGCGCGATCACGGGTGCGCCGTCGGCGACCAGCGAGGGCGGGGTGCAGAAGTCGCAGACGCGCAACGCGGTGGGGACGGCGGCGGCGGGCGGCGCGGTGGGCGCGCTGATCGGCGCCATCGCCGGCGGCGGCAAGGGCGCCGGCATCGGCGGGCTGGCGGGCGCCGGCCTGGGGGTGTTGCTGGCCAGCCGCAGCGGCGCGCTCGACCTGAAGGCGGGCACACCGATCACGATCACGCTCAGCCAGCCGGTGAGCCTGAAGTAGCCGCTGATCTTTACTGGCCGACTTTGCCGGTGAGGCGGAGGTGGTCCTGGGCGTCAATCGCCTGGGCGAAGGCGCGGAAGGCGGGGTAGCCGGCGGGCTGGATGAGATTGGCCTTGAGGAAGAGCAGGCGGTTGAAGACGATCTGGCTGCCCTTCTGGGTGAAGCTCGAGGTGAAGCGGCCGAAGTTGTTGGCGAGGTTGGCGGCGGCCGGCGGCGCCGGCGAGCCGAAGCGCGGCGGAAGCGTGACGGTAACGCTGGTGCGCTCGTAGCTGTCACCGGGGATGATGAGCGGGTGCTTGCGGAAGGGCAGCGGCGCGTAGCGGCGCAGCACGCCGAGGGCGCCGGTGAGGTGCTCGATCGCCCAGTTGGCGCCGGCGGCGTCGCCGTCGGTGGTGACGAAGGCGGGCACGGTGGCGTGGATGACGAAGATCAGCGGCTTGGTCTTGTCATGCCGGTTCTCGATGCGGCCGCTGGTGGAGGTGGCGTTGGGGTAGCTGCCGAGCAGGACCTGCTGATAGACCTGAGGCAGGCTGGAATCGGGCAGGTTGGCGAGCTCGTTGCGCACCTGCTCGCCGGCGGGGCCGCGGAAATCCATCTCCAGGCGCAGGGTGGCGTCGCCGGAGTCGGCGACCTGGGCGTTGACGGAGACCACCATGCCGTCGAGGGTGGAGTCGAAGGTGGGGGTGTGCGTGAACGCGCCCGCGCCCTGGGCGCCGGCGACCAGCGCCAGGCCGCCGCGGAAGGCGGGGGAGATGTAGTTGAGCTGGGCGAAATCGCTGTTGAGGTCGTACCAGCCGGCGGGGGAGTTGGGGCCGGCGTCGCCGACGTGCACCAGCGGGTATTGGAATTGGTAGACGCTGGGAATTTTGGTGGAGCTGTCGTCGGTGACGGCGCGGGCGAGCACCAGGCGGTAGGGCACCTTGGCGGCCGAGAGCAGCGCCAGGAAGGTGGCGACACGGTTGCCGTTGCGGTCGGTGAAGTACTGGCGCGCGGGCGAGAGGATGGTGCCGGGGCCGGGCTGGATGTGGGCGGCGACCCAGGTGAAGATGGCGTCGGCGCGGGCGATGGGGGTGGCCTTGCCGGCGGCGAGCTTGTCCGCCTCTTGCGCCATCTCGGGGGTGACGCGGCGCACGGCGTACATGTGGTCGGCGAAGTAGTCGCTCATCTCGTCCCAGGTGAGCTGGCTGCTGACCCAGACCTTGGGCACGAGATTCTGCTCGGGCGGCATGTTGGGCTCGGTGACCAGCATGCGCGTCTTCTGCACCAGCCACTGCTGCGCCAGGTAGCCGTCGGGCAGGGTGCGCACGGTGGGCGGATTGGGGAAGCGCTCGGTGTCCACCAGAAGCGGATAGCCGGGGGGGGAAAGGACGATGTAATCGGAGTAGTTGTAGGGCTGGGTGGAGGAGTTGAAGACGAAGAACTCGCTGTTGTCGAGGCTGCCGGGGATCACCGCGGAGGGCGGCATGTGCTGCACGAACTCGATCTCGATGTAGTCACCGGCTTCCAGGCCGGGCATGGAGATGTCCTGGATGTTGGCGATCTTGTCCGGCAGCAGCATGCGGCCATCCTGCTTGATGGTGCGGATGGTGATGAGATCGGAGCCGGGCGCGATGGTGGTGACGTCGCCGAGCTGGGAGATGCCGGCGGAGTTGAGCACGCGGTAGATCTGGTGGATGTACTGATCCTGGCTGGAATCGGGGTTGATGCGGTCCACCATCTGGTCGAAGACGAGGATGGAGCTGGCGTTGGGATATTGGGTGGCGCCGGGCGCGGATTTGAGAATCGCGGCGGCGGAGTGATACCAGGGCGCCCAGAACTTGTCGCCGGCGAGATAGTCGGCCTGGTGCCGGAGCAGGTTGCGGTTGAAGGCGGTGGCGCGCAGCGCGGCGATGCCCTGGGCGGGATTCTGGCGCAGCTCGATCTGGCCGGCGGCGGCGGCGATGCGCCAATCGTAGGGGAAATCAAGCACCGCCGAGCGGGCGGCGGCGAGCGCGACGGCGGGCGGGCCGGCCTGCTGCAGCGCGACCAGGTAGTTGCGGCGCAGCCCGGCGGAGCTGGGGTCGAACCCCATGGCGGTTTGGAACAGCGCCACCGCCTGATGGGGATGGCCATGCTCGAGCTGGTAGGTGGCGTAGACGCCGGCAGCGCGCGGATCGGAGGCGAGGACGCGCTCCCAACGGGCCAGCGGCTGGGCGATGCCGAGCGAGGCGTAGAACTGCAGGCCGCTGGCGACGCTGGGCCAGTCGGAGCCGGATTCGGCGAGGGCGTGGCCGAGATCGGTCTGGGCTTCGGAGAACCAGCTTTGCGAGACGGCGAGATGGAAGGCGGACCAGTCGCAATCGGCGTAGCCTTTGCCGACACAGTGGGCATACTGCTGCGCGGCCTGGGTGGGCTTGCCCTGCGAGGCGTAGACGTGGCCGAGGCGATCGTAGGCGCGCAGGGCGCGGGGCGAAGCCTTCAGCGCCGCGCGGGCGGCCTGCTCCATGTGGGAGGCCTCCCAACTCTGGCTGGCGTCGGGCAGGTTGCCATAGGCCTCGGCGAGATCGAGCCAGATCACGGCGGCGTGGGGGGCGAGCCGCGAGGCGTGCTCGAGGTCCACGCGGGCGTGCTCGGCGTCTTCATCCTGCAGCCGGCGGACGCCATCCGCCCAGAGCGCCACCGGATCGTTGGGGGCGCGGGCCAGGCGCGCCGCCCCCCAACTGGCCAGGGTCGGCGGCGGCGGCAGCCGTTGGGGCGCGGCGGCCAACGTGGCGCCGGCGGGAAGCGTGGCGGCATCTTGCAGCCCGGCGCTGGCGCCGGCGGCGGGGCGGAGCATGAGGTCGAAATCGCGCGGGGCTTCGCCGGCCAGCTTCACGAGGATGCGGTTCCAGCCGGGTTGCAGGACGAGCGCGCCGGTGGAGACGGCGGTGTCGTAGCGGGAGCGGCGGTCCTGGCGGAGCACCAGCTTGCCGTTGATCTCGAGCGCCACCGAAGCGGGCGAGTAGAGGCGGAGCAGGACGCGAGTGGGCGTGGCGACGCGGACGTAGGTGGAGGCGAAGTCCACGCCCTGATCGGCCCAATCCACAGGGAAGTTGATACCCTGCCCAATCTCCTCATAGGGCTGCGGGGTGCGGGTCGCAGGCCCGCTCACGCCGGCGCCAAGATCGGCGGGGTAGCTGGGGGCGATGCCGCGCTCGATGGCAAAGACGTGGTCGTAGCCCAGGTTTTGCCATTCGCCGAAGGGCCCCCAGAGCTGCCAATGGGCGAGGCGGCCGGCAAGCGCCATGGCGCGCGGCTGCGTGAGCGCGATGCCGGGGGCGTGCACGGCGGCGAGCAGCGAGCGGCCGAGCATGTAAGGCGTGGTGGGGTCGCGCAGCGGCTCGCTCAGCAGGCGCTGCAAGGTGGGCTCGGCGTCGAGCAGGGTGCGGCCTTCGTTCTCCAGTTGGCCGCTGAGGGTGCGGACCGCGAGCTCGGTGGCGGGATCGTTGGGCGCGAGCTGGGTGAGACGGAGGGCGGCGCGCAGCATCTGCAGGTCCTGGCCCTGGGTATAGGCGGAGAGAAACTGCAGAAAGGCCCACTCGGCGCCGGGGGCGGGGCGTTGGAGCGCGACCTCGGCCGCGGCCTGGGCTTCCGGGGAGCCGTAGAAGAGCTGGATCCAGCGCGCATCGGCGGCGCCGGCGGCGCCGCGGGCCTGGGCGGCGCGCAACGCGGCGGCATAGCCGTCGGGCGCCACCCGCGGCAGGCGGTCGAGCAGGCTGGGCGCCTGGGCGGCCAGCGGCGCGAGCAGCGCCAGCGCCAGCAGGGGGGAGAACAGGCGGGCGCGCGTCATGGCTGGCCCCCGCCGCCCCGGAGCGTGAGCGGGCGGCCGAGCACCGCATCCACCTGCGCCCAGAAGGCGCGGAAGGCGGGATACTCGGCGGGCGGAATCACGGAGTGCTTGGTCTCGATGCGGGCCTGCATCGAAAGCGTGTTGCCGTTGACGCCGGCGGCCGCCTGGAAATCGGCGAAGGGCTGCTGCAGGTTGGTGGCGGGCGGCAGCCCGGCCACCTGGAAGCCGGGCGGGAGGGCGAGATGCATTTGCTCGATCAGGATGCGCGGCGGGCCGGTGAGCACGTCGGTCTTGCGGGTGGCGAGCGCGGCCAGGCGCGGCAGCCAGGCGCGGGGCAGAATTTGGCGCGGGACCAGCAGCGTGTTGCCGTCCACGCTGGCGAAGTTGGGGATCATGCCCTGCAGGCTGATCTCGAGCGGCTGGTCCCAGTCGTTGCCGTTGAGGACGGTGGCGTTGACGACGGAGATGCCGGGAAGCTGGGAGTGGAGCATGGCCTGGAGGACGCCGGCCTGGCGGTCGGGGATCTCGAGCGACTCGCGGTAATAGGGCGCCTCGCCGCCGGCCAGGATCATGTCCAGGCTGAAGTGGAGGTTGCCTTGCGCGTCGAGCTGGCCGTTGAGGGTGCGGCTGACGACGTTGGCGGTGGCCGGCTGCTCCGGCGTGACCTCGGGATGCAGCGCGCCGGCGCCCGCCGCGGCTTGCGGGGCGGAGGCGGCGAGCGTGGTGGGCGCGAGCACGGGGAGGGGATCGCCGGCCGCGTCGGCGGCGAGGTCGGCGCCGATGGGGATGCGGAAGACGAAGGCGCGCTGATCGCCCGCGGGCAGCTCGCGCGCGCCCTCGAACTCGGCGGTGCCGTCGAGATAGAGATGCAGGCCGGGGACGTAGACGATGGCGTGGTCGAAGTCGGCGACGGAGGGGATGGTGGGATCGAGCACGCCGAGCTCGCGGATGCGCACCAGCACGAACTCGCTGGCGATGCCGGCCTGATGCAGCATGGCGATCAGCAGCGAGGCCTTGTCCTTGCAGTCGCCGAAGCGGCGGTGGAAGACCTGGGTGACGGGATAGGGGCGGTAGCCGTGGATGCCGAACTCCAGCGCCACGTAGTGGGTGTTCTGGATCACCCAGCGATAGATGGCGTCCACTTTCTGCTGCTCGGTGGTCTTGCCCCGGACCAGGTTGGCGACGGTCCGCTGCATCTCGCCGTTGATGACGAAAGTGTCGCGGATGAGCTGGCGATACCAGTTGGCGAACTGATCCCAGGTGCGGAAGGCGGAGACGGCGATGTAGGGCGCCTGCTCGATGGCGGGCGGCGCCAGCGGCTCCTGAATCTGGGCGGGGAGGTTGCGCGCGCTCCAGCGGTAGACGGTTTCCCCGTCGGCGGTGCGCACTTCGCTCTTGCCGTGGAAGCGGACGGGCTTGAAGTAGAGCGGCTTGTCCCGCGGGGTGAGCACGACGTACTGCTGGAAAAGGGTGGGGGCGTTGCTGCCGAACTGGTCAATGTCGCCGTAGTAGTTGCCGTAGAGCGACTCCAGGGTGGTGGGCAGGATGCGGTAGGCGATCTCGACAAAGTCGCCGGCGCGCATGGTGGGCATGACCACGAACTTGTTGCGCACGTCGTAGAAGGTCTCGTAGCCGACCGACTGGCTGACGGGCTGGTCGCCGGCTTGCGGCGCATCGGCGGTGCTGCCGTCGGCGTGGACGACGTGGGCGGACAGGAAGTGGACCTGCTCGGAGGAGGGATCGTAGGTGACGGGATAGACGGAGAGCTGCTCGGCGCCGTTGCTGTTGTTGACGCGGAAGATCTGCTGCACGTAGCGGCCGATGTTGCCCGAGGGAAAGATGTTGGTGACGTGGGTGTCGGCGAGGACCACGACCGGGCCGCCGTTTTCGAGCGCCTGGCGCTGGGCGGCGGGCAGCGCCTGGTAGGCGGCGATGGCGCGGCTCAGGTCCTGGCGGTAGGGGCGCTCAAAGCTGGCGGCGACGGCGGTCTCGCTGCCTTCGGCCAACTGCAGCCGGCTGCGCAAGCCGGCGTCCTGGGGATTGAGATTGAGGGCGACGCGCCAGGCGGCGAGCGCGGCGGCATTGTGGCCAAACTGGCGGTCAATCTCGCCCTCGGCGACGCGCAGGTTGGGCTGGTCGGGGTTGAGCGCGGCGGCGCGGCGGATGGCGGCGAGCGCGGCGGGCTGGCGGCCGAGGCCGGCGAGGGCGCGCGCCTGGGTTTCCAGCAGCGCGGGCAGTTCGCCGTTGAGGGCAATCGCCTGCTGCAGGGTGGCGAGCGCGGTGGTGAGCTGGCCGCTGCGCTGCTGCAGGGCGGCGAGTTGCAGGCTCTCGCCCAGGTTGCCCTGATCGCCGGCGTGGGCGTCGGCGGCCCAGCGCAGCGCGGCGGGCAGGTCGCCCATGCGCGCCAGGATGGCGCCCACGCTGGCGGCGATGAGCGGGCTGGTCTCGCCCGCGGCGCGCAGCGCGTGCGCCCAGGCTTCGGCCTCGGGCGGAATGCCGAAGCCGGCGTAGCACTCCAGCATGCCCAGGGCGGCGAGCGGCGCGCGCTGCATCGCGGCGGCGGGCGCCATCACCCCGGCGCGGGCGTTGCCGGGCTGGCCCAGCGCCTGCCAGAAGTTCTGCCGCGCCGGCCAGTACTCGTTGCGGTCCAGTTCCACGATGCCGAGATCCTGGCGGGCGCGGGCGTTGTTCGGATCGGTGGCCAGCAGCTGCTCGAGGTTCTGATAGCGGCGGCTTTCGTCGCTGTCGTTCTCGACGAAGTCGAGCACCGCGCTGGCGTCCTGCGGGGCGGCGGCGATGGCGGCTTGGAAGGTGCTGGCGGCGAGGTGGTCGCCGGCGTTGTAGTTCTGCTTGCCCTTCAACACCCAGGCGTAGTCGAGCAGCGCCGCCGGCTGACGGGAGGCGGCGGCGGCGCGCGCCTCGGCGGTGAGGTCGGTGACGGCGACGACGGCGCCGCCGCTCTGGCGCGGCGGCAGCCCGGGCGGCGGGGTGGCGCGCGCGGCCAGCGGCAGCGGTTCGCCGGCGGGGGTGGTGATGCGCAGGCTGAAGTTCCAGTCGGACGACTCGCCGTCGCCGACTTTGGCCAGAATCTCGTTCCAGCCGCTGTCGAGGTGGGCGCCGACGGCGTGCTGGTCGAAGCCGGAACTGGGGTGGGAGCCCTGCTCGTGGAAGAGGAGCTTGCCATCCACCCAGATCCGGGTGGACCCGTCGTCGCGCAGACGCAGGGCCACATCCTGGCCGCGCGGGCTGCGCACCCAGCTCACCAGGTAGGCGGACGTGCTTTTCGACGGCGTGAGATAGGCGGCGAGGTTGAGGTCGCCGCGCGTGCCGGAGTACGGCAGGGGGCGCCAGCCGACCTGGCGCTGCTTGCCCTGGTACCGGGCCTTTAGATCAACTTCTGGACCTTTTTCCGGTCCTTCGACGGTGGCCATGGCGCCGCTGCCGGAGTTGTCGAAGGGCCCGACCGCCTGCCAGGCCTCCACCTCGCCCAGCCGCTGCCAGATGGCCGCGGCGCCGGCGGCGTCGCCGGTGCGCAGGTCGGTCGCCGCCTGCAGGCTGGCAATTTCGGCGGCGAGCAAGGGGTTGAGGCGGGGGGTGGCGGCCAACTGCGTCAGCGCCGCCTGCATGACGCCCGGCGCAACCGCGCGCGCCAGGCCGCGGATACGATCGACCGCGACCAACTGCGCCACCGGCGCCGTCGAAGCGGCCGCAAAGGATTGGACCTGGGCGGTGATTTGGGCTGCGGGCGAGCTCAGGCCGGATTGCGCGCCTGCCGCCGCCGCCATGGCCATGACGGCCGCCGCCAGCGCGATGTTGCCCCGCATGTTCTTCCTATTATACGGAGATCGCCGCGGCGGCGTTTCAACGTAACCGGCGCAGGCGGGCAGCGTAGTAGTGTCCAGACGTAAATCGCCGCTGCCCACGGACACTCTCCATGGATTTTCTCCTCGCGCCTGGGTTCCGCCCGTATGGGATGGGTTTGGCATTGGGACTGGCTCTGGCCTGGGCAGCGCCGGCGGCGCGGCCGCGGCAGCAGGCGGCGGCCGGCTTCGCCGACACCATCCGCGGCGCGGTCGAGGTGGACGGGATGGCGGTGCCGGGGGTGACGGTGACGGTGACGGACGCCGCCAGCGGGCAAACCTACGTCACCTCGACGGATGAAGCGGGACGGTTCGAGGCGCGGGTGGCGCATCCGGGCGCGTTCCGGGTGGCGACCAGCATGCCGGCGTTCGCGCCGACGGAGACGGCGGTGGCGGTGCCGGCGAGCGGGGCGGCGATCGCGCCGCTGCAGGTGAACTTGACGCTGGCCTCGCGCGTGGCGGCGACGGCGGTGGCGGCG
>DAIDIF010000254.1 GCA_027451805.1 Acidobacteriota bacterium
ACATCTGGCAGGCGGTGTTCGGCCCGGTCGGCCCCGACGGCTATCCGGCGCAGATCTGGAACCCGCTCACCGGCGTCATCCACCACCAGGTCGCCCAATACTGGCACGACCATTACGACCTCACCGCCTGGCTCAACTCGCACTGGACGACGCTCGCGCCCCAGCTCAACGGCAAGCTGCACCTCTACGTCGGCGACATGGATTCCTACTACCTCAATGACGCCGTTTACCGGCTGCAAGCGATGGTGGAGAGCCATCACAATCCGGCGATCACCGCCTCGTTCACCTTCGGTCCGCGCCAGCCCCACTGCTTCGACGGCACCTACCGCAAGGAGTCGGAAGAGCAGCTCTACATGCCGCAAATGCTGCAACGCATCCTGGCCACCGCGCCGCCCGGAGCGAATATGAGCTGGAACTACAAATAGCGCTGAGCGCTCACTCTCCGCAGGGCGGCCCGCCCCCGGCCAGCAACGAGGCGCGAGCACAAGCGGGACGCGCGGCAAAGCCGCGCTGGGGCCCGCGCCAATCAACGGCGATCAGAGCTCCAGAAGCCGGTGGCGTTCAACTTTTTAGCAGGCGTCGCAACTGGTCGAAATGCGCGTCGTCGTGCGCCAACTCCACGCCGTGGAGGCGCGCGCAGGCGAAAATCAGGTAGTCGGCGGACGGCGTCACCAGGCCGGCGGCGCGGCTCTGGCCGGCGAGCGCGATGGCGCTGTCCCAGACCGGGGGGGTGACCGGGAAGTCGGGCAACGCCGCCTGCATGCGCGAGAGCGCGTCGCGCTCGGCCTTGCCGCCTACGCCGCGCCAGAGCTCCAGCCGGACAGGCGGACACCAGGCGGCCTCGCCCGCGGCCAGCAGCGCCTTCACCCGCTCGCGCTTGGCCGCATCGCCGCTGCGGCGGAAGAAGTGCACCCAGAGGGAGCTGTCAATACGGGCATGCTGGGCGCGTCCTCGCGGCAAGTCGGTGGCCTCGATCTCCTCGTTTCGCGGGGGCCGCGCCTTTTGCCTGCGGGCAAAGCAGGCGCGGGAAGGCCGCGAAATTCCGCAGGGCGGCCCGCCCCCGGCAAGCGAGGAGGCGCGGCCCCAGCGAGGCGCAGCGCCGGTACGGGGATTCCGGGGCCCCGTGCCGGCGCGAGCACAAGCGGGACGCGCGGCGCAGCCGCGCTGGGGCCCGCGCCAGTCAAAGGTGGGGAAATCGTCTGGGAAGGAGCCCGCGTACCGGGTCAGCTCCGCCATCCGGCGGCGGCGAATGTAATCGCGCAAAATCCCTACTACCGCCTCGCGCTTGCTGCCAGCCTTGGTCAAGCGCATGGATTCCGCCAGCACGTCATCCGGCAGCGACGCGAGTGCCCTACAATGGCAGGCTATGGCACCTCCGGGGCCGGCGGTCAAGCTGGAGCGCCGCGATTGGCGGTTGATCGGCATCGCTGTCCTGGTGGCTGTCGTTTCCCTGCTGGTCGTCTCGCGCTACTTCCGCGCCGCGTTTCCGCAGGCTTCGATCAACTTCCAGATCTCCGCCTCCGGCTCCGAGCCGGTGGCCGAGGCGTTCCTGCGCTCGCAAGGGCTCTCCACCGCCGGCTACAGGCACGCCGAACAGTTCGGCTACGACGGCGACGCCATGGTGTTCCTCGAGCGCGAGCTCGGTCTGCGCCGTGCCGACACCCTGATGGGCTCGACCCTGCAGCTCTGGCGCTGGCAGAACCGCTGGTTCCGGCCGCTGACGAAGGAGGAGTTTTACGTTTCGGTCTCCACCGCCGGGCCGGTGGTGGGCTTCGACCACGTCATCCCCGCCGATGCGCCCGGCGCGCACCTCACCCAGGCCCAGGCGCTGGCGGTGGCGGAGCGCTTCCTCACCCGCACGATGCACCAGCCCTGGCAGCGCTGGCAGATGGTCGGCGCGGCGCGGCACGTGCGGCCGCACCGCGTGGATTACGACTTCACCTGGCGCGACCCGGGCCCGCTCGCCCCCCACGCCGCCGGCGACCTGGCGCAGGCGCAGCATCGCCACCGCGTGCGGGTACAGGGCGATGCGGTCGGCGCCTACAGCGACTACCTCGAAGTGCCCGACCAGTGGCAGCGGAATTACGCCAATCTGCGCTCCCAGAACAACGATGCCGGCGTGGTGGACACCGGCCTGCTGCTGCTCGTCTTCGTGGCGATGCTGTTTGTGCTGGTGATGCGCATTCGCCGTGGCGATATCCGCTGGCGGCCGGCGATGTGGGTGGGCGCGGTGGGCGCGCTGCTGAGTTTTCTCGCCACCCTCAACGGCTTCGGCGCCAATCTCTACTCCTATCCCACCACCACCTCCTGGCCGGCTTTTCTCGCCAGCAACCTGATCAACGCCGTCTATGTCGCCGGCGCCACCGGCGCGTTTTTCATCGTGCTCACCGCGACCGCCGAGTCGCTCTACCGCGAGCGGTTCGGCCGGCACATGGCGCTGGAGAGTTTCCTCAGTTGGCGCGGCGTGCGCAGCAAGACGTTCCTGTTGAGCATGGTGCTGGGGCTGTCGCTGGCGGCCTTCTTCTTCGCCTACCAGACGGTCTTCTACCTCATCGCCAACCACTTCGGCGCCTGGGCGCCGGCCGATATTCCCTACGACGACCTGCTCAACACCAAGCTGCCCTGGGCCTTCGTGCTCTTCAGCGGGTTCTTCCCCGCGATTTCGGAAGAGTTCGGCTTCCGCATGCTGGCGATTCCGCTGTTTGAGAAGTGGTTCCGCTGGCTCTGGGTCGCGGTGATCGCGGCCTCGTTCCTGTGGGGGTTCGGGCACGCCACCTATCCCAATGAGCCCTTTTACATCCGCGGTGTCGAGGTCGGCCTGGGCGGCATCCTGCTGAGCTGGATCATGATCCGCTTCGGCATCCTGGCCACGGTGGTATGGCATTACACCGTGGACGCGCTCTACACCGCCATGCTGTTGCTGCGCGCCCACGATCTCTATTTGCGCGGCAGCGGCGCGGTCACCGCGCTGCTGGCGCTGGCGCCCTTGCTGGTGGCGGTCGCCGCCTATTGGCGGTACGGCGGGTTTGCGCCCGAGGCCGAGCTCGCCAATGCCGCCGTCCCCGTCCCCCCGCCGGCCGCGGCCATCCCGCCCCCGTCGGCGTCGCCGGAGCCCGCCCCCGCGCCGCTGGCGCCCCCGCATCGGCCCTACGAGCCGATTCCGGGCCCCAACTGGACCGCCGGCCTCATCGTCGCCGGCGCGCTCCTGTCGGCGTTCGCAGTGCCGGTGCCGCGCTGGGACAGCGCCTTGCCCTGGCGGCTGGGGCGGAGCCAGGCCATCGCCGCCGCGCGCCAGTACTTGCGCCGCCAGGGCTTTCACCTTGCCGGCTATCGCGCCGTCCCCGCCGTCGCCACCGCGCTCACCGCCGGCCATGGTCGCGACAACCGCATCGCCGCCAGCGATATCTTCCACCGCCGCGGGCCGTTGGCGCTGGTCCGGGCCTTTTCCGCGCCCGGCGCCGGCCATCCCGCGGTCCCGGCCGAATATTGGGAGGTGCGCTTCTTCCGCCCGCTGCAGGCGGAGGAGTTCGCCGTGGCGCTGCGGGCCGACACTGGCGCCGTCGTCGGCTTCCTCCACCAGCTCCCTCAGACCGCGCCCGGCGCCGCGCCCCCGCTGCCGCAGGCCATGGCGACGGCGGCCCAGTTCCTGCAGCAGCGCGGTATTGACGTCCGCCCCATGGCGCTGCTGACCGCCATCCAGCAGCACCGCCCGGCGCGGCTCGACAGCACCTTCGTCTGGGCGTCCACCGCCGCCTCGCCGCTGCCCGGCGAGGTCAGCTACCGCGTCGAGGCCGATCTGGCGGGCGCCAAGGTCGCCTACTTCACCGCCTGGTATCACGTGCCCGACGCTCGGGTGCGCGCCTTCGAGCAGACCACGCTCGGGGGAACGTTGCTGGGGCTGGCGCGCGACCTGCTCATCTCGCTCTCCGCCGCGCTGCTGTTCTACCTGATGTACCGCTTCGCCCGCGGTTCCGAGCTGCGCTGGTCCACGTTGCTCAAGCTGGCGGCGGCGGGCGGGGGCGTGATGCTGGCGCTCAGCGCCAACGCCCTGCCCGCGGCGCTGATCGGCTATGACACCGCCGTTCCGCTCAGCTCCTTCTGGCTCACCGCCTGGATCAGCCTGCTGGTCTCCGGCCTCTTCGGCTTTCTCGCCACGCTGGCGTTGCTCGCGCCGCTCGCCATCACCGCGCCCGAGGCCTCCGCGCTGACCGTGGCCAACGCCCGCCGCCAGCTCGAGCGCGAATCCGCCTGGGACGCGCTCTGGGTGGGCGTGTTGGGGCTGGCTTGGGCGCTGGGCTGGGAGCGGGTGCGGACCGTGGTTCGCGCCCACTGGCCCGCCGCCGGCACCCCCACCTTCCCCCTCCCTCCCGCCGCCCTGACGC
>DAIDIF010000255.1 GCA_027451805.1 Acidobacteriota bacterium
TGTCGTCGCCGCCGAAAGCTGAGCGCCGCGTTATCGCCCGCCGGGCGTCAGCATGGGCTGCGCGCACAACTGTTCGATCGACTGGCCGGGTTTGTATTCGATCTTGGCCGGGGGCGTACAGCCCTCCTCCCGGCTGATCAGCAGGCTCGGCTTGTTCAAGTCCGCCCGTTCGGCTTGCGCCGCGATCGGCGCCAGTTCCCGCTTCATCTGCTCGAACGCGGAGCTGGTGACGATCGCCTGCGGATTCGCCGGCAGAAACATCATTTCCCGCTCGGCGGCGACCATCCTGCCGTAAAAGGGCGGGTGCGTCCGAAACCAGCTCACGCCGTTGACATACCCCTCCCGCGTCGCGATCTTGTCGAAAAAGCGCGTGAAGCCGGAAGGATCGTACCCCGCCTTCCAGGCGTACTGCATGCCGAGCTGGTCCGCCTCGAGCTCGCTGGACCGGCTCACGCCGAGCAAGTCGAGGTTGATGAAAAGCCCCAGGCCGTAGAACCCATACTGCAGGCCGTAATACGCGGCGGCCCCGGCGGCGCCGCCGGTGAGCACCAACGCGGCGACTTGCGCCACCTGATAGAGGATGCTGGCGATCGTGGCTCGCCTCATCAGCCGGTGGCCATGGCGGGCGGCATCGTGGGCCATCTCATGCGCCAGCACCCCGGCCAGTTCGGCTTCGTCGTCGCTGGCTTCCAGCAGGCCGCGCTCGACGAACAGATAGCCGCCGGGCAGCGCCAGGGCGTTGATCTCCCGCGACTGCAGCACCACCACGTGCAGCGGGATCTTCAGATCGGAGTTGCGGGCGAGCTTCTGCGCCAACTCCTGGACGTACTGCTGGATGGCCTTGTTCTCCAGTTCCGGCGGCAACACGCCCGCCCGCCGCAGTTCCTCCGCCGCCTGCTGCCCGGTCTTGATGTCGTCCTGCTGGTTGGCCGCGATCACCCGGAAGCCGATATCCTTCACATCGCCCCAGCGGCGGTTCAAGTAGGCGCCGCTGGCGATCTCCTGCCGCGCCTGTTGATATTGCGCCGGCCATTGCTGCATCAGCTCGAGCTTGGCGTTCAGGTTGTCATAGGCGGTCGGGATGGCATGCTCGGCCAGGACCTGCGCTTCGCTGCGCACCAGCGCGAGATTCTGAATGTCGCAGTGGACAGCCTTGCGCTGCGCGTCGGTCAGCCCCGGGCTGCTCTTCTTGAGCTCCTTCTGCGCGGCATCCAGCTGCTTCTGGTACTGCTTCGCGCGGTCCTTGAACCGCGTGACACAGAGGTCCTTCCCCTGTTCCAGCACGTCCCGCTGCGCCTCAAACTGCGCGGCGCTGAACTGCACCTGCGGCGCCACGTCGAAGAGCTCGCGATAGCTCATCTGGAGATAGTCGCGCAAGGGCTTCGCCGGCTGCGCCTGCGGCGGCGGCACCTGCGTCCGCGCGCCGGCGGTCGGCAGCATGATCAGGCACAGGCTCAGCCCCAGCGCCAGCGCTCGTTTCCATGCCAAAGTCACGGCTCCTCCCTCCTTGCCTACCGGCCCGGCGTCGGCCGGCGCGCGACGTAACCTTCGCGCGCATGGACCGCCACGGTGCGGTGCCTGCCCTTGCTGTCGATGACGGTGAACGCCTTCCCCTCCGGTCCCACGACGCTGACCTTCAGCTTGTGGTATTGCCCGTCGCACATGGCATCGGGCGGGGAGAAACCCAGCCGGTACTGGCTGCGCAGCATCGCCGCGATCGTGCGGAATATATCCGGCAGCTCGCCGGGGAAGCGCGGGAACCAGGCTATTCCCCCGCTCATCTTGACAAACGTGCTGAGCTGATTCTTCGCGTGCAGATAGCTCATCGAGCTGCCCGCCGAAGACGCCACGCGCGACTCCGCCGCCAGGTACTCCGCTTCCGCCGTGCCGACCACAAACACGGTGGTGTCGGTCTCGCGCAGGCGCTGCCGCACGTTGTCGAAATTGGCCGCGCTGAAGGTATTGAAGCCGGTGGTGATGAGCACGATCGCCTTCTTGCCGCGCACCTTCTCGAGCCGGTCGAGCGTCTCCACCAGCGCGTCGAATAAGTTGGCTTCGCGAAACGGCGGGGCAGGGAGGGCCTGCAACTGGTCTCGAACCTGCGCCTTGTTGCGCGTGAAGTCCACGCGCACGTTCGGCTTCAGATCGTAGGTCACGAGCGCGACGTAGTCGTCGGGCGCCAGATGGCCCAGAAAGGTGCTACCCCACGCGGCGGCCCGGTAGGCGAAGTAGTTGTACGCCATGCCGCTGTTCTCGAGCAGCAGCACCACCGTGGCGGACGCGCTGGGGGGCGCGAAGCTGGTGATCGGCTGGGCTTGCCCGTTGTCGCTCAGGCGGAAGTTCCCCCGCGTCAAGCCGGCGCCCACCACGTTTCCGTCCTCATCCGTGAGCGCCACGTCGGCGCTGAAGGGAGAGTGGTCGGCCGGCGCCGCCTGCGGCGGGAGAGGCGCGGCCAAGCCGCGCTGGATCCGCACGCGCGCCCCCGCGACGGCGCCGCTCTGCGACTGCCCGCCCGGGCACGCCAGCAACAACCCCAGCGCCATCGGAACGGCGTGCCTCGTGAGCGCCAACATGGGTTCCTCCCTCGGCCGGATGCCGCGCGAGGCGGCCGCCACGACCGGCGCCCCGCGCGGCTCGAGCCGGCGCGGGGCGAGGACCGGAGCCAAGCGCCGCCGAACCGCAGCGCGCGCCGCGCTCCCGAGCGAAACTACCGCCCCGGTTCGCTGGGCTCGGACTGCTTCTCGAAGTTGGCCTTCGCCTTGCCGTACTGCACCGCGTCGTTCACCATCGCGTGCAGCCGCACGGCCAAGTCGGCGTTCGCCTGCAAATAGTCGGCGTAGGGCCCGGTCCGGGCTACATGCCGGGTCCGGTTGTAGTGCTCGATCGCGGTGGTCAGATTGTCGGCCATCTGCTGCAGCAGCGGCCGGACTTGGTCCACCGCGTCCTGCTGCCAGGGCGAGCCGGAATCGCGCGCATCGCGCATGCGCTGTTCCAGTTTGCCGATCTCGTTGACGTGCCCCCGGATCACGTTCAACTGGTCCGCGTGCGCCTGGCGCCACACCGGCGAGCGATCCATGAACAGCAGCGCTTCGGAGTCGACTTCCATCTGCGCCGATTGCAGGCGCACCTCGTCGAGCAGATCGTTCAGCACCGGCGAATCCGCCGGCTGCGCCGCCTGGGCCGTCGCCTCCTGGCCCTGGCGTCCGCCGTTTTGGCTTGAAATTGCACTTTGGCGCACGGTAAAGCCGAGCAACACCAGCGTTGCCGCCAGCGCCGCAAAAGAGAAAAGAAATCTAAGTTTCACGGTTCGATACCTCCTGCCACTGATATATATGCACGGCAAGAGCCAATGCGCCGGCCCGCGAGTGGCGGATGATAGCCAGCGGATCGCGTCTCCTCTTGGGGGATATTCCGCAACTATCGGGTTGGTGCCCCCAGCGGAATGTGGCGTGCGGAGGGCGTCTCCCCCGAAAGTTGATCGCTCGCGCCTGCCGGCGGGGCCGCGAACTGAATCCCCAGGCCCCACACGGGAGCCGCCGCCGTGATACGAGCCGGGCGGGGCGATGCGCGGCGCGCTGCGTCGTCGTCCCGCCCGGGCTGTGACTGCGGCAGGGCGGCTCGGTCGGCCGGCCGTCGTCACGTACTCCCTGTAAGCTCCTGGCGCCGGTGCGCCCGAAGTCAGCGTCTTCGCCTACGCCGCGCTCCTCGACCCCATACTGGCCGAGCAGCGCGCGGAACAGACCAGCGCCACCGACTTTAAGCCCCTCTTCCTGATCCGCGTCGCCGTCGGCGAACAGATGAAGAAGCCCTGGTGGAACTAGCCGGCCTCTCCGCTCAGCGCCCCCCCGCCGGCAGCGCCGCGTACTGAATCCCCAGGCCCAGGCCGAGCGCATGCAGTTGCGTGTTGAAGGCGGCCCCGTCGGTGCGGTTCAATGCCGCCAGCCCGGCGCGGATCTGGTTCATCTCGCCCGCCAGCTTCTGGTTCACGGCGATGGCCTGCACGGTCGGCCCCAGGTCGGCGCCGCCTCCGTACCGCCCGGTGCCGTTGAAATCGGCGGCCAGGCTACACAGTTTCTCGTACAACTGCACCGGCGTCATGAACGACTCCTCCACGCTCTGGCTGCCCAGGTTCACATCGTAGAGCTTGCCTTCGAGCGCGATGTACTTGGCCTCGAGCGCGTGATCCGCCTGCAGCGCCGCCGCCGCATCGGGATAGTGCGCCAGCACCGCGGCCGCATCCTCCAACTGCCGGCGTGTGCGCTCCACCCCGTTGATCATGTCCGCGACCTGGTTGACTTCGTCCTGCATCATGAGGGCGAACTTGAGTTGCGACTCCATGGTGGCTGGCGTGCCGGAAGCATGCGGGTCCTTGAGCACGGTCAGCGGCTCGGTGCCCATGGCTTTGCCGTCCACCGTGAGCTGCACCTGGTAGGTCCCCGGCACCACCCGCGGCGAACCCGGCTGGCCGCCCCAGGCCACCAGCGGCCGCCAGCCTTGCGGGCCCACCGTGACCCAGGGCTGATTCGGCGGCGGCGTGAGCAGGTGCACCACGGTGGTGCTCGGGTAGTGCAGGTTCCACCAGACGCGGTTCAGCCCCTCGCGGGCGGTGCCCTTGACGGTGCGAATCACCTGCCCGTCGCCGCCGCGAATCGTCAGCGTCGCCGACTTCGCGCCCGCGGGCAGGTAGTAGTCCAGGTCGGCCCCGTAGGGCGGGTTCTGGCCGAGGACCGGGTCGTTGGGGCCGCTCTGCGGCACCAGCACCGAGCGCCGGAAGCGGTAGGCCGCGCGCGGTTTGAACAGATGCACCGCGCCCGCCTGCACCACCTTGTCCCAGCTCCGCAGCGGCGTAATGTCGTCCAGAATCCACATGCCGCGGCCGTAGGTCCCGACCACCAGGTCGTTGAAGCGCGGCTGAATCGTCAGCCAGTACATCGGCGCCGCCGGCAGGTTGTTCTTCAGCGGGGTCCAGTGGGCGCCGTCGTCGAGGCTGAAGTAGATCGTGTTTTCGGTCCCGGCGTAGAGCATGCCAGCCCGCACCGGGTCCTCGCGCACGATGTGCACATAGCTGAACAGGGAATGCGGGATGTCGCCCGCGATGTTCGTCCAGGTGCGGCCGAAATCCGTCGTCTTATAGATGTACGGGTTGTAGTCGCCCATCAGCATCCGGTCGTCGCTCAAATAGGCGGTGCCGGCGGCGAAGTGCGAGGGCTCGATGCGGGTGATCTCGCCCCAGGGCGGCAGCCCGGGGAGGTTGGCGGTGACGTTGGTCCAGGTCTTGCCGCCGTCCTGGGTGACGTGCACCTCGCCGTCGTAGCTGCCCACCCACATCACCCCGGCTTGCACCGGCGAGATGGAGATGTTCGACAGCGTCTCGCTGTTGAACGTCATCAGGTTGTCGCCGGCGATGCCGCCCGAGCTGCCTTCCCGGCTCTTGTCGTTGCGGGTCAGATCCGGGCTGATCCGGGTCCAGCTCTGCCCGGCGTTGACGGTTTCATACACGTACTGGCTGCCCACAAACACCTTGTTGTGATCGCGGGGCGAAATGGCGATGGGGAAGGTCCAGTTCCAGCGGTCGCGCGCGTCGGCGGGGGCTTCGCCGAAGGAATCCTCCGGCCAGACCGAGACGTTGCGCGCCTGCCCGGTCTTCTCGTCCACGCGGGTCAAATCGCCGTTGTAGCAGCCCGTCCAGATGATGTCGGGGTTCACCGGGTCGGGCACGCCGAAGCCGCTCTCGCAGCCGGCGAAGCCGTGCCAGTCCGCCGAGGTGATCGGGCCGCCAACCGAGCCGCCGAACCCGGCGGCGTAGAGCGTGCGGCTGGGGCCCTCTTCGCCGTCGTCGTCCTGCCGGTTGCCGAGCACGTCGTAGGGGATGCGGTTGTCGGCGTAGACGTGATACATCTGCGCGATCGGCAGCTTCACCCGCTGCCAGCTCTTGCCTCCGTCCAGGCTGATGCCGCCGCCGCTGTCGTCAGCCACCAGCATGCGTTTCGGGTTGGTCGGGTCAATCCAGATGTTGTGCAGATCGCCGCCCGCCCGGCCCACATTCGTGACGAAGGTCTTGCCGCCGTCGCGCGACACGCTCCAGTATTGCGCCACGAAATAGACCAGGTTCTCGTCGCCCGGCGACACCCGGAAATTGGTGAAATACGCGGCGCGCCCGGTCATGCGGTTGTTGCGGTTCATCAGCCGCCAGGTCTTGCCGTAATCGTCGGATTGGTAAAAGGCCGGCGCCGGCGACTCCTGCATCAGCGCGTAGACCCGGCTCGAATCGCTCGGCGCCACGCGCACCGCGACCTTGCCCACGTCCGCGCCCGCCGCCGGCAGCCCGTGCCCGCTCACCCGCTTCCAGGTGTTGCCACCGTCGTGGGTCACGAACACGCCGCTCCCGGGCCCGCCGCTGTCCAGATCCCAGGGCCGGATGCGCAACTGCCACATGCCGGCGAACAGCGTGTTGGGATCGTGCGCGTCCATGGTGATGCCGCTGCAGCCGGTCTGGTCGTTGACCTTGAGCACCTGGGTCCAGGTCTTGCCGCCGTCCTCGGTGCGGTACACGCCGCGCTCGGGGTTATTGCGGTACCCCTGGCCCACCGCGCAGGCGTAAACGATCGCCGGGTTGCGGGGATTGATCTCGATGCCGGCAATGTGACCGGTCTGCTCCAGGCCCATGTGCTGCCAGTGCCGGCCGCTGTCGGTGGACTTGTACACGCCGTCGCCGGGCGAGGTCGGCTGGCGGATGATCCAGGGCTCGCCGGTGCCCGCCCAGACGATGTTTGGCGACTCGGGCGCCACCGCCAGCGCGCCCACCGCCGACACGTCCTGGTGGTCAAAGATCGGGCGGAAGCTGACGCCGCCGTTGGTCGTCTTCCAAATTCCGCCCGAGGCCGCCCCGTAGTAGATGACCAGCGGGTTGCCGGGCACGCCCGCCACCGCAATGTCGCGGTTGCCCTGCGGCCCGACGAAGCGAAAATGCAGCGCCGCCAGCGGGTTGGGCGCCTGCGCGACGGCCAAGCCCAGCAGCAACCCGGTGGTGAGGATACAGCCTGTGACGTGCAGTACTTTTCTCATGGTTCCGCTCCTGGGGCTTCGGCCCCCGATCATCCGCGACGGTCAGTTGCCGATGGTAGTTCGCAGCCCTCGGCCCTGCCAAGAGAAATCTTGCGACTCGCGGGGGCCCGCGCCGGTCAAACGGGCCGGCCCGCCGGTATCCATGATTGAATGAGTGGAGGGCATGAGCAAGGCTTTCACTAGGGAATCCGACGCCGATGGCGACGGTGACGAGCTCGCCCACGCCACGGAAGAGGCCCAACACGCCGATCTCGCCGGCGTCAAGAACTACATCACACCAAGCGGCCTGCAACGGCTCCAGGACGAGCTGCGGTTTCTGCTCACCCGGGAACGGCGGGCGGTGACCGAGGTGGTGGCCTGGGCGGCGAGCAACGGCGATCGCAGCGAAAACGCCGATTATCAGTACGGCAAACGACGGCTGCGCGAGATCGATCGGCGGATTCGCTTCCTTACGAAACGGATCGAAGCCTGCGAAGTAGTGGACCCGGAAGCCCCCAGAAGCGGGCGGGCGGCAACGCAGGTCTTCTTTGGTGCGACGGTGGGCTACGTGAACGCCGCTGGAACCGAGCAGGTGGTGAGCATCGTCGGCGTCGACGAGGTCGATCTCGATCGCCACCATATCAGCTGGCAGTCGCCGCTGGCGCGCGCGTTGATGAAGTCCGGATCCGGCGACTCGGTGGTCCTGCGCGCGCCCGGCGCTACGGAGAAACTGGAAATCATCGCGGTGCGGTATGAGCGCATTGCCGTGAAGCCCTTCCGCGAACCACCCGGGGCCGAGTCCGCGTCTAGGTCGCGCCCCCGCACCCGCAGCTAGCGCTGCCGCCCCTAGCGACCACGTGCGGCTTTGCCGCGTTACGCGGGGCGAAGTGGCACCAGAAGTGGCACCGGCACTTTTGGGCGATGCGCGAACGTGCTGGCAATCCGCCCCAAGTCAATGTAGGGTAAAGACTTAGGCAATACGCCCGGGTGGCGAAACTGGTAGACGCACGGGACTTAAAATCCCGAGGGCCGCAAGGCCCGTGCCGGTTCGAGTCCGGCCCCGGGCACGCCCGCGCTGTTGGGCTCTACGCCAACAACGGGGGACGTGCCGGTCCCGAGAGCGGTTCAACCGCATAGTACCTTAACCCTTCTGCGGTAGTTTTCGAAGTTGCGGAAGCCGAGGGCCTGGCGGCTGGTCAGTTCCATTTTGTTGTGGAAGCCTTCGGTGATGCCGTTGTTGCGGCTGAAGCGCCACATGGTGGCGATTTCGGCGGCCCAGGCGTGCAGGGCATCGCCGAGCTGGACCAGTTGCGGCAGGCGCGCCCGCCGCAACTGGTAGACGGCGCGCAGGAAACGGGGTGCCAGTTGGGCGCACTGCTTGCGGGTACGGTTTTTCTTCAAGAGCAGGTAGCATAGCCGCTGCTTGAAGCGGTAGATGAGTTGCAGCGCGGGGTTCTCGCTCAGGTAGCGTTCGAGGTTCTGGTGCTGCTCGGGGCGGAGGTTGTGGCGATGGCGGCGCATGAGCGAGACCAAGCCCTGATTGCGGCTGCCAGCCGGGTCGAGTTCCCGCCAGCAGGCCAGGAAGTGGTGATTGATGATGCGGATGACGTGAAAGCGGTCGGCCACGATGCGGGCGTTGGGAAAGTGCTTGCGCACCAGAGCGCGGTAGGTGGCAGCCAAATCCATGCAGACCACCCGGACTTCGGCTTTGCCCTCCAGCCGGCCGAGCCAACTCTCCAGCGCCGCCTCGGAACGCCCCAGCGCCACGTCGTAGATTTTATGGTTGCGCAGGTCGCAGAAGGTGGTGGCATAACCCTGGCGGCGGGTGCCACTCGCGAAACCGCCGCGCCAGCCCGCGCCGGAAGTAGCGCTCGACGGTGGCCGCGCCAATCCCCTCCCGCCGCCCCAGCCGGCTGCGGTTGATCCCGTCCAGGTGCTGGCGGTAGACCATTTCCTGGAAGCACTGGCTGGCTCGCCGGCAGGGTAAGATCCCCGGCAGGCGCTGCCGCGATTGCCGTCCGCAGCTCCGGCAGCGCAGCTTCCAGGCCTCGATCTCCAACCAACAGTGCCGCAGCCCCCAGTTCTCGTGTCGCACCACCCGTCGCTACCGGCCGCGACTCTGCACTGCCTGCGACCCGCAGTGCCCGCAAGCCCTCGGCCCGCTATAGCGGGCCGAGAACTTCACCCTGTCCCCCTGCCGCTTGCAACCGTTAAACTGAAGATCGGGTAGGCCTAACAGAATCTCTGCATTGGTCAAAATCGTTCTCCCAAGACCGTTTTACCAGTCCCGGGTTCCCGGCCTACCCCCGTTGTTGATCAAGAGCCCGCTGTTGAGGCTTGCGGATTCCGGGGCCACCTTGTACCGCAGCCCGCGCAGCCCGCCGCGCATCGCCCCGCCCTGCCCGTAACCCGGCGACGGCTTGTCCGCCCGAACACAGAGAAACGCCGCGCCCACCGGGCTGATTCCGGACAACAAACGATCAAGAGGCGTCAGCCACTTCGCGACGATCCGCGACGGCGGATAGTACACGGCCCCGCGCACCGCGTTGAATTCCAGCCCGCCCGATTCCACCAGGCAGCGCAGCTCATCCGTTGTCCAGAAATGCGCCTGGCGCCAGAATTTCTCTCCACGCCACCCCCGCATCCTGCGTGCCAGAGCCCAGAGGCTGTAACGCCCCAACTCCCCGATCACGACGATGCCGCCAGGCCGCAGCACACGCGCCATCTCCTGGACCGCCGCCGCGCGGTCGGTCACCCAGCAGAGAACCGTCACGGCGATGACCATGTCGAATGACGCCGGCTCGAAGCCGAGCGCTTCGGCGCGCCCTTCGCGCCACGCCACGGTCACGCCCGCGCCGTTGGCGCGCCGTCGCGCCGCGTCGAGCATCGCCGGGGAACGATCAAGGCCGGTCACCGTCGCGCCGCCTTGCGCCGCATGAATGGAATAGGTGCCGTCCCCGCAGCCGACATCGAGGACCCGCAGGCCGGCCAGGTCTCCGGCAAGCGCGAATACGGCTTCTTGCTCAAGCGACTCGGTCCGTGCGCCCAATCCGGAGGCACGCCAGCGGGCGTAGGACTCAGGACGGATCGCCGTCTCCCTGCCCATGCCCGCTTCTCTAAAACACGATGACCCGGTCGGCGCCCTGCGTCCAGGCGGCCAGCTCGTCGAGCGTGCTGCGCTGCGCGCCTTCGGCCAGCGCCTCCGCCTTGAGGCCGCGGCCGTCCATGCACGTCCCGCAGACGCCGATCTTGCCCCCCTGGGCCGCGAAGATCTTCAGCATCCGCTCAATGTTGTAGTAGCCGGCCGGCGTGACTTGGCCGCTCGCCGCGCACGCCGCTGCATCCCCCATGAGAAACACCGAAACCGCGTTCCCCTCTATCTTGGCCAGCCGATTCGCCAGCCGCAGGCCGTTATAGCTGCGCTCGGTTCCATACGGCGGGTCGTTCAGGATAAGCAAATAGTTCATTCCTTGCGCTCCTTGTAGTCCTTAGAGCCGATCCAGATCGGGCCTGGCGTCAAGCCACGCCCGTCGCAGCCGCCGCGCGCCCGGGCGCAGTCGTAGCTTTAGAGGGCGACGGGAATTCCGTACGCCCTCCCGCCCGTCCTGAGCAGGGTTGCATAGAACTCGCGCTTCCACCCGGGCGGCGCCAGCCACCATTTTTCGAACAGCACCTTGCCGATGTGCCACGGTCTCCCGATGGGTCGGAGTGTCACCTGCGGCGCAGGCTCCGCGAAGAAATTTCCGTAAGCGATGCCGGCCCGGTCCTCGCCCGTCTCCAGCATGCAGTACCCGGCGCCGCGGAACTCGCTCCGCGGCTCCCCGCCCAGGATTTCGGCGGCGATCCGCGCGGC
>DAIDIF010000256.1 GCA_027451805.1 Acidobacteriota bacterium
GTCGGTGGTGAAGGGGAGCTCGAGCCGGGCCTGCGTGCCGGCGGCATAGACGCTGGCGGCGCCGCCCTGGCCCATCAGCATGGCCGCCACCACCTGCGCGCTGCGCGCCGCCTGACGGAGGGCGGCGGGATCGCGCGTATCCACCACGAGCGCCACCGAGACCGGGCGCTCGGCGGAAGCGAAGCGCACCAGGCGCTGCTGGCGGCCGTTGTCGCTCAGCCGGAACAGGTCCTCATTGAGTTGCAGCACCGGCTGGCCCTGGTGATCGAGCACCAGCACGGGCACCTCGATCGCCAGCGGAGGCGTGCCGGCGGCCGCCCCCCGCAGGGCCAGGATCGGGGCCAGGATCAGGGCGAACCACCGCACCTGCCCAGTCTAAGCGCAAGCGGCGGCTGTGCCATGATGATTCTTCATGTCGGAACCCTCCCCGAGCGCCGCCGTAGCGGATGCGCCCCACGCGGCGCTGCGTTTTCGCGATTTCCGCCTGTTTCAGGGGGCGCGGCTGGCGTCGGTGCTGGCTTCGGAGATGATCGCGGTGGCGGTGGCGTGGCAAATCTACAGCATCACGCACCGCGCGCTGAGCCTGGGCCTGGCCGGCCTGGCGGTCTTTCTCCCCAGTTTTCTACTGTTTCTCGCCGCCGGACATACGGTGGACCGCTTTGACCGGCGGGGGGTGCTGGTGGTGGTGCAGTCGAGCTACGCCCTGATCGCCCTGCTGCTGCTGCTGGTGACGCTGGGCGGGGAGCGCTCGCCGGGACCGATCTACGCCATCCTGGCGCTGCAGGGCACGGTGCGCGCCTTCGGCGCGCCCGCCGGGCAGGCGTTGATGCCGGAACTGGTGCCGGAGGCGCACTTCGCCAACGCCGTGACCTGGGGATCGACCACGTTCATGATGGGCACGATCGTGGGGCCGGGACTGGGCGGGCTGGTGTATGCCTGGGCGGGAGGCGCGGCGGGCGTGTATGCGCTGGCGGCGGCGTGCTATGTGACCTCGCTGAGCTTCACCGCCGCCATCCGCCGGCGCACCGGGCGCCGGGAGCCGCGCAACGTCTCGCTGGAAACGCTGCTGGCGGGCTTTCACTACGTGCGGGACAATCCGGTGATTCTGGGCTCGATCTCGCTCGATTTGTTCGCGGTGCTGCTGGGCGGCGCGGTGGCGCTGCTGCCCATCTATGCCAGCGATATCCTGCACACCGGGGTACGCGGGCTGGGGGTGCTGCGCGCAGCGCCCTCGGCGGGAGCGATGCTGATGGCGATCCTGCTCGCCTTCCATCCGCTGAAGCGGCGCGCGGGCAAGCTCATGCTGGGGTGCGTGGCGCTGTTCGGCCTGGCGACGGTGGGCTTCGGGCTGAGCCGGAACCTGGGGCTGTCGATCGCGCTGCTGGTGATCGTCGGCGCCGCGGACATGGTGAGCGTGGTGGTGCGGCAGACGCTGGTGCAGATTCTGACGCCGAACCAGATGCGCGGCCGGGTGAGCGCGGTCAACATGCTGTTCATCGGCACCTCGAACCAGTTCGGCGAGTTCGAAAGCGGGCTGACGGCGCATTGGTGGGGGGCGGTGCGGGCGACCATCTACGGCGGGCTGGGCACGCTGCTGGTGGTGGGATTATGGTGGCGCTTCTTCCCTGCCCTGCGGCAGGTGGAAAGCCTGCGCCCACCGCAGGCACCGGCGGCGAGCTAGGCGGCGATGCAGGCGGAACTCAATCCCCGCGCCGGTCTGCACGCCGACATTCGGGCGGCGGTGCGCGAGCTCTGCGGCACCTTCGGCGGCGCCTACTGGCAGGAAGTGGAAGCCGCGGGCGGATATCCGGAGGCGTTTGTCGCCGCACTGACCGGCGCCGGCTGGCTGACGGCGCTGATTCCGGAGGCTTACGGCGGCGGCGGGCTGACGCTGGAGGAAGCGTCGGTGATTCTGGAGGAGATCAACCGTTCGGGGGCCAACTCCGGGGCCTGCCACGCGCAGATGTACACCATGGGGACGCTGCTGCGCCACGGCACGGAGGCGCAGAAGCAGCGCTGGCTGCCGCCGCTGGCGCGGGGCGAGCTGCGGCTGCAGTCGTTCGCGGTGACCGAGCCCACCGCCGGCACCGACACCACGCGCATCCGGACGGTCGCGCAGCGCGAGGGCGACCGGTACCTGATCTCCGGCCAGAAGGTCTGGACGTCGCGCCTGCCGCACACCGATCTGCTGCTGCTGCTGGCGCGCACCACGCCGCTGGAGGCGGTGCGCAAGCGGGGCGAAGGGTTGTCGGTGTTCCTGCTGGAGCTGCCGCCGGCGGCCGAGCGCGAAGCCGCGGGCATGAGCGCGCGGCCGATCCGCAACATGGTGAACCACGAGACCAGCGAGGTATTCTTCGAGCGGTTCGCGGTGCCGGCGGAGAACCTGATCGGGACCGAGGGCCAGGGGCTGCGCTGCATCCTCGACGGGATGAACGCGGAGCGCATCCTGATCGCGGCCGAGTGCATCGGCGACGGGTTCTGGTTCTTGGAGCGGGCCCGCCGCTACGCCTGCGAGCGGGTGGTGTTCGAGCGGCCGATCGGGCAAAACCAGGGGGTGCAGTTCCCCATCGCGCGCGCCTATGCCAACCTGCTGGCCGCCGATCTCATGCGGTACGACGCCGCGGCGCGCTTCGACGCCGGCCAATCCGCCGGCGCCGCCGCCAACACCGCCAAGCTGCTGGCCGCTGACGCCTCCTGGGAGTGCGCCAACGTCTGCCTGCAAACCCACGGCGGCTTCGGGTTCGCGGCCGAGTACGACATCGAGCGCAAGTTCCGGGAGACGCGGCTCTATCAGGTGGCGCCGATTTCCACCAACCTGATCCTGGCGTACCTCGCCGAGCACGTGCTGGGACTGCCACGTTCGTACTGAAGCGCATCCAAGGGCGGCATGCGGGTCATTCGGTTTCAGGAATACGGCGGCAGCGACCGCCTGGAAATGGGCGAGATGCCGCGTCCGGGACCGGGGGCCGGGCAGGTGCTGGCGCGGGTAAGGAGCGCGGGCGTGAATCCGGTGGATTGGAAGGTGCGGGAGGGGCGGATGGGCGGGCGGGCACGCCTGCCGCAGGTTGCCGGCCAGGACTTCGCCGGCACGGTGGAGGAACCCGGGGCGGGCGCCAACTTCCGGCGCGGTGAAGCGGTGTTTGGCTTTGCCGAGGGCGCCTACGCCGAGTTCGCGCTGGCGCAGGCGGATGCCATCGCCCGCATGCCGCAGGGGCTGAGTTTCGAGACCGCGGCCGCGCTGCCCACGCCGGGCCTGACGGCGCTGCAGATGGTGAACGAGGCAGCGCGAGCGGGGTCCGGACCAACGGTGCTGATCCACGGCGCCGGCGGCGCGGTCGGCTCGCTGGCGGTGCAACTGGCCGTGCGGCGCGGCGCGCGCGTCTATGCCACGGCGCTGGGCGACGATATCGGTTACGTCGCCAGCCTGGGAGCGGCGAAGGTGATGGACGGCACCACGCAACGATTCGAGGATGTGGTGGGCGAGGTGGAGGCGGTGCTCGACCTGGTGGGCGGGGAGGTGCAGGCACGCTCGTACCGGGTACTCGCGCCCGGCGGCGTGCTGGTGTCGTCGGTGGGGATCGGCGACCCCGATGCCGCCGCGCGTCACGGCGTGCGCGCGATCGCCTTCTTCCTGCAGCGCAGCGCCAAAGATCTGGCCGCCATCGCCGCGCTGGCGGCGGGCGGGCAGTTGCGGGTGCGGCTGGGGCGGCTGCTGCCCTTCGAGCAGGCGCGCGAGGCGCAGGACCTGGTGCAGCGGGGCGAGGTTCACGGCAAGGTCGTCCTGCGCGTGGCCTAGGTCACGCCCGGGGCGGGCTTATCTGGCTCATAATGGGGCCTATGGGTGTTCCGCTGCGGCTGGAGCGCACGCTGCTGTTCGTGCCCGGCAACAACCGGCGCATGATCGAAAAGGCGGCACAGGCTCCCGCTGACGCGGTGTGCCTGGACCTGGAAGACGCGGTGCCGGCGGAGGAGAAGGCGGCGGCGCGCGGGGTGGTGGCGGCGGCGCTGCGGGAAGTCGACTTCGGCCGGCGGCTGCGCCTGTTCCGCTGCAATGGCCTGGACACGGCCTGGGCCTACCGCGACCTGATCGAGGTGGTGGAGGCGGCGGGCGACCGGCTCGACCTGGTGATGCTGCCCAAGGCTTCGGGCGCCGACGAGGTGGCGTTCGTGGACCGGCTGCTGACGCAGATCGAGAGCGCGCACGGCCTGGGGCGCATCGGCATCGAGGCGCAGATCGAAACCGCCCGCGGCTTGGTGTACGCGCGCGAGATCGCGGCGGCTTCGCCGCGGCTGGAGGCGCTGATTTTCGGGCCGGGCGACTTCGCGGCCTCGATGCAGATGCCCTCGACCGGCATCGGCGACTTCGACGAGCACGACGCCCTCTATCCCGGCCACCGCTGGCATGCGCCGATGATGGCGATCGTGGCGGCGGCGCGCGCCCACGGATTGCGCTGCCTTGACGGCCCCTATGCCGCCTTCCGCGATGCCGTCGGCTTTGCCCGCTCCTGCCAGATCGCCCGGGCGCTGGGATTCGACGGCAAGCAGTGCATCCATCCGGCCCAGTTGGAGGCGGCGCGAGCGGCGTTTACGCCCGCGCCGGAGGCGGTCGCCCAGGCCGAGCGCGTGCTCGCCGCCTACGCCGCGGCGGCGGCGGAAGGCAGGGGCGCGGCCAGCCTGGACGGCAAGATGATTGACGCCGCCAATTTGCGCCTGGCGCGGGCGGTCACCGAACGCGCCGCGCTTTGCCGCCAAACCGACGCAGCGAGGCTGACCCATGCCTAGTCCCCAGCCCAACCCTGCTCCCGACACCGGCGGCGCCGGCCGCTGCTATGAAGACTTCGAGATCGGCGCGATCCTGCGCCATCCCATCGGCCGCACCGTGTCGCAGACCGACAACACCTGGTTTACGCTGCTTACGGCCAATACCAATCCGATCCACTTCGATGTGGTCTATTCGGCCCAGACCGAGTTCAAGCGTCCACTGGTGAACTCCTGCTTCACGCTGGCGCTGGTGACTGGCCTGTCGGTGAATGACATCTCGCGCAACGCGGTGAACCTGGGCTGGGACGAAGTGCGGATGCCGGCGCCGGTCTTCGAGGGCGATACGATTTACGCCCAGACCGAGATCCTGAGCAAGCGCGAGTCGCAGTCGCGGCCGCACCAGGGGCTGGTGGAGATCCGCACGGTCGGCTTCAACCAGCACGGGACGATCATTCTGAGCTATCGGCGCACGATTTTGGTGTACAAGCGCGGCTTTGCGCCGCGCATTCCGCAACCCAAACCTGCATCCGCGAAGTAGCGCAAATCCGGAAGCACCCATCTTAAATGTTTATGGACCGGTTCCCGAGGCGCGGGTCGGATTGGATCGGCCTCGGCGCGATGGCGCTGGGCGCGGCGGTGCTGGCCGGATACGCCCTCCACAGCCCAATGCTGGTGCAACTCCGGTACGGGGATGACGCCATGGTGGTCAATACCGCCATCAGCTTCATCTTCGCCGGGCTGGCGCTGCTGGGGCTGCGCTGGCTGGGCGCGGCGCCGGTGATCGCGCTGAACGGCGCGGCGCTGGTGGAGAACCTTACGGGCCGCAGCCTGGGCGTGGACTGGCCGCAACTGCACTTGTGGCTGCACGAATCGGATATCCATCCCGGGCGGGTTTCGCCGATCACCTGCGTCGGCTTCCTGCTGTTTGCGGCTACGGTGCTGGTGGTGCCGCACATCCACACCCGGCGTGGCGCCCACGTCGCGCGCTGGCTTACCGGGCTGGTGGTGCTGACGGCGGCGACCGGCATCGTCGGCACCATCCTGCGTTTCGACCTGCTGTTCGACCTGTACGGCATGACGCGCACGGCGCTGCACAGCGGGATCGGCATGTTGGCGCTGGGGTTGGGGCTGTGGCTGAGCTGGCGGAACGAGCGCTGGAACGGCGCGCGCCGCGGCACCGCCCACGGCCGGCGCATCCTGACCGCAGCGGCGGCAGCGCTGGTCATTGTGGTGGCGGCGGCTGGCGTCGGCGGGTTCTGGCTGCTCGAGCGGCTGGCCGAGCGCGATGCCGAGGTGCAACTCACGATGCGGCGGCAGGAACGCGTGACGTCGGTGCGCGCCGTGCTCCAGAACGCGGTGCAGCGCGGCGAAATGCTGGTGGAACGGCTCGACCTGAGAAATGGCGGGCTGTCGCCGGCCACGGCGCGGGATTTCTCCACGGTGGAGCTGCGGAATCAAGCGGGGAAGGTCGTGAACCGCATCGGCCAGCCGCCGATCGAGCCCGGGCTTGCCGTGGCGCTGCCGCCGGGCACGCACGCCTCCCTGGTGTGGAACTACGGGTACTATCTGCGGCAGAGGCTGCCGGTTCCCATCCCAGGCGGGGGCACGGCCATCCTGGAGCAGCCGTTGCCGCTGATCGCCAGCGTGGGCCTTTCCAGCCCGACGTGGGGCAAGAGCGGCGAGGTCGCCATCTGCGGCTCGACGCCCACGCCACAGCAGATGGCCTGCTTTCCCATTCGCATGCACCCGCAGCCGTTGTATCTGCATTTCAGCATGTTTGGCGCGCCGCTGCCGATGTCACTCGCCCTGCAGGGACAAAGCGGCGTGATCGAAGCGCGCGACTACCGCGGGCAGCGGGTGCTGGCCGCCTACGCGCCGATCCCGGGCACGGGGCTGGGCCTGGTGGCCAAAATAGACACGGCGGAAATGTACGCGCCGATTCGCCGCCAGTTCGAGATCATGGTGCCGTTGCTGGCCGTGCTGACGCTGGCGGGCCTGGAGATCCTGCGCTGGCAGATGCGGCCGCTGGTGCGCGAGCTGGTGGAGTCGCGCAATCAGGCGGTGGTGAGCGAGGCGCGCTTCCGCGCCGCGGCGGAGAGCGGACTGGATCCGTTCTTCATCTTCGAAAGCGAGCGCGATCCGGCGAGCTCCCGCATCCTGGACTTCCGCCTGGTCTACGCCAACCACGCCGGCGAGCGGCTGGCGGGATTGGAGGCGAGCCGCTCGGTCCATGTCGGGCTGGCCGAGCTGCGCGCGCTGGCGGCGCCGGGCGGCTTTCTCGACAAGTTCAGCCGCGTGGTTGCGAACCGGCAATCGCTCCAGGTGGAATTCCCGCTCGCGCCGGAGAGCGCCGCGGCGGCGCAGGAAGAGACCGGCCCGCGCTGGCTGCACCTGCAAGCGGCGCCGTTGGGCGATGGGGTGGCCGTCACCCTGCGCGACATCAGCCAGCGCAAATGGGAGGAGGAACGCCTGATCGCGATGGCGCAAACCGACCCGCTGACCGGTTTGGCGAACCGGTCGGCGTTTCGCAAGCGGCTGATGCACGCCATGGAGAGTTCGCGGCGGCTGCGCCGGCAGAGCCTGCTGGCGCTGCTGTACCTTGACATCGATCACTTCAAGGAGATCAACGACACGTTGGGGCACGACCAGGGCGACCATCTGCTGGAGGAGTTTGCCGACCGCCTGCGAAGCTGCGTGCGCAGCGTGGATACGGTCGGCCGGCCGGGGGGCGACGAGTTCACGATTCTGCTGGAAAATCTCGACGGGCCGGATGATGCGGAACGCGTGGTGCTGGCCATATACAGGGCGCTCCGGCGCAGCGTGCGGCTGGACTCGCAGGAGATGGAGATCGGCACCAGCATTGGCCTGGCTTTCTACCGCGGCGAGGAGATTTCGGCGGACGAGCTGATGCGGCGGGCGGATGCGGCGATGTATGCCGCCAAACGCGAGGGCCGCAACCGATTTCGCGTATTTGCCGCCTAAGTGACTGAACGCGCTGGGGCTGGTATTCTAGAAGAGCATGCCGAAGAGTCATACCATCGCTGTACACCACCGGCACGCCAACCAAGACGGGGTGGTGGAAACCATCACCGAGCAGGTGGACGCCGAGGAGTTGGAGCGCGGCCTGCGCCGCGCCGACTGTCTGCTGGCCAATGTCCATTGCCGGAACTGGGGCTGCCGCATCGAGTTGGACGGGCAAGTGATTGTCTATACGCTGGTTCGCGACAACAGCCCGCTGCCGGGGCCGGTGCGGTTCTGCAGCCAGGACGCGGTGGCGCTGGCCAAGGAACGCAACGCCACGCTCAGCTTCGAGACCACCTGGAAGGTGAACCGCGGGCTGCAGGCGCCGGCGCGACCGCCGACGCGGGTGCGCGCCGTCAACAAGTAAGCGCGAGAACTTCCATCAGGCGGCGCGGGCGGGGACGATGGCGCGCAGGCCGGCCATGAAGGCGCGCATCTCCGCCGGGGTGCCGATGGTGATGCGCAGCCAGTTGCCCATGGCCGGGAACTTGCGCCCCACCAGGATGTTGCGCCGGCGGAAGGCGGCGACCACGGGTTCGACGTCGGTCGCCAGGTCGATCATGACGAAGTTGCCTTGCGAGGGGATGTAGCGGCGGCGGTCGCGGCGCAGCTCGGCGTAGAGCCAATTGCGGGAGGCGAACATGCGGCGGCGCTGGTCGGCGATGTGGGCCCGGTCGTTGAAGCAGGCCAACGCGGCGGCGAGCGCGGCCTGATTGGCGTTCATGGGCAGCTTGTGGCGGCGCAGGGCGGCGATCATGCCGGGCGAGCCCAGGGCGTAGCCCAAACGCAGGCCGGCCATGCCGTAGACCTTGGAAAACGTGCGGGCGACGATCAGGTTGGGATAGCGGCTGAGCCAGGGCGCGACGGTGCCGTAGGCGGGGTCGTCGACAAAGTCGTAGTAGGCCTCATCCACCAGCACCGGGACGCGGGCGGGCACGCGGTCGAGGAAGGCGCGCAGCTCGGCCAGGGTGACGATGGTGCCGGTGGGGTTGTTGGGGTTGCAGACGTAGACGAGGCCGGTATTGGCGTTGACGGCGGCGGCCATGGCGGGCAGGTCGTGGCGAAAGTCGGCGGTCTCGGGAACGGTCACCGGATCGGCCTGCATCGCCTGCGCCAAAGTAAGCACCACCTCGAACGTCGGCCGACTGGCGATGGCGCTCTTGCCGCCGGCGAGGAAGGCGCGGTCGGCGCAGCACAGCACCTCCGTCGAGCCACAGCCGAGCATGATCTGGTTGTGCGGGAGCTGGTAGAACGCTGCCAGGCGCTCGATCATGCGGGGTTCGGTGAAATCGGCGTAGCGGCAGGCGATGGCCTCCGAAGCGGTGATGGCGGCGCGCGCGGCGGGAGAGGGGCCGTAGGGGTTTTCGTTGTTGTCGAGCAGAATCGGGCGGGCTTCGGCGGCGGGCGCGGGAGGCGCCGGCGGGGCGGCGTGCAGGCGGGGGGCGAGCGCGGCGCCGGCGCCCAGGGCGGCGCCCAGGGATTGCGTGAACTGGCGGCGATTCATCGGCATCGGAGTTCCTCCCGGCGAGCAGTGTAGATCATCCGCGGGATACGTGCGTGGCCAGAATCCGGTCCAAACGCGGAAAGTTCTTGCGCAGGTACGCCTGCCCCTGGGCTTGGATGAGGTGCTGGCTGGGGCCGTGGCCGCGCGGCGCGCCCTCGCCGTAGCCGGAATAAAAGCGCGCGACCACCGCCATGCCGCGCACGACCCGGCCGAAGGGGGCAAAGCCCATCGCGTCGAGCCGGGCATTGTCGCCCAGGTTGATATAGACCTGGGTGGTGCGCGAGTTGGGCCCGCCCATGGCGAAGGTGACCATGCCCCGGGTGTTGCTTTGGCGCACCGGATCGTCGCGCAGGTTGGCGTGGTTCCAGGCGGCGGAGATGCGCGGATCCGGGCTCAGGCCCCATTGCACGACAAACTTCGGAACCACGCGAAAGAAGGCGCAGCCGGTGTAAAAGCCGTGGCGGGCGAGGTCGTAGAAGCGGTCGGCGCCGCGCGGCGCCCAGGCGCGGTGAACCTGGATGGCGAACGGGCCCCGCGTGGTGGTGAAGGTGACGGTGTAGACCGCCGGCGCGGGCGACTCGCGCTGCGGCGGATGGAGCAGGGCGCGGTGGGGTTGGAGGAAACAGCCGGTGAGGACGGAGGCGAGGGCGAGGGCGGGAACGGCGGCGAGGCGCAGGCGCATGGCGGCTATTCTAGGGCGAATTGGGCGCCCCGGGCGGCGGTTCGGTGAGCGCGGCGGCGAAGGCCGCGGGCGCGGGGATGCGGTGCGGGACCAGGGCCAGGGCGGCCTTGTAGCGCAGGCGGTTCCAGCCGGAAAACCGGCGCGGCGGCGCGACCAGCGGCAGCAGGCGGGCGGCGCGGCGCGCCAGGCGGCGGCGGGCGGCGTGCCAGCGGGCGCCGTCCTCCGGGCGGGACTGCGCCCAGCCGATGGTGTGCAGAAACCCGGCGGGGCCGAAGCGGTCGCTGCCGAGCACCTGCTCGACGAAGACGCGGATCGGACCTTCGAAAAAATGCAGCGTGTCGTGGAAGGCGATCAGGCCGCCGGGGACGAGAAAGGGCGCGTAAAGGTCGAAGTCGGCGCGGGCGCCGGCGAGGGTGTGGTCGCCGTCAATCCAGAGCAGCCGAATGGGCCGGCGCCAGGTGCGGGCGACTTCGGCCGAGGTGGCGCGGTGAGCTTCGACCACGCCGCTGAGCTCGTGCGCGGCGAGCGCGGCGGTGAAGGCTTCGAACGAGGCCACGCCGGGATCGGTGGGCGAGGGCGAGGTGTGCGGGTCGATGCTGACGATCGGGCACGGCCCGGCCGGCAGGCCGAGCTCGCGCGCCAGCGTGGCCAGGCCGACGGTGGAGCGGCCCTTGAAGCTGCCGATTTCGACGACGGCGCCCTCGCCGGGCAGCGCCAGCGCGCAGGCGGCGAGCGCGAGCAAGGCGCGAACCTCGGCCGCGCCCATGAAGCCGGGGACGGCGGCGGCGCGTCGCCAGGCCAGGGCGGCGACGCGGTCGAAGTCGGCGGGCAGACGCATGGCCGCATAATCTTCTCATGCCCACGCCAACCGCCGCCGTCACCGAAGCGCAGGCGCAGCGCCATCTCGCCGCCACGCGCGACGCCGTGCTCGCCCATTGCGCCCAGCTCTCGCCCGAGGCCTGGCACCGGAGCGACGGCGAGGGGCGCTGGACGCCGGCGCAGATCCTGGAACATTTGGTGCTGGTGGAACAGCGCATCCTGGGCCTGCTGGGAGCGATGCTGGAGCAGGCTCCGGAGGCGGATTGGCGCGAGCGCACCGCCGCGCAGGAGCCCAAGCTCGCCGCCACCGCCGTGGCCGTGAGCAAGGTGGAGGCGCCACCGCCCATGCATCCCCAGGGGAACCGGGCGCCGGCCGAGCTGCAGGCGGCGTTCGCGGCGCTGCGGGAGCGGACCATGGCGCTGGCGGTGAGGCGCGGTGAGCTGGAACAGCGGGTGCGAACCCATCTCGCGCTGGGCGACCTCAACGGCTGGCAATGGCTGCGCGTGCTCGGCTACCACACCGAACGGCACCTGGCGCAGATGCAGGCCGCCGGCGGAGGCGCCGCAGCCGCGCGCGGCTGATATAATCAATTTCTTGTCGGGGCGTGGCTCAGCCTGGTAGAGCACCTGGTTCGGGACCAGGGGGTCGGAGGTTCAAATCCTCTCGCCCCGTCCAAGATTTCAAGGGGTTGCGGGCTTTC
>DAIDIF010000257.1 GCA_027451805.1 Acidobacteriota bacterium
GGTGGTGAGCGGGGTGCTGCGGATGCAGGCGGCGCGGCATCCGGCGCCGGCAGAGATGCTGGCGGCGGTGAACCAGGCGCTGCTGGAGCGGCAGGTGGAGTCGCAGTTCATGACGCTGATCTACGCGCTGTGGTCGGAGCGCAGCCGGCGGCTGCAGATCGCCAACTCGGGGCTGCCGTATCCGATCCACGTGACCGCGGAGGGCTGCCACATCGTGCCGGCGGCGGGGATTCCGCTGGGGATGCTGGAGGGGTCGCGCTACGAGGAGAAGTCGCTGAAGCTGGCGCCGGGGGAGATGGTGGTGTGCATCAGCGACGGAATCACGGAGTACATGAACCGGGCGGGGGAGGAGTACGGGCGGGCGCGGCTGGAGCGGCTGCTGCGCCAGGTGGCGGCGGAGGAGCCGGAGGCGGTGGCGGAGGCGATCTTCGCCGACGTGGAGCGGTTCGGCGAAGGGTTGGCGGCGGCGGACGACCGCACGGTGGTGGTGCTGAAAGCGGTCTGAGCGCGGACGCATGCGCAGCTTTGGCTACCGAAGGGGCGTGCTGCAGGCGCAGGGGATAACGCTGGAGGCGCTGGCGCGGCGTTTCGGCACGCCGCTGTACGTTTACGACTTCGACGCGGTGGGGGCGGCCTACGCGGCGTACGCGCGGGCGTTCGCGGGGCGCGAGCACCGCATTTGTTTCGCGGTGAAGGCCAACGGGAACCTGGCGCTACTGCGGCGGCTGGCGGGGTGGGGGAGCGGGTTCGACGTGGTGAGCGGGGGCGAGCTGGCGCGGGTGCGGCGAGCGGGCGGGGCGGCGGGTGGGGGGGTGTTCAGCGGGGTGGGCAAGACGGCGGCGGAGATGGACCAGGCGCTGGCGGCGGGCATTCTGCTGTTCCAGGTGGAGAGCGAGCCGGAGCTGGAGCTGCTGGCGGAACGTGCGGCGCGGCGGCGGCGCCGGGCGCGCTTTGGGCTGCGGGTGAACCCGGACGTGGCGGCGGCGACGCACCCGCACATCGCCACCGGCGAGCGCGGGCACAAGTTCGGGGTGGCGATGGAGGCGGCGGAGCGGCTGTATTTGCGCAGCCGGCGCGGGGCGATGGGGCGGTGGCTGGAGGCGGAGGCGATCGGCTTCCACATCGGGTCGCAGATCCTGGACCCGGCGCCGTTCGCGCTGGCGGCGCGGCGGGTGGGCGAGCTGGGGGCGGCGCTGGAGCGGCAGGGGGTGAAGCTGCGCACGTTCGACGCCGGCGGCGGGCTGGGCATCGCCTACGAGCGGGGGCAGCGGCCGCCGTCGCTGGCGGCGTACGCGCGGGCGCTGGGCCAGGGCTGGGCGGGAGCGCGGGAGCGGCGGCTGCTGCTGGAGCCGGGACGCAGCCTGGTGGCGGCGGCGGGGGCGCTGCTGGCGCGGGTGCTGTACGTGAAAGAACAGGGGAAGCAGACCTACGTCATCCTGGACGCGGGCGCCAACGACCTGCTGCGGCCAAGCCTGTATGGCGCCTACCACGAGATCGCGCCGCTGCGGCGGCGGGCGGGGCGGCGGCGGGCGGTGGAGGTGGTGGGGCCGCTGTGCGAAACCGGCGACGCGTTCGCGCACGCGCGCCCGCTGCCGCCGCTGCAGGCGGGCGACGGGGTGGCGCTGCTCGACGCCGGCGCCTACGGGTTCGCATTGAGCTCGAACTACAACGCACGGCCGCGGGCAGCGGAAGTGGCGCTGGAAGGCGGACTGACACGGCTGATCCGCCGCCGGGAGGGGACCCAGGACTTGTGGAACGGAGAAGTGGTTTAAGTGTGGCTCGGCCACCTCTCTCCGGAGCCGCCCTCCCGTTGGTCGGGCTGTGGCCGTGCTTCGATCCCCGGCAACGGACGCCCGCGGGCGCTCCGGGCGTCTCCCCGTTGCCGCCTCAGGCCTTCTTGGCCTTGGCCGCCCGGACCTTCGCCCAGCGGCGCTTCTGCGCTTCCGCAATCCGCCGCCGGCCCTCGGGAGAGATGTTCCGCCCGCCCGCGCTGGATTTGCCGTTCAGGCTCAAATCGCGCAGAATCTTGAGCGCCGAATCGATGCGCCGCTTCTGCTCTTCCAGATCGTGAATGGCTCGTGTCAAGGTCGACATTCCTGGTAGTCTCTCCTAAGTTAACGTCGTTCCGAGAAGCAGCACGCAAAACTATCTATTGGGGTTATAGCGAAGCGGTGCGGGAAAGTCAACGACAGAATCGAGATAGCCGGGACGCCGGGGTCGCGCGTCACGGTGGTGCTTACGACGGCGCGGATGGCATACAATCGAGATGCGCCCGTCGGGGCGTAGCGCAGCCTGGTAGCGCACCTGCCTTGGGCGCAGGTGGCCGCCGGTTCAAATCCGGCCGCCCCGACCACACCACTTGCGCCGACGGCGCAGCAGATAGGGGGAGGCGACGTGAACGGCGGACGGCTGAGCGACGATGAGACTTTCTGCCTGGGAGTAGAAGAGCTGCGGACGCAGTTAGACGCAGGAACGGCGGACGCGGAGGCGGCGCAACGGGCGATCGCGCGCATCGGCATGCGCTATCCCGAAGCCGCGGAGGAGTTAACCGCAGCCTGGCCGCGGAGGGCGGAAGCGTCGGTGCTGCTCGACGCGTGGGCAGCGCGGCACGCCGAGGACAGCCTAGACTGACTGCGAGCGCCGCGCGGATTCTAGTCGTCGAGAGCGGCGGCGGTTTCCAGCTCGCGCGATGACAACGGCTTATGGAAGATGCGGTAGCGGGCGAGCAGGGCGTGCTTCAGCGCCCACTGCACGTCCTCATCCTGCGGCGCCTTGCGCCCGCTGTCGCGGGCATAAGTCTCCAGCTTGATCGAATCCACCAAGCCCAAGCGGATGCTGCCTTCGCAGACGATCGCACGGTTGCCCTGCGGGATGAGTGTGTATTTTGCCGTTCTTGAGGACTTCGACATGCGAACCACCTCGCTCGCCGAGCAGCCGGCCGGCGTGCCCCTGCGTGGAAAAAATACCACGAAAAAACAAGTGACGAGATAGCCTAGTTTAGCACGGCGGCTCGCATTTTCCAATTCCGAGAAGCTCGAATCCCGATTCCAGAAAGGGGAGGGCCCCTTCTGTGCCAGGGCGGGCTGTGGCAGCATAGACGGATGCCGAACCAGCACGAACCGGAATTGGAACGCCGCGAGCGCGGGGCGCAGGGTGGCGGCGGCGAGGCGCGCCGGCAGCGGCAACATCAACAAGGCAAACTACTTGCGCGCGAGCGAATCGAACTACTGCTGGACCGCGGCAGCTTCGAGGAGTTCGATCAATTGGTGGAGCACCGGGCGCAGGCCTTCGGGCTGGACGAGCAGCGGATCCCGGGCGACGGCGTAGTGGCGGGCTATGGCCGCATTGATGGACGAACGGTGTTTGTTTTCGCGCAGGACTTCACGGTGCTGGGCGGGACGCTATCGGAGGCGAATGCGGCGAAGATCTGCAAGCTGATGGACCAGGCGGTGCAGGTGGGGGCGCCGGTGGTCGGGCTGAACGACAGCGGCGGGGCGCGGATTCAGGAAGGGGTGGCATCGCTGGGCGGTTACGCCGACATCTTTTTGCGCAACACGCTGGCGAGTGGGGTGGTGCCGCAGATCTCGGCGATTCTGGGGCCATGCGCGGGCGGGGCGGTGTACTCGCCGGCGATCACCGACTTCGTGCTGATGGTGAACCATACGGCGCACATGTTCGTCACCGGGCCGGAGGTGATCAAGCAGGTGACGCACGAAGAGGTGAGCAAGGAGGATCTGGGGGGGGCGCGGACGCACAACCAGACGAGCGGAGTGGCGCATTTTCTGGCGGACGACGACGCGCACTGCCTGGCGTTGATCCGCGAACTGCTGAGCTTTTTGCCCTCGAACAACCTGGACGATCCACCGCTGCGGGCGACGAGCGATGCGGCAGACCGGGCGGAGGCGGGGCTGGACACGCTGGTGCCGGAGGCGAGCGATCAGGCGTACGACATTCGCGACGCGATCCGCGGGGTGGCGGACGAGGGGTATTTCTTCGAGGTGCAGGAGCTGTTCGCGCCCAACCTGGTGATCGGCTTCTGCCGGCTGAACGGGCGCAGCGTGGCGGTGGTGGCGAACCAGCCGCTGCATCTGGCGGGGGTGCTGGACATCAACGCCAGCGTGAAGGGGGCGCGCTTCGTGCGCTTTTGCGACGCGTTCAACCTGCCGCTGCTGACGTTTGAGGATGTACCGGGATTTCTGCCGGGGACGCAGCAGGAGTGGGGCGGGATCATCCGGCACGGGGCGAAGCTGCTGTACGCGTTCGCGGAGGCGACGGTGCCGAAGCTGACGGTGATCACGCGCAAGGCCTACGGCGGGGCGTACTGCGTGATGGCGTCGAAGCATTTGCGCACCGATCTGAACCTGGCGTGGCCGACGGCGGAGCTGGCGGTGATGGGAGCGGAGGCGGCGGTGAAGGTGGTGTACCGGCGCGAGATCGAAGCGGCGGAGGACCCGGCGGCGATGCAGAAGCAGCGGGCGGAGGAGTTCCGGCGGCAGTTCGCGTCGCCGTTTCCGGCGGCGGAGCTGGGGTATGTGGACGCGGTGATCCGGCCGCGGGAGACGCGGGCGCGGCTGATCCGGGCGCTGGAGATGCTGCAGGGCAAGCGGCAGGCGATGCCGAAGAAGAAACACGGGAACATACCTTTATAGAACGCGGGGCCGGTCGTGGCTGCGCCACGACACCCGCTGCTATCTACGGGCGAGGCTCCGCGGGGGGCCCTGCCTCATCCTGGAGTGCGCGGAAAGGCGAGCGAGGCGTGCACCCGGCCGGAGCGGCATGGCCGAGCCTGCACAGGACCATGGTGTATCTACG
>DAIDIF010000258.1 GCA_027451805.1 Acidobacteriota bacterium
GTGGCGCAGACGCTGGCGCTGTTTCCCGCCGATCCGGCGCAGGGGCAGCAGGCGCTGGAGCGGTGGCGCGGCCGGTGGTTCGATCCCGGACTGGTGAAGGCGGCGCGCGGGCTGCGGGCGGAGGCGGCGGCGTGGGCGGGCCTCGAGGCCGAGGCGCTGCGGGCGCGGGTGATCGCGCTCGACCCGGGCCAGGCGCTGGAGGCGGGCGAAGCGCAGCTGGAGGCGGTGTGCGAGGCCTTCGCCGACGTGATTGACGCCAAGACGCCGTTCACCTGCCGGCACTCGCGCGGGGTGGCGGCGGCGGCGGGGGCGATCGCGGCGGAGCTGGGCGCGGATGCGGCGACCGCACGGGCGCTGCGACGGGCCGCGCTGCTGCACGACATCGGCAAGCTGGGGGTGTCCAACCGGATCCTGGACAAGCCGGGTCCGCTGACCGAGGGCGAATGGGCGCAGGTAAAACTGCATCCGCGCTACACACGCAGCATTTTGGAGCACGTGGCGGGCTGGCGCGGGCTGGCGTTCGTCGCCGCCGCGCATCACGAACGGCTGGACGGCAGCGGCTACCACCTCGGATTGGCGGCGGCCGAGCTGCCGAAGGCGGCGCGCGTGATCGCCGTCGCCGACGTCTACGACGCGCTCGCCGCCGACCGTCCCTACCGGCCGGGGCTGGCGCGCGAGGAAGTCTTTCGCCTGCTGCGGCGCGAGGCGCCGCACGCGCTGGACGCGGAGTGCGTCGAGGCTCTGGGTTGCGCCTTAGAATCGAAAGTATGACCTGCCCCCAATGCCATCAGCCGGTTGGCGACGCCGACCGCTTCTGCGCCGCCTGCGGCGCGCCGCTGAACCGTGTCGCCGCCTCGGGCAGCGCCTCCTCTGGCCCGGCGCCCACGACCGGCACGCTGGCCGGAGCCGCCTATCGCGTCTCGGGCTACGAGATGCAGGCGGCGACGGTGACGCTGACGGCCGGACAGACGGTGATGGCGGAGCCGGGGGCGCTGCTCTACATGCGCGGCGAGGTGGAGATGAACACCGGCATGACCGGTGGGCTGATGTCGGGCTTCAAGCGCGCGCTGGCGGGGGACTCGTTCTTTCTGGCCGGCTTCACCGGCGGCGGCAGCGGCGGCGAGGCGGCGTTCTCGGCGCCCTATCCGGGGACGATCCACCCGCTGGCGGTGGGCGAGCGGCAGTGGCTGTGCCAGCGGCACTCGTTTTTGTGCTGCAGCCCGGAGGTGACGCTCTCGGTGGCGCTGTCGCAGAAGATCGGCTACGGGATGTTCAGCGGCGAGGGGTTCATCCTGCAGACGCTGAGCGGGCACGGCGACGCGCTGGTGCACGCCGGCGGGCACTTCATCCGCATGGAACTGGGCGCCGGCGAGCAGATCCGCGTGGACACCGGCAGCGTGGTGGCGTTCGACGCGGGCGTGGGCTACACCATCGAGTTCGTCAAGGGCTTCAAGAACATGCTGTTCGGCGGCGAGGGGATGTTCTTCATCGTGCTCACCGGCCCGGGCACGGTCATCCTGCAGTCGCTGTCGTTCGACCGCCTGGTGAGCCGCATTGCGGCCACGGCGCAGAGCCAGGGCGGGGGCGTGGGCAGCACGGTGGGCACGGTCGCCGGCTTGGGCGCGCTGGGCGCGATGCTGGGCGGCGTGCTGGGCGGCGGCCAGGGCGGCGCGGGCGGGAGCTTCTGAGGAGTCAGGCGAGCCAATTCTCGTGGCGCAGCCCAGGCACACGGCCAAATTCCGACTGGTTTGCGGTCACGACGCTGCAGCCCAGCGCGAGCGCTTGGGCGGCGATCAGCAGGTCGTTGCCGCCGATCGGGCGGCCCTCCCGTTCGAGTTGCGCTCGAATTTCACCGTAGGCAACGTCGGCTGGCGCCTCCAGGGGAAGAACTTCCAACACGGCTAATACGGATTCGACGCGGTCCGCCAGGCGCGTCGATCCCTTCGCGGCGCCGTAGCGCAGCTCGGCGGCGACGATGATGCTCGTGCAGATGTTGGCTTCGCCGACGGCGGCGATACGCTCGGCAACGCGGCCCTGCGGGTGGCGCATGAGATCGGAGACGGCGCTGGTGTCGAGCAGATAGCGCATCAAAGTTCGAACGGCTCGGGGGGCAGATCGGGGATCGGGGGAAAGTCCTCCTCAATTGGCTTCAGCGTCGCCAGCAGCGCCAGCAGCGTTCGGGGCGGATGCGGCTCGATGATCAGCCGGTCTCCCTCCTTGTGCATGATCGCGTCCTCACCAGGGAGTTCAAACTCGCGCGGGATCCGCACGGCCTGGTTGCGGCCGTTCTTGAAGAGCTTGACGTGTCGCGCAGGAGAGACCACGTCCCATTATGGCATATGCCGTGGCATATGTCAGCGATTGACCGCGGCCATGCCGGCTTCGGGGTAGCGCTCGCCGCGGGCGGCGCCGGGCGGGAGGGCAGCGGAGATTTGGTCCAGCTCGCCGGGCGTAAGACGGATCGCGAGCGCGGCGACGTTCTCTTCGAGATACCGGACCTGCTTGGTGCCGGGAATCGGCACGATGTCGTCGCCCTGGGCGAGCAGCCAGGCGAGGGCGAGCTGGCTGGCGGTGCAGCGCCTCTGCTTGGCCAGCGCGGCAAGACGCTCGGCGAGTTCGAAGTTCGCCGGAATCGTCTCAGCCTGGAAACGCGGCAGGCGGCGGCGCCAGTCGTTGGCGGCAAGGTCGGCGGTGGAGCGGATACGGCCGGTGAGGAAGCCGCGGCCGAGCGGACTGTAGGCGACGAAGCCGACGCCGAGCTCGCGGCAGGCGGCCAGCAGGCCGTTTTCCGGGTCGCGCGACCAGAGCGAGTACTCGGTTTGCAGGGCGGCGATGGGGTGCGCCGCGTGTGCGCGGCGCAGCGTGGCGGGCGCGGCTTCGGAGAGGCCGAGGAAGCGCACCTTGCCCTGCTCGACCAGGCGCGCCATGGCGCCGACGGTGTCCTCGATCGGAACCTTGGGATCGACGCGGTGCTGGTAATAGAGGTCAATCGTCTCGACCTGCAGCCGCCGCAGGCTCATCTCGCAGGCGGCCTGGACATATTCGGGCTTGCCGTTGACGCCGAGGAAGCTGCCGTCGAGGCCGCGCTGGTTGCCGAACTTGGTGGCGATGACGGCGGCGGCGCGGCGCCCGCGCAGGGCGCGTCCGAGCAGCATCTCGTTGAGGCCGGCGCCGTACATGTCGGCGGTGTCGAAGAAGGTCACGCCGAGATCGAGCGCGCGATGGATGACCGCGACGGCGTCTTCTTCGCTGACGCCCGAGGTATAAAACTCGGACATGCCCATGCAGCCCAAGCCGAGGGCGGAGACGGCGAGGCCGCCGAGGTTGCGCGTCGCGACTTCCATGCGATCAGGATAGCGCCGCCGGACGGGGGCCTGCCCTTGCCGCCGCAAGGGCCATGCGGCGCGGCAGCTCGGGGCAACTGGCGAAGTGGAGATGGAAGTAGCTGGCGACGACGTTGTTAACGGCAAAGCCTTCGGGGATGCGGCTGCCGTCAGGCATGAGGGCGTGATGCGCGGGCGGCGTCGCGCTACGGCGAATGATGCGGGAGTGGTGAAACTCGTGGCCGCGGGCGCGCAGGCCGCTTAACGCCGCGACCTCGACTTCGCGGTAGCCGATGGCTTGCACGCGGGGCTGCATCTCGACCGCGGCGGGAACAACGCCGGCCATGGGCACGCCGTCGAGGCTTTCGGCCAAATACATTAGCCCGCCACATTCGGCATAGACGAAGCCGCCAGCGGCGGCGAAGGCGCGCACCGATGCGAGCATGGCGCGATTGGCGGCGAGCGCCTCGCGGTGCAGCTCGGGGTAGCCGCCGCCGAGATAGAGGGCGTGAATGCCGGGCGGGAGCGCGGGGTCACGCAGGGGCGAGAACTCGACCAACTCGAAGCCGGCGGCGCGGAGGCGTTCGAGGTTTTCGGGGTAGTAGAAGCAGAAGGCTTCGTCGCGCGCGACCGCCAGGCGCAGCGCCGCTGCGGGCTGCGGCGCGGGCTGCGGCGCGGGGAGCGAGAGCTCGATCGCGAGCCTGAGCAGGCCGCCGAGATCGAGATGCCGTTCCGCCCAGGCCGCGGACGGCCCGGGCGCGGAGGGCAGGGACAGGCCGAGATGGCGTTCGGGCACGGTGAGCGCGTCGTCGGCCGGGCAGCCGCCGAGGACGGCGATTTCCGGCAGCTCGCGCATGGCATCGCGCAGGTAGCGCAGGTGCGCCTCGCCGGCGACGCGGTTGAAGACGACGCCGGCGAGGCGAACGCGCGGGTCGAAGCGGGCGAAGCCGAGCACGGTGGCGGCGAGCGAGCGGGCGCTGGCGGAGGCGTCGGCGACCAGCACGACGGAAAGCTCGAACCAGCGCGCCAGCTCGGCGCTGCTGCCTTCATCGCTGGCGCCGGTGCGGCCGTCGAACAGGCCCATCATGCCTTCGATGACGGCGACATCGGCGTGCGCGGCGGCGCGCGTCAGCGCGGCCTCGCAGCCCTCCCGGCCCAGCATCCACGGGTCGAGGTTGCGGCAGGGCGCGCCAGCGGCGGCGGCGAGATGGAACGGATCGAGAAAATCGGGACCGGTCTTGAACGCCGCGGGGCGCAGGCCGCGGGCGCGCAGCCCGGCGATGGCCGCGGCGGCGACGGTGGTCTTGCCTACGCCGGAATGAGTCCCGGCGATGAGAACGGCGCGCATGAAAATACTGTATGCCGGGTGGTGGTAAGATGGCTGCGTTCTGCTTTGGGTGATCCCGCTCCGCGGGATTGAAAAGGGAAGCCGGGTGAAAAGCCCGCACGGCCCCGCCACTGTAAGCGGCGAGCCGCCTCTCAGCAAGCCACTCGCGCCGTCATGGCACGGGGAAGGCGAGAGGCGGTGATCGGCAGCGTAACGCTGAACGCCGCAAGTCAGGAGACCTGCCCAGGGTGTTAGGTCCGGCCCCGCGGGCTGGACTGGTTGGCATTCTGGCCGACGCGGGTCGGTCCGGAAAGGCGCGGTTTTCTGGTGCGGTTCCCTTCCTGGCTGCTTTCTTTGGCGGCTGCCGCCACGCTGGCGTGCGCCGCTCTGCCCCAAAGTAACGCTACGACAATCCGCGGCGAGGTGCGCGATGCGCTCAACCGTCCGGTGGCGCGCGCGCTGGTGGAGGCGCTGGACGCCACCGGCGCGGTGGTGGCGCAAACGCGGACGGACGCGCGCGGCAGATATGCGCTTACCGCGCCGGCGGGCGCGGTGGAGCTGCGGGCCGCGGCCGCCGGACTGGCGCCGGCCGAAGAGCGGTTGGCGGCGCATCCGGCGGCGCTGGTGCTGCCGCTGGCGTCGGTGCAATCGGCGGTGAACGTCACCGCGCTCGACATTGCGCTGCCCGAAGCCCAGGTGGGCAACACCACCTCGACGCTGAGCCGGCGCGAGCTGCGGCGGCTGAATCCGCTGCAAGCGGCGGCGGCGCTGCGGCTGCTGCCGGGCCTGGGCGTGGTGCAGAGCGGACAGACGGGCGCAGTGACGTCGGTGTTCCTGCGCGGGGCGCCGGCGGACTTCACCAAAGTGCTGCTGGACGGCGTGCCGATTCAGCGCATTGATTTGGGCGGATACGATTTCTCCAACCTGGTGCCGGTGGGGCTGAGCCAGATCCAGGTGGTGCGCGGGCCGGACAGCGTGATCTACGGCTCGGACGCGGCGGCGGGCGTAATCTCGCTGCGCACCCGGCGCGGCAGCGAGGTCGAGGCGCCGGTGCTCGACGGCAGCTTCCTGGCCGGCGCCTACGGCACCGCGGTGCAGAGCGACGAGCTGCTCGGACACGCCGGCGGGTTCGACTACGCGCTGCGCTACGGCTACCTCGACACCCACAACCAGGAACCCGACTCGGGGTTCCGCAACAACACCTACGGCGGCGACTTCGGCTGGAAGCTGGGAAGCAGCGGCGACCTGCGGCTGGTGGTGCAGCGCAGTTTCAGCGACACTGGCCAGCCCAACGCGCTGCTGTTTTACGGGCTGACGCAGGGCGCGTTCAAGCACCAGGCGGAGACCTATGCCAGCCTGAGCTGGACCGAGCAGGTGACGCCGGCGTTCTGGCAGCGCCTGCGCGTGACGCAGGCGGAGGCGAACCTGTTCAGCGAGATTCCCGGGCCGGTGGGAATTCCCGACGGAGCGGGCGATTACGACGGGCTGCCGGTGACGATCACCGGCGCCAACGGGTACACCGTGACCGGGCAGGCGATCCTGAGCTTTGGCGGGCCGTTTCCGCAGGTGAGCCCGTCGGACACGCTGCGGCGCGATCTGAACTGGGACGCGAACCTGACGCTGGGGCGCGGCTGGAGCCTGCTGGAGGGATACCGGTACTTCGACGAGAGAGGATTGAGCTCGAACGAGGCGCTGAGCCGCCACGACAACGGCGCCTACGCGCTGCTCGAGGGCAGCCTGGGCGACCGCTGGTTCGTGAACGGCGGCGTGTCGGCGGACCGCAACACGCCGTTCGGGTTCAGCGCCAATCCGCAGGCGAGCGTGGCGTTCTATCCGCGTCTGCGCGACGGCGGTTGGTGGGACGAGACGCGGCTGCGGGCGAGCGCCGGCACCGGGCTGAAGGACCCGTCGCTGGTGGAGGAGGAGTATTCGCTCTATGACGAACTGCAGGCGGCGCCGGGCGGCGCGGCGTTGATCGCGAGCCTGGGGCTGGCGCCGGTGATTCCACAGCGCAGCAAGGACGTGGACGCGGGCGTGGACCAGTACGTGGCCGGCGGGCGCGGCGAGCTGAGCGCCACCTGGTTCGACCAGCACTATTACGATCTGATTGAGGACATTCCGCCGACCGCATTTCCGGCGCTGGGGATTCCGGCCGCGGTGGCGCAGGCGGCGCCCTATGGCGGCGAGTACAACTCGCTGGCGCAGCGCGCCTACGGGCTGGAGCTGGAGGCGCGGATGCAGCTCAGCCCGGAGTGGCGGCTGGCGGGCACGTACACGGCGACGGCGGCCAAGGTGCTAAAGAGCTTTTCCTTCGATGCGCAGGCGCCCTCGTTCAACCCGGCGTTCCCCGGCATTTCGATCGGCGCGTTTGCGCCGCTGGCGGGCGCGCGGCCCTTCCGCGTGCCGCCGCAGGCGGCGAGCCTGGAGGCGGACTTCGCGCGCGGCCCGTTCGCGGGCACGGCGAGCGCGACCTTCATGAGCCGGCGCAACGACAGCACCTTCCTGACCGACGCCGCCTTCGGCAACACGCTGCTGCTGCCGAACAAGAACCTGGACCCGGCCTACGGCGTGCTGAACCTGAGCGGGTCGTGGCGGCTGTCGCCGCGCTGGGAGCTGGAGGCGGTGGTGGACAACGCGTTGAACCGGAGCTACCAGGAAGTGATCGGCTATCCGGCGCCGGGGATCACGGCGCGGATCGGCCTGCACTGGACGTTCAACCCTCCCTTGCCCGGAGGACGCTGAGGTTCGCATGCCGGCGCGCACGCTGATGATCCAGGGCACGGCGAGCCACGCCGGCAAGACCGTGATCGCGGCGGCGCTGGGGCGGCTGTTTTGGCGGGCAGGCTGGCGGGTGGCGCCCTTCAAGGCGCAAAACCTGAGCCTGAATGCGGTGGTGGCGGCGGGCGCGCAGGAGGGAGAGGCGCCGGGCGAGATTGGCTGGGCGCAGGCGCTGCAGGCGAGAGCCTGCGGCGTCGAGCCCACGCTCGACATGAACCCGGTGCTGCTCAAGCCCGAGCCCAGCGGCTGCCAGCTCATCGTACGCGGCCGCGTCGCGGGGCGGCTGCCGGCGGATGGCGCCGGCGCCTTCGCCCCGGCCGTGGTGGCGACTGCGGGCGAGGCCCTGGCGCGGCTGCGCGCCGCCTATGATCTGGTGATTCTCGAGGGCGCGGGCAGCCCGGCAGAGATCAACCTGCACGAACGCGACCTGGCCAACCGCTGGGCGGCGGAGGCGGCCGACGCGCCGATTCTGCTGGTGGGCGACATCTCGCGCGGCGGCGTGTTCGCGGCGCTGCTGGGCACCTGGATGCTGTCGCCGCACCCGCAGCGGATTGCCGGGTTCATCATCAACAAGCTGCACGGCGGCGCGGCCAGCCTGGCGCCCGGGTTGGAGGAACTGGAGCGGCGCACGGGCGTGCCCACGTTGGGGGTGATCCCGTGGCGCGACCCGGAGCTGCCGGAGGAAGACAGCCTGGGGCTGCCGGCGGCACGGCGGCGGCGGGAGGCGAACGCGATGCAGGTGGGCGTGGTGCGGCTGCCGCACATCGCCAACTTCACCGACTTCGACACGCTGGCGCGCATGCCGGGGGTGGAGGTGTTTTATTCCTGGGACGCGGCGGAGCTGGCGGCGGCCGAGGTGCTGATCCTGCCGGGTACGAAGAGCACGGTGGCCGACCTGGAGGCGCTGCGGGAGCGAAAGCTGGACGCAGTGATACAAACCGCGGCGGCGCGGGGGGTGCCGGTGCTGGGCATCTGCGGCGGCTATCAGATGTTGGGAGAGGAGATTGTCGATCGGGAGGGAGTGGAGAGCGCGCGGGCGCGGACGCAAGGCCTGGGGCTGCTGCCGGTGTGGACGGAATTTGCGGCGGCGAAGCGGACAGAGCGGTTGGGCGGGTCCGGCTTTGGCTATTGTATCCATCACGGCCGCATACATCGGCGCGGCGGCGAAGCCCTGCACGCCTTGGCGGATGGCAGCGCCGAGGGCTGCCGGCAGGCCCGCATCGCGGGCACTGTGATGCACGGCGGGGTGCCGGAAACGCTGATCGCTCAGTGGCTTGAGTGGTCGGGGCGCGAGACAACTGCCTCCCCATGGGATGGAGTTGCCGATTTGGACATGCGGCTGGAGCGGTGGACGGAGCACGTGCGCGCGCACGTGGCGTGGGAGCGAATCGTTGCCCGGGTGGAGACGGGCGCAAAATAAATTCGGGATTGTGACAATTTTGTATATTTCATCTGCTGGAATCGGGAGTAATCAGTCCACAGACCTGCTCTCCACAGCCTTGGGCTGCCCTCAACTCAAGGACTTGCGGTCTGTGAATCCCGGACCCGTTCTGCCCGAACGGGTCCGGGGCTATCCATGGCGTCTGTTCCGTCGCCCCCGACGCGCCGGCCCTCCGAGCTCACTTCCTATAGCGGGCTGGGACCATTGTGAGGCGCAGGTCCACTCTATGACGGGCGCAGGCCCCAGCGCGGCTGCGCCTCGCGGAGGCCGCGCCTCCTCGCTAGCGACTGGGGTAAGCCATTGACCGCACGCAGATTGCGCGCCGGGCGCGAGCGGCGTCCGCGTGCGCCGGCGCGTACAATCGGGGGAATATGCCGGGTGCGGAGTTTCGCACGATCCGTCCGGGGATCGAGACGCTGGGGTGCAGCTTCAGCCTGCCGCGGCACCGGCATGTGCGGGCCTACGCGTTGGTGGTGCTGGCAGGGACGTTCGAGGAGTCGGGCTACGCCGGGCGCATCCGGGCGACGGCGGGCGACGTGCTCGTGCATCCGGCGCTGGATTGCCACCGGAACGAACAAGTCAGCGCGGGGGTGACGCTGATCCGGCTGTATTGGCCGGAGGGGGCGCCGGTGGAGCGCGGGCTGTTCCGGCTGGAGGATGTGGACGCGCTGGCGCGGGCGGCGGAACGGGACGTGGAGGAAGCGGGCTGGCGGCTGCGCGCGGCGCTGCGCGAGCGCCGCGCCGCCTCGCCGGGCCGGCGCGATGATTGGCCCGACCTGCTGGCGGCGGCGCTGGCGGAGGATGCCGACACCGCCATCGGCGCCTGGGCGGAAACACACGGGCTGGCGGCGGAGACCGTGTCGCGCGGGTTCGCGGCGGCCTACGGGGTCACGCCGTCGGCGTTCCGGGCGGAGCAGCGCACGCGCGCGGCGTGGCTGCGGGTGACGCGCGGCGCGGAGCCGTTATGCGCGATTGCGGCGGAGACCGGCTTCGCCGACCAGGCGCACATGACGCGCTGGATGCGCCGCATGACCGGCGCGCCCCCCGCGGCCTGGCGGCGCGCGGCTCAGCCTGAGGCGCGGCGCGGCCGGCGCGTCAGGTACCAGTAGACCGGGACGCCGCTGAGGACCAGCGCGGCGCCGGCGAGCGCGCCCAGCGGGCGCTCCAGGATGGTGCTGAGGACAACCCCGGCGGCTGCGGCACAGAACAGAAGCGACAGCCAGGGATAGCCGGGGACGCGGAAGCTGCGTTCCTGTTCCGGGCAGCGGCGGCGCAGCACGATGACGCCGGCGACGGCGAGGGCGTAAAACGTCCAGGCGGTGAAGATGACGTCGGTGAACAGCTGCTGGTACGTGCCGGAGACGGCAAGCACGGCGGACCAGGCGCCCTGCACGACGAGCGCGAACATCGGCGTGCGGTAGCGCGCGTCGATCCGGCCGAAGAGCGCGGGGAAGGCGCGTTCCTGCGCCATCGCCAGGTAGACGCGCGGGCCGGTGAGGATGAGCCCGTTGAGCGAGCCCAGGATGGAGATGAGCACCAGCGCCGAGATGGCGATGCGCGCCGCCGGCCCGAGGACGACACCCACGGCGTAGGCGGCCAGCGCGCTGGTGCCGCGGATTTGCGCCAGCGTGAGCAGGTGGTAGTAGCCGAGGTTGGCGGCGAGGTAGACCAGCGCGACGAAGGCGGTGCCGTAGTAGAGGCCGCGCGGCAGGTCGGTCTGCGGGCGCTTCATCTCGCCGGCGACAAAGGAGACGATGTGCCAGCCCTCGTAGGCGAACAGCACCGCCACCAGGGCGATGCCGAAGTGGGCGAAGGTGAACGGGATGCCGCCGGCGGGGATGGCGAACAGGCGCGACAGCCGGATGGGGCGCGCCCCCTTGACGGCG
>DAIDIF010000259.1 GCA_027451805.1 Acidobacteriota bacterium
TCGCCGTCGCGGATGTCGAATCCTGCGCTTGCACGGTGAAGCTTGCGCTTCCGGCCGCCGGCGGCGTGCCGCTGACCACGCCGCTGGAGGCATTGAGGCGGGCCCAGCCCGGCAGCGCGCCCGCGCTCACGCTCCAGGTGAGCGCGCCGGTGCCGCCGGTGGCCCGCAGGGTCGCGCTATAGGCGGTGTTCACCGTCGCCGCCGGCAGCGAGGCCGTGGCCACTGTCGGATCGGGGTTCACCGTCACCGCCAGGCTCTCCAAGGCCGTGGCGCTGGCCACCGACGTGGAGGTGATCATGGCGGCGGTGGCCGCCGTCACGTTGGCCGGCGCTGTGTACGTCGCCGCTGTCGTTGTCTCTTGCGAGAGCGCCCCGCCCCCGGTCATGCTCCAACTCACCCCCTTCCCCGCGCCGTCATTCGCCACGCTTGCGGTCAAAGCCAGTGCTTGCCCAGCGTCCAGCGTCCGGCTGGCGCTGGGGGCCAGGATCACGCTCACCGCCGGTGGCGGCGCACTGAAGCTCGAGCCGCCGCAGGCGGCCATTTCCAGGGCCAACAATACGGCGGTGGCGAGGGCGCATCGCGCAGAACGGTCAGTACGCAGACTTAGGGTCATGGAATTCTCCGTGGCTCAGAGATTCGAGCGGAAGGGTCATTAGGCGTAGGCTAGCGCTCTCCGTCTGTGCTAACTGTTCCGTTTAGGTCACTCCCACGGCGGCTTTGGCAAAAGGTGGCCGAGTCACCCGTCGGCGGCCGCCGCTATACTCGTACCCATGGCAGCCTCCCCCTGGCCCGAACTTTCGTACCCCTCCTGGGCGCCCACCTGCGCCACCCTCCACCGCTGGCTCCAGATCGCCGGCAAAGTCCGCTTGGCGCTGAGCCCGCACATCAACCACTTCTGGCAGGCGACGTTCTACGTCAATGCCCGCGGCCTCACCAGCTCCGCCATTCCGCTGCCTGGTGGCCAGGGCGACTTCGAGATCGTCTTCGACTTCCTCGCCGGCCAGGTCCGCATCGCCACCAGCTTCGGCACCGAAACCGCCCTCGCCCTCCGCCCCTGCACCGTGCAGGAGTTCGAGCGCGAGTTTCTCGCCGCCCTCGCGGCGCTCGGCATCGCGGTGAAAATCTGGCCCATGCCGGTCGAGATCCCCAACCCGGTGCGCTTCGACCAGGATGTCGAGCACGCCAGCTGCGACCTCGACGCCATCCGCCGCTGGTGGCGCATCCTCATCCAAACCCAGCGCGTCTTCGCCGAATTCCGCACCGGTTTTATCGGCAAGTGCAGCCCCGTGCATCTGTTCTGGGGCAGCATGGATTTGGCGGTCACGCGTTTCTCCGGCCGCCGCGCCCCCGAGCGCCCCGGCGCCGACGCGGTGACGCGGGAGGCCTATTCGCACGAGGTCTCCAGCGCCGGCTTTTGGCCCGGCAACGGCGACTTCCCCGAGCCCGCCTTTTACGCCTACGCCGCGCCCGAGCCCAACGGCTTCAAACAGGCCGCCATCAGCCCTCCTCCGGCCTTCTACAGCACGCAGTTCAACGAATACCTGCTCAAGTACGACGACGTCCGTCTCGCCCCCGATCCTGACGCCGCCCTCCGCGCCTTTGTGGATTCGACCTATGCCGCCGCCGCCAACCTGGGCAAATGGAACCGCAAGGAACTTGAGCGTTGATCCGAAGGCGCCCGGCCACCTGCCGGCGCCGCTCACCGGCGCCCGCCGTCGCTTGGCCGATTCCTGGGTTCGTTCCGCCCGCGCCTCTGCCAATCTGGCCGCGGAGGGAAGGGCATGGGCACCGTAAACAATCCGCCGGACAGCGCGCCCGAGCAGGTCCAATGGCGCCGCTATTCCCGCACATGCGGTCGCGGCCTGCTGGCCCCACTGCTGCTGATCACGCTCGGCGTGATCTTTCTGCTGTCCGAGTACCACATCATCCCGGCGCACCGCGCCTGGGAGTTCTTCTGGCCGTTCATCTTCATCTATCTCGGAGTCGGCATGCTCGGCCGCGGGCGCTCGGGCATGGGCGCCATCTTCGTGGTCCTCGGCGTGGCGCTGATCGGCGCGCCTCTGGGCTGGTGGCACTATCACGCCGCGAAGCTCTGGCCTGTGATCCTGATCCTGGTCGGCATCGCCATGCTCACCGGCGGCTGGGAGAGCCGGCGCTGGCGCTATGAACGCTGGCAGGCCCGCCGCTACGACCGCGGGCGCTGGTCGGGGCCCGATGCCGCCGCGCCCGGCGACGCCTCCAGTCCCGCCGGCGGCGCGCCACCCGATGCCTCCGCCAAAATCGACGCCGTCGCCTTTCTCGGCGGCTTCCAGCGCAAGGTCACCGCCCAGGCTTTTGTTGGCGGCCGCATCACCGCGCTCCTGGGCGGCTTTCAGCTCGATCTGCGCCGTGCCCAGATCGCCGGCGATGCCGCCGTGCTCGACATCACCTCGATCTTCGGTGGCGGCGAGATCCTCGTCCCCACCGCCTGGATCATCGATAATCAGGCGCAGGGCCTGCTCGGCGGCTACTCCGACGAAACCCACCAGGACCCGCCCCTGCCTGGCGCCAAACGCCTGATCATTCAGGGTGTGTCGCTCTTTGGCGGTGTCGCGATCAAGAACTGATGCCGCAGCCCTCCTCTGGCTACGCGCGGCACGATACGGCATCGGCGGCGCGGATCGGCGCGTATCTCGCCGCCTGGGTGCCCGCCGCCGGCCTGCTGGCGTTGCTGCTGGCCGCGGGCGCCGGCTACCGGCCGCTCCGGGCCGCGGCGCTGGCTGCCGCGCTGGCGCTGGTGTTCGCCTCCGCCGGCCCCGGCGTGCGCTCCTTCTGCCGCGTCGTGCCGCTGCGGCCGCATTGGAGCCACGCCCTGGTCTCCCAGTTCGCCGCCGCCGCCGTCGCCGGCGGCCTCTGGGCCGCGCTCGCGCGCCTGCTGGTCGCCAGTTGGGGCTGGCCCGCGTCGCCCGCGCTGGCGCCGCTGGTCGGCGCCGCCGGCGCCCTGTTCTACCTGCTCACCGCCGCCGGCTTCTACCTGGCGCTGGCGATCGAGCGCGCCGGCGCGTCCGAGCGCCGCGCCGGCGAAGCCCGCCTCCTGGCGCGGGAAGCCGACTTGCGCGCCCTCCAGGCCCAGATCAACCCCCACTTTCTCTACAACAGTCTCAACTCCATCGCCGCCCTGGTCGCCTCCGATCCGGAAGGCGCGCGCACCATGTGCGCCCGCCTGGGCGAGTTCTTGCGCGCCTCGCTCGCGCAACTCGGCGAATCGGGCCTGGTGACGCTCGGCGATGAACTCGAGCTCACGCGCGCCTATCTCTCCATCGAGCGGGTCCGCTTCGGCCCGCGCCTGATGGTCGACGAAAGCATCGAACCTGCGGCCATGGCCGCCACGTTGCCCAAGCTGCTGCTGCAGCCCTTGGTCGAGAACGCCGTCGTTCACGGCATCGGCAGCCGCCTCGACGGCGGCTGCATCCGCATCGCCGCCGCCCTCGGCGAGCGTGACTTGCGCATCGACGTCGCCAACCCGTACGATCCGGAGGAGCGCCGCCCCGGCGCCGGCGTTGGCCTGAGCAACGTCGGCCGCCGCTTGCGCGCCATCTATGGCGAGGAGGCCGCCCTCGAAGTGACGGCGAATCGGGCCGAGTTTCGCGTGCGTCTGCGCATTCCGCCGCCGCCGCTGGCCGCCGCCCGGGAGCCCGGCGCGTGAGCCTGCGCGTCGCCATCGTGGACGACGAGCCGCTGGCCCGCCAGCTCCTGCGCGAGTTGCTGGCCCCCGAATCCGGCGTCGAGGTGGTCGCCGAGTGCGCCGACGGCATCGCGGCGGTCAAGGCCGTGCACGAATTGCGTCCCGATCTGCTGCTGCTCGATGTTCAAATGCCCAAGCTCGACGGCTTCGAGGTGCTGGAACTCGTGCGCGCCGGCGACGGCGCGGAAGTGCGCGTCGTCTTCGTCACCGCCTACGACCAATACGCCCTGCGCGCCTTTGAGGTCGCCGCTGTCGATTATCTGCTCAAGCCCGTCGGCCGCGAGCGCCTGCGCCAGGCGCTGCACCGCGCCCGCCGCCGCATGCCCGGCGACGTTCCGGCCGCCGCCCGTCAGCCCGAAGCCGCCGCGCTTGCCGCCGCCGCTCGTCCCGGCCCCCTGCAGCGCATCGCTGTCCGCGACCGCGCCCGTGTCACCGTCATTCCCGTCGCTCAGCTCGACTACGCCGAGGCCCAGGACGACTACGTCTCCCTCGCCGCCGCCGGCGCCCGCCATCTCAAGCAGCAAACGCTCGCCGCCCTCGAGGCCGCGCTCGACGCCGCCCAGTTCGTGCGCATCCACCGCCGCTTCCTAGTGCGGCTCGACGCCATCGCCCGGATCGAGCCCGGCGCCCTCACGCTGCGCAGCGGGGAACGCCTGCCGGTCAGCCGCGCTGGGCTGGCCCGCCTGAAGGCCGCCCTCGGCGAACGCTAGCCGAAGGGCGTGGC
>DAIDIF010000260.1 GCA_027451805.1 Acidobacteriota bacterium
TCGCGCGCAGCGCGTCGGCCGACAGCTCCGCGCCGCCCGGGGCGGCGCGTGCCAGCGCCATCACCGCGTCCAGGTGCACCACCCCGTCGCGCGCGGCGTCGCGCAGACCCAGCTCGACGATCTTGTCGGCCACCAGGCCCAGAAATTGGTTGCGGAACTGGATCTCCGGCAGCGTGAGCGTTGCGTTCGCCATCGCCGCGAGGCACGCGGGAGGCGCGGCGGGGCGGGCGGGGAGCAGCGCAAATCTGGCGCGCCAGCGCGCCGCGGGGAAAAAATCGCCGCGCCGGGCGGCGAGCGTCATTTTTTCTTCCCCCCCCGGTGCCTGCCGACGGCGTCCCCCATTTTCCTCGCGCGCACGGCCATGAGCGCCGGTGTCGAGATCGGCCGCGGCGACGAATCAAGCGAGGCCTCGAGCAGCAGCAGCAGCAGCAGCAGCAGCAGCAGCTCCGAGGACCTGCGCTCATCGTGCGGCCAATGCAGAGATGGCCCTACAGGCGACCCCAGCAAGGTTGGCAGGGAGTGCGACGTTTGTGGCGATTACTGGTGCGACGATTGTCTGCCTCGCAACTGGCCTTGCGAGCCCTACAACGATGAGGACCGCTGCATCCGCTGTGCGCGCGCCAAGCACGGCTTCGTCATGCCGACGCTCTTTGATACGCTTGAGGGCGAGGCGCGCCACTGTCGTCACTGCCGCCGCTCGTGGGCATCGCCGGACGAGGCCCCGCCCAAGACGCGAGAGTGCGCCTATTGCGCCGAGCTGATCTGCGGAGAGTGCGCCACGAGCAAGCTCTTTCCTGCCCGCGGCGGGGAACTCTGCGAGGCGTGCAAGGAGCGCGCAGAGCCACGGGCCGAGGCGCAGAGCCCCAAGCGCGCAGGCGCGGCGCCGCCGATGCCGCCCGCGAAGCGCCTCGCGAGCGAGCCCCAGGCGGCCGCAAAGTGAAAAAAAAGCGCACGTCCGCGAGTCACCCGATGTGAATGAAACAAATCGCACCGCTCCGTACTTGCCGACGAACGCCTTTTTTGGCTATCGCCGATTCCTAATTTGGGTTATCGGCTCGGGTTTGGCGAAGTTTCGCCCGCCGGCGCTTGCACTTTCGCCGCGCCCGCCCCCGCCCCCGCCTCTCCACGCCTCCGCATGTCCGCCCTTGCCGCGCGGCGCGCCGCGGCCGCTTCCGCAGCGCTCTGTGCCAACACCCTGGCAGAGATCGCCGGGCGAACGCCCCGATCGCCCCTGATGGCGCGGCCGGCGCTCGCGCCGACGATCGGCTCCGCGCTCTACTCGCCGCTCGTGGCGCTCGCGCCGCAGGGCAGCTGTGACCGGGCGGCGCTGCTGGCCGAGCTGGCCCGGTGGCCGCTCGCGACCCACGATGAGGCGATCGGCGCGATGGCGCGCCGCCTCGTCAGCGAGGCGGCGCCCGCAGACGGGCCGGTCGACCTGCACGCGCTGAGCCGAGCGCTGGAGCGCGGCTTCCCCGCGCGGCCCGACTGGGCACGCCAGAAGATCGAGGTCGCCGCGCGCCGCCTGCTGCTGCACTTCTTCCTGGACGCGTTCGCCTACGTAGCACCCGGCGGCGACGGCGGCGCGAACAACGCCACGGCCGCGATGGAGCTCATCTGCCGGGTGAGCGCGCTCGCCGTGCGCGCGCTGATCGAGCGCGACCCGCACTACGGCACGCTGCGGCCCGAGCCTGAACAACTCTCGGCGCGCTGCGCTGCGCTGCGCCAGCTGCACCAGGCGCTCACGGGCGCCGACCACGCCGCGCTCCTGGCCCTGTTGGTAGACGGCACGCTTGTGACGCTCGAGGGCGTGCGCGCGCACGCGCGTCACGTGCTTGACGCCGCCGCAATCGACGAGAAGCTGCTTGCGCACGCGCGCGACCTGGCGCGCGCCCACGCCTGGGGCGCGCCGCTGCGCGTCGACCCGGAGCTGAGCGCGCGGCTCGTTTGGCTCGACTTTCTCGTGCCCTGTGCCGACGGCGCGTACGTGCTGCGCCAGCGCAGCACGGACATCGAGCGACTTAACTTTGTGCTGGGCACGTTGGTCGCGGCACCCGCGCCGCCGCCGCGGACCGGCGCCGCCGTGCCCATCTACAGCGGCGTGGACGAGCTGCTGCGGGCGGTGGAGGACAGCAACGCGACGCTGGCGCTCAACCCCGGCTCCGCGGCGGCCGACGAGCTCGACACGCTGCAGGAGACCTGTCTCTTCAGCGGCAGCGCCTTTGCGCAGCGGGTGATCCGCAACACGCGGGGCTCGCGGGCGGCGTTCATCGTGCGCAACGCGCACCTGTACACGCTGCACTACCTGGCCGAACAGCTGCGCGAGATGTACGGCGCGGCCGAGAGCGGCGCGCCGCTCTACCAGCGCAGCGCAGACGAGCCCGACCAGCCGAGCCCGCGCGCACCGCGCCTCATCATTGAGTTTGACCCACTGTTTGCCTCGGAGGCCACCGCCTACCTGCTCGGCTTTGTGCGGTCGGCGAGCGCACGCCACGGGACGCACTTTATCTGCGCGCTGCGCGCGCCGGCGCCGGCCGGCGCGCCGGCCGATCCGCTCACGGCCGAGTTTTGCCGGCGCTGGTGGGCGGCCTTCGCCGCGGGCGGCCTCGGCGCGTGCGGTCCCACGCCGCTGGACGGCGCGGTGCTCAGCCGGTGGCTGGAGGAGCGCCTGGTCCGCCGCGAACAACAACAACAACCACTGCCGCCGCACTTGGTGCAGCTCGAGACGGTGGGTGACTGGCTGCTGCGGGCGCGCGCCAGCGGTGCGCACCGCACCACACCGGACACCGTCTTTGTCCTGAACGGCCCCGACCTGCTGCGGCTCGGTACACGCTGGGCCAGCGGCCTGTACATTGTGGCGCAGGCAGCGCGCGGGCGCGCGCTCGTGTGTACCGATCAGCCCTGCGCGCTGCTCACGACGCTCCTGGGCGTGTTGCCCTGTGCCGAAGGGGGTGTGGGGGCCACGCAGGCGCCCCTGATGCCCGCCGCGCATCAGCAGTGCCAGAGTCAGTGAAGACGAAAAAAAGTGCACGCGCGCGCCCAGGT
>DAIDIF010000261.1 GCA_027451805.1 Acidobacteriota bacterium
CGCATCTCACTCGCCGCCGCGCTGCGCGCCTACACTAGTGGGGGAGCGCTGGCCGAAGGTACGGAGCGGGACAAAGGCTCGCTCACGCCCGGCCAGCTGGCCGACTTTGCCGTCTGGTCGCACGATCTGCGCACGCTCGCGCCGGAAGATCTCCCCAACGCGCGCGCGCTGCTGACCGTGGCCGGCGGCCGCGCCGTCCACGTCGCTCCGGATTGGGAGCAGGAGGTGAGGCAATGAAGATTGGTATCATCGGCGCCGGCAACATCGGCGGAAATCTGACTCGGCGGCTCGCCCGCCTCGGCCATCAAGTGACGGTGGCGAACTCGCGCGGCCCCGCTTCGCTGGCGGCGTTGGCGGCGGAAACCGGCGCGACGCCGGCCACCGCCCCCGACGCCGCCCGCGGCCAGGACGTCGTGGTGGTGACCATCCCCATGGGCAAGCTGCCCCAACTGCCGCACGATTTGCTGGCCGGCGCCGAGGCCAGCGTCGTGATCGACACCAACAATTACTATCCCCAGCGCGACGGCCGCCTTGTCGCCATCGAAGACGGCATGCCGGAAAGCCGTTGGGTGGAGCAGCAGTTGCGCCATCCCGTAGTCAAAGCCTTCAACAACATCTACGCCCAGCATCTGCTCGAGCGCGGCCGCCCCGCTGGCGTCGGCGGCCGCATTGCCCTGCCGGTGGCGGGCGACGACGCCCACGCCAAGGCGGTCGTGATGAAGTTGGTGGATGAGCTCGGGTTTGAGCCGGTCGATGCCGGCAGCCTGGACGAGTCCTGGCGGCAACAACCCGGCTCGCCCGTCTATGCCACCGACCTGGACGCCGACGGCGTGCGCGCCGCGTTGCGCCAGGCCACGCCCGAACGCCTGCCGCAATGGCGTGCTTGACATAGGTTAGGCGCCGGGCGTACAAGTTAGCCCAGGAGGTCTGGCTATGGCCCGATATGTCGGCGCCGTCCTGTTTCTGGCCGCCGCCGTCTGGGCGCAGGCCCCGGCCGCCACGCTCGCGCCCGGTACCACCATCAAGGTCGAACTCGAGAAGAAACTGGACAGTAAGAAGTCCAAGCTCGGCCAGCCCGTGCGGGTGAAAGTGCAGCAGGAGATCAAGCAGCACGGCGCGGTGCTCTTACCCAAAAACTGCTATCTGGTCGGCGCTGTCACCGAGGACACGCCCGCGGCCAAAGGCAAGTTGGCCAGCTTCGGCGTGCTGTTCACCTCCGCGCAGACCAAAAAGGGCGCGGTCCTGGTGCCGCATCTGCGCGCCGCCATCGTGCATATATACCCCGACAGCGACAATACCTACGGCATGCTCACCCTGCCGCGGGAGATGGGCGGCAACGGCACCCCGCCGCCCATGGTCGGCGGTAGCGGCAAGTACGGCGGCTATGACAAGACCAGCGGCAAGCCGGTCGAGTACAGCGTGCTGGAGAGCTATAACGGCGTCGGTACCGATCTGGGCGGCGAGGTGGTTGGGGTCGCTGGCGGCGACTTCCACATTGATTCCGGCACCAGGTTGCAGGTCCGCATCCTGCACTAAATCGCCCGCAACCTTCGGCTTGGGCTCGGGTTGACCGGCCCAAGGTGGAATGGGATCTGACCATGCCCGTGGCGCGAATTGTCGCATCCGTGCTGACGCTGCTCGTCGCCCCCTGGGGTGCGCAGGCCCCCGCTCGCAGCCTCGCGCCCGGCACCACCATCGAGGTCCAGCTCGATACCGGCTTGGCCAGCAAAACCGCCAGGATCGGCGACCCGGTGCGGGCCACAGTCGAGCGCCCGGTCAAGCTGGATGGCAAGCTCGTGCTGCCCAAGAACAGCTATCTGTTGGGCAGCGTCACCGAGGATTCGCTGGCCGCCAAGGGCAAGATGGCTAGCTTCGGCGTGCTCTTCACCTGGGCGCTGGCCAACAGCGGCGCGCTGCTGGCGTCCGGCTTACGCGCCGCCATCGTCCGCATTTACCCGGCCCAAAAGGTCAAGACCCACAAGCCGGTCCCGAGTATTCAGATGTCCCCGGAGGTCGGCGGCAGGTCTGAAATCTTCACCCCCTTTCCCCGCGTCGGGGTCGCCAAAAAGAAGCCAGCCCCCTACGCCAACTTCGATCACACCGCCGGCAAGCCGGTCGCCTTTGCCGTGATGGAAACCTACAACGGCGCCGGCAAGGACCTGGGCGGATTGGTGATGGCGCTGACCCCCGGCGACATCCAGCTCAAGCCGGGCGCCAACCTCCAGGTCCGCATTCTGCACTGAGCCGGTCTACGTCCCCGGCATCGGGCGCAGTTGTGGCGCAACGATCAGCTTGGCTTCCGTCGCCGCCTGCACCTGCTCCGGCGTGACCTCGCGCGCGATCTCTTCCATCACGATGCCCTGCGGCGTCACCCGGAAAAAGCCCATCTCGGTCACGATGAAGTCCACCACGCCCACGCCCGTCAGCGGCAGCCGGCAGCGGTGCAGAATCTTCGGCTTGCCGTCGCGCGTGGTGTGCTCCATCGCGATATAAAGCTGGCGCGCCGTCGCCACCAGGTCCATCGCCCCGCCCATGCCCTTGATCATCTTGCCGGGGATGATCCAGTTGGCCAAATCGCCGTTCTCCGCCACTTCCATGCCGCCGATCACCGACATCTCGATGTGCCCGCCGCGGATCATCGCGAACGATTCCGCGCTCGAAAAATACGACGTGCCCGGCAGCTCGCTCACCGTCTCCTTGCCCGCGTTGATCAGGTCGGCGTCCTCCTCGCCCTCGAGCGGGTACGGCCCCACGCCCAGCATCCCGATCTCCGATTGCAGCACCACCTCCATGCCGGCGGGCACGAAGTTGGCCACCAGCGTCGGCAGCCCGATGCCCAGGTTGACGAAGTGCCCGTCGCGCAGCTCGAGCGCGATGCGGCGGGCGATGCGGATGCGCTTTTCCTGTTCCGTCATGGCTCAGCCCTTGCGCACCGTGCGCCGCTCGATCGGCTTGCGGTAGCCGCCGCCCAGCACGATGCGGTGCACGTACACCGCCGGCGTAATGATGGCTTCCGGATCGAGGCCCCCCGGCGGCAGCAGCTCCTCCACCTCGGCGATCGTCACCCGCGCCGCCGCCGCCATCACCGGATTGAAGTTGCGCGCCGTCTTGCGGTAGGTCAGGTTGCCCCAGCGGTCGCCGCGAAAGCCCTTGATCAGGGCGAAGTCGGCCTTGAGCCAGCGCTCCATCAGGTAGGTCCGGCCGTCGAACTCGCGCGTCTCCTTGCCCTCGGCCACCACCGTGCCCACGCCCGCCGGCGTGAAGAACGCCGGAATCCCCGCCCCGCCGGCGCGGATGCGCTCCGCCAGCGTGCCCTGCGGCAGCAGCTCGGTGTCCAGCTCGCCCGAGCGTGCCCGTGCCTCGAAGATCGAGTTCTCGCCCACGTAGGAGGAGATCATCTTCTTGATCTGCCCCGCCGCCAGCATCACGCCGATGCCCTCGGCATCGGTGCCGGCGTTGTTGCTGATGATGGTCAGGTCGCGCCGGCCTAGGCGGTGCAGCGCGGCGAGCAGGTTTTCCGGGTTGCCGCAAAGCCCGAAGCCGCCGATCATGAGCGTGGCGCCGTCCGGGATATCCGCCACGGCCGCGGCGGCGCTGGCGACAGTTTTGTCCATGCCACCTTCATGGTACCGTGAGCCGGAACGCCCCGGGCATACTCGCCCTAGAATCAAGCGATGGACTTAAGCGGCAAGGTGACGTTGGTCACAGGCGCGGCTCGCGGCTTGGGCCGGGCCACGGCCGATGCGCTCTCCCAGGCCGGCGCCCAGGTGGCCGCGCACCAGCGCGCAGGCGGCGACTTTGCCGCCGATTTGAGCCGCCCCGAGGCCGCCGCGGCGCTGGTCGCCGCCGTCGTCGCGCGCTTCGGCCGCATCGACTTCTTGGTCAATAACGCCGCCCTCACCCCCGCCAACGCGCTGCGCGATGCCCCCGACGCCGCCGCGGCCAGCTTCCAACGCGCCGACGCCGAGGCCGGTTTCGACCCGGCGCTGTTTGACGCCGCCATCGCGGTCAACCTGCGCGCGCCGCTGCAACTCGCCCTCGCCGCCGCCCCCCACGGCCTCGAGGCCGTGGTCAACGTCGGCAGCGGCAGCACCGAACGCGGCGACGGCAGCTCGGCCTACTTCGTCCTCAGCAAGGGCGCGATTCCCACCCTCACCCGCTACCTCGCCCGCCGCCTCGCGCCCGCGGTTCGCGTCAACGCCCTCATGCCCGGCCTGTTTGCCACCGAGCAGCTCGCCGGCCGCGGCGCCCCCTTTCGCCCGCTGCAAGCGGAGATCATCCGCCGCACCCCCATGGGCCGCCTGGGCAAACCCGAGGAAGCCGCCGAGACCATCCTCTTCCTGCTCGCCGGCAACACCTTCATCACCGGCGAAGTCCTGTTCCTCGACGGCGGCTGGCATCTCTGAGTGGCCGAGCCACCGCCTTTATCCGGAGCAGCGATTCCTGTATGCTGGCGCCGGGGAAGGGAACTGTCACTATGCGCACCTGTCTCGCCGCCGTGTGGGTCGTGTCTTTGTCCATCGGGCTCGCCGCCCAGTCTCACAAGCCTGCCGATCCGCCGCCCGCCGGCCCGCCGCCGGTCGTTCTGGCGCAGATCGCCAAGCAGGCGCCCGCCGATGCCCCCAACCTCGCCACCACCCCGACCCTGTTCGTCGTCGGCTACGCCCATCTCGACACCGAGTGGCGCTGGGACTATCCCTTGGTCATTGACCAGTACCTCAAGCACACCCTCGACGCCAACTTCGCCCTGTTCCAGAAGTACCCGCACTACATCTTCAACTTCACCGGCTCCAACCGCTACGGCATGTTCAAGGAGTACTATCCCCATCGCTGGGCCGAGCTGAAGAAGTACGTCGCCGAAGGCCGCTGGTTTCCCGGCGGCGCCTCGGTGGAGGAGAACGACGTCAACAGCCCCAACGCCGAGAGCATCATCCGCCAAGTGCTCTACGGCAACGAGTTTTTCCGCAAGCACTTCGGCCAGGCCGCGGTGGATTACATGCTGCCCGACTGCTTCGGCTTCCCCGCCAGCCTGCCCAGCATCCTCAGCCACGCTGGCCTGATCGGCTTCTCCACGCAAAAGCTCAACGCCGGCTGGCAGCCCGCCGCCCGCGTCGGCGGCCCCGCCTCGCCCGAAGGCACCCCCGAGGGCATCCCCTTCAACGTCGGCATCTGGACCGGTCCCGACGGCCACAGCATCATCGCCGCCGTCAACCCCGGCTCCTACGACGGCGGCGTGCACAGCGATCTGAGCAAGGATCCGCTCACCCGCCTCGTCCCCTACGGCCATGGCCTCGATCCGGTGACCATTGACGGCAAACTTACCGGCATCTACACCGACTATCACTACGTCGGCACCGGCGACATCGGCGGCTCGCCCGACGAGGAGTCGGTCAAGATCATGGAAGCGATCATGGACAAGCAGCCCATCTCGCTCCCCTGGCCGCGGGTGCGCCGCCGCTTCGGCCAGCCCGCGCCGCCGCCGCGCCCGCCTCAGCCGCCCGTGGTCGTGGGCGACGGCCCGATTCATGTCCAGTGGTCCGACGACGACTCCATGTTCCTGGACATGAAGAACGACAACCTCTCCCGCCTCCCCCGCTACACCGGCGATCTCGAGCTGATCAACCACTCCGCCGGTTCGCTGACGTCGGAGGCCGAGCACAAGCGCTGGAACCGCGAGAACGAGATCCTGGCCCAGTCCGCCGAGGAAGCCTCGGTCGGCGCCACCCTGCTCGGCGGCCGCTACCCGCAGCGCCGCCTCACCCACGCCTGGCGCCTGCTGCTCGGCGGCCAGTTCCACGACCTCATGGCCGGCACCGCCGACGCCTCGGCCTATACCTATAGCTGGAACGACGACACCATCGCCGCCAACCAATTCGCCTCCGTCCTCACCGCCTCCAGCGACCTGATCGCGCGCCACCTGGACACCGCGGTCGCCGGCGTGCCCGTCGTGGTCTTCAACTCGCTCAACATCGCCCGCCAGGATCCGGTCGACGTGCGCATCGCCTGGCCCTCCGGCCAAACCCCGGCCGCGGTCCGCGTCACCGGCCCCGACGGCCGCGCCGTGCCCGCCCAGCTCGACGCCGACGGCGAGGTCGTCTTCATCGCCGCCGTGCCCGCCACCGGCTACGCCGTCTACAGCGTCGCCCCCGCCGCGCGGCCGATGCCTTCGACCCTGCGCGCCACCCCCAGCTCGCTCGAGAACGCCCGCTACCGCGTTACCCTCGATCCGGCCGGCGACGTGGCCTCGATCTACGACAAACTCCTGCACCGCCAGCTGCTGCGCGCCCCCATGCGCCTCTCCTTCCAGACCGAGCGCCCCACGGTGTGGCCCGCCTGGAACATGGACTGGGACGATCAATCCGCCCCGCCCCGCGCCTACGTCGCCGGCCCTGTCCAGGTCAGCATCAAGGAGAACGGCCCCGCGCGCGTGACGCTGCAGATCGTGCGCGACGCCCAGGGCTCGCACTTCGTCCAGACCGTCAGCCTCGCCGCCGGCGATGCCGGCAACCGCGTCGTCTTCGGCGCCGGCGTGGACTGGAAGACCCCCGCCTCGGCGCTGATGGCCGACTTCCCGCTCACCGCGTCCGACCCGGTCGCGACCTATAGCTGGGACATCGGCACCATCCAGCGCCCCGACGACAACCCCCGCCAGTTCGAAGTCGCCTCGCATGAATGGGTCGATCTCACCGATTCCAGCGAAGCCTACGGCGACACCCTGCTCACCGACGTCCGCACCGGCAGCGACAAGCCCGACAACCACACCCTGCGCCTGACCCTGCTCTACACCCCCGGCCTGCGCAACCGCAACTACAGCGACCAGGCCACCCAGGACTGGGGCCACCACAACCTGCTCTTCGGTCTCGCCGGCCACGCCGGCGATTGGCGCCAGTCCAACACCGAGTGGCAGGGCTTCCGCCTCAATGAGCCGCTCGTCGCCTTCGCCTCGCCCAAGCACCCCGGCCCGCTGGGGCGCAGCCTCTCGCTGCTGCACCTCGACAACCCCCGTATCCGCGTCCTCGCCTTGAAGAAGGCCGAAGCCGATAATGAGATCGTCGTGCGCATGGTCGAGCTCGACGGCCAGACCGAACGCAACGTCCACATCGGCTTCGCCACCGCCGCCCTGGCCGTGCGCGAGGTCAACGGCCAGGAGCAGCCGGTCACGCCGCCCTCGCCCGCCCGCATCGTGAACGGCCAGATCGTGGCCACCTTCACCCCCTATCAGCCGCGTTCCCTGGCGGTGCGCCTGGCCCCGTTCGGCTTCCGCCATCCCGCGCCCGCGCAAGCGTCGGTGGCGCTGCACTATGACGCCGCCGTCGCCACCCCCGACCACACCCCCTCCACCGCCGGCTTCGACGGCAAAGGCGACAACTATCCCGCCGAGATGCTGCCCCGCACCCTGCATTATGCCGGCGTGCTCTTCCACCTCGCCAATCCCGACGGCCCCAATGCCGTGACCGCGCACGGCCAGACCATCGCTCTCCCCGCCGGCCATTTCACCCGCCTCTACCTGCTCGCCGCCGCCAACGGCGACCAGCAGGCCGACTTCACCGTCGGCGGCAGGTCCGTGCCGCTCGAGATCCAGAACTGGACCGGCTACATCGGCCAGTGGGATTATCGCGACTGGAGCAATCACGCCTTCACCGGCCGCAACGGGCGGGTTTTCCATTACCAGTTGTACGCCGGCTTGAACCCGGGCTACATCAAGCGCGCGCCCCTCGCCTGGTTCGCCAGCCACCACCACTTAGCCGACGGCGCCAACGACGCCTATAGCTACGCCTACATCTTCGGCTACGAGATCAACCTCCCGCCGGGCGCGCGCGCGGTCACCCTGCCCGACAATCCCGCGATCCGCATCTTTGCCGCCAGCGTCGAAAACGCCGCCGCGCCGCTGCGCTCCGCCGCCCCGCTCTACGACGTGCTCCCCTACAAGCTGACCGCCGCCGAATAGGCCCTTCTCTACACCCAGGGCCCCGGCCCCGATGCGCCCTTCTACGCCCCGCTCGCGCAGCGCGTCGCAAGCGGCGATCATCGGCGCTAAACTGGAAGGGATATGGCTACCACCTGGAAGATTGACCCCGTCCACACCCACGTCCAATTCAGCGTGCGCCACATGATGGTGAGCAACGTGAAAGGCGTCTTCGCCAAAACCTCCGG
>DAIDIF010000262.1 GCA_027451805.1 Acidobacteriota bacterium
CGATCAGCGGCGTGTTGCCGATCCGTTCCGGAATGGTGAGCGGCCGCGCCATGGACAAGATTTGATTCTATAGGCTCGGCTATAATGGCCGCATGTCGCGCGCCAAAAACCCGCCGCCCACGCTCGCCGCCGCCCAGCAGACGCTGGCCGGCATGGGCTTCGCCGTGCGCCCGCTGCGCGAGGGTAGGGTGTTGGCGCAAAAGGACGGCTGCGCCGCCATCCTCGAGGAAGTCAACCGCGCCGCCGCCATCGCCGCGCCGCCCGGCCTGGTGGTTAACGGCGAGCTCGCCCGCTTGGTCGACCGCGGCTACCAGAAGTTCTTCAAGACCGCCGATGCCGAGATCCCGGCGCTGCCCGAGCAAATGACGGCGCTGGCGCACTTCGAGGAAGCCGTGCGTTACGCCTGCGGCATCCCCTCGCTCTACAACGAGAGCCTGGGCTCGGTCCGCGACCGCTACCTCTACGACCGCATCACGCGCCGCGACCAGGGTCAACAGCCCCGGCCCTGGGAAGAAGACGCCGCCGCCGCGCTGCGTGCCTGACGCCGCAACTGGGAGGCGCCCGGAGCGCCAGCGGGCGTCCGCTGCCGGGGATCGAAGAGGCGCGGCCCCAGCGAAGCGCAGCGCTGGGCTGGGGCCATTGGGGTCCCGGCCCGGCGCGAGCACAAGCGGGACGCGCGGCGAAGCCGCGCTGGGGCCCGCGCCAGTCATTGTCATCGCGATGAAGAGCGCCGCCCCCGGTGGCATCTGGCGCTGGCCCGCGCGCGCCACCGAACGCCTGCGGCGCGAGTTTCCCCAGGTCGAGTTCCGCGAGTACGCCCGCCCCATCGACGCCCCGCCCGCCACCGATGCCGAGTGGGCGCACGACGCCGCGCTCTTCGCCGACGCCGACGCCGTCGTCGCCTGGCGCCTCGCTCCCCGCCTCTGGCGCGACGCCCGCCGCCTGCGCTGGATTCATTCCCCCTCCGCCGCCGTGGACCAGTTGCTCACCCCCGAGCTGCGCGCCAGCCCCATCCTGGTCACCAACGGCGCCGCTGTCCACGCCTCGACCGTCGCCGAGCACGGCGTGGCGCTGATGCTGGCGTTGGCGCGCGGTCTGCCGCGGATGCAGCGCGACCAGGAGGCGCGCCGCTGGGCGCCCCTCGCCTGGCTCGACGAGCTCACCACCCTCGCCGGTTCCACCGCCCTGCTCGACGGCCTCGGCCACATCGGCCGCGCCCTCGCCCCCAAGCTCGCCGCGCTCGGCGTCGCGGTGATCGGCGTGCGCCAACACGCGGACGGGCCGGTGGCGGGCTGCGCCGAGGTCCACGCCGTGGCCGGGCTCGACGCCCTGCTGCCGCGCGCCGCCTGGCTGGTGCTGGCGCTCCCGGCCACGCCCTCGACCGCCGGCCTCATCGGCGTGCGCGCGCTGGCGCGGCTGCCGCCCCGCGCCCGCGTCGTCAATCTCGGCCGCGGCGCCTCACTCGACGAGGCCGCCCTCGCCCAGGCCCTCGCCGCTGGCCGCCTCGCCGGCGCCGCCCTCGACGTCTTCGCCGCCGAGCCGCTCGCGCCCTCCTCCCCGCTCTGGTCCGCCCCCGGCTGCCTCCTCTCGCCCCACGTCGCCGCCTCCACCCCCGATTCCTGGGACCGCCAGGCCGACCTCGTCGCCGCTCACCTGCGCCGCTTCCTGGCGGGTGAGCCGCTCGCGCCGCTCGTGGACAAACAGCGCGGTTACTGACCTGCGGCGTGCTAACCTGATTTTCCGGAGGCGGCCTGTGTCCACGACTCTCTCACTTGCCCAAGAGCGCGAGGCGCAATATCTCTTCCCCACCTACGCCCGCACCCCGCTGTTGCTCGAACGCGGCAAGGGCGTGTTCCTCTTCGACAGCGCCGGCAATCGCTACCTCGACTGCATCACCGGCATCGGCGTCAATGCCCTGGGCTATGCCCATCCGCGCGTGCTGGCGGCGATGCGCGACCAGGCGCGCAAGCTGATCCACAGCTCCAACCTGTTCTACAACGAGTACCAGGGCGTGCTGGGCGAGCGCCTGGCGAAGCTCAGCGGCATGGAGCGCGCCTTCTTCACCGTCAGCGGCGCCGAAGCGGTCGAGGGCGCGCTCAAAGTGGCGCGCAGCCTGGGCCAGCGCTCCTCCCCGGACAAGATCGGTGTCGTCGCCCTCAACCACTCCTTTCATGGCCGCACCACCGGCTCGCTCTCGGTCACCGGTCAGCCCAAGTACCGCGCCCCCTTCGGCCCGCTGCTGCCCGGCGTCAGCTTCGTCGAGTCCAACGACGCCGCCGGCCTGGCCTCGGCGGTGAATGCCAACACCTGCGCCATCATCCTCGAAGTGGTGCAGGGCGAGGGCGGCGTCCGCGAGCTGCGGCCCGAGTTTCTCACCGCTGCCGCCGAGTTGGCGCGCGAGTACCGCGCCTGCCTGATCTGCGACGAGATTCAGTGCGGCCTGGGCCGCACCGGCAAGGCCTTCGCCTATCAAGGGCAGGGCTTGCAGCCCGACATCGTCACCACCGCCAAGCCCCTTGCCTGCGGCTATCCGCTCGGCGCCATCCTGGCGCGCGGCGACGCCGCCACTGCCCTCACCGCCGGCACCCACGGCACCACCTTTGGCGGCGGCCCGCTCGCCTGCCGCCTGGCGCTCGAGTTCCTCGACATCCTCGACACGCCGGAGATGTACGCCCACATCCAGGCGGTCGGCGCCTACATGAAGGAAGCCATGCTGCGGCTGGCCCACAAGCACGCCATCGTCAAGGAAGTCCGCGGCAAGGGCCTCATGCTGGGCATGGAACTGGAAAAACCCGCCAAGCCGGCGGTGCAGCGCATGCTCGAGCTTGGGGTGATCGCCAACGTCACCCACGACACCACCATCCGCATGCTGCCGCCCTACATCCTCGAGGAGAAACACGCCGACCGCGCCCTCAAGGCCTTGGCCAAGGGCCTGAAGGCCGTCTAGGCGGGGCTTAGTCCACGTACACCCGCGGCACGCGTGCCGAGATCCCGCAAAGAATCTCGTAGGGCAGCGTGCCCGCCCAGCCGGCGAGCCGCGTCGCGCTCAGCCCCGGGCCCAGCAGCACCGCTTCGTCGCCCACCGCCGGCTGCGGCGCCTGGCCCGCGTCCACCGTCGTCAGGTCCATGCTGATCGCCCCCGCCACCGGCGCCGGCTGCCCGCCTAGCAACGCCACCGCTTCCGGCCACAGATCGCGCCGGTAGCCGTCCGCGTAGCCCACCGCCAGCGTCGCCGCCCGCATCCGCGCCGGCGCCCGGTAGCGCGCCCCGTAGCCGACCCCGTGCCCGGCCGGCAGTTCCTTCACCGACACCACCCGCGCCTTCCAGGTCAGCGCCGGCCGCAGTTGGGCCGCGTGCTCCATCTGCGCGCTGTAGCCGTACAGCGGCAGCCCCACGCGCGCCAGCATCCCGCCCCAGGCGGCGAAGCGCAGCGTGGCTTCGCCGTTCAGCAGGTGCCAGGGCCGCCCCTCCGCCGCCGCCGTCAGCCGCCGGTGCTGCTGCCGGCTGAAGATGCCGTCCTCCGCCTCGCCCATCGCCAGGTGCGAAAACACCGCTTCCACCCGCAGCCGCGCCGCCGCCGCCAGCGTCGCCGCCACCTGCGGCGCCTGCTCCTCGGTCACTCCCAGCCGGCCCATGCCGGTGTCGAACTTCAGGTGAATCGGAAACCCCTGCGGCGGTCGCGCCGCCTCCAGCCAGGCGACCTGGGCCGCGTCCCACACCGCCGGCGTCAGCCGATGCTCGATCAGCGCCGCCGCCTCCTCCGCCGCGAACCCGGCCAGCACCAGGACGCGCCCGCCGAGCCCCGCCGCGCGCAGCCGCACGCCTTCTTCCACCGAGGTCACCGCCAGCCACCCCGCCCCGCAGGCCTCGAACACCCGCCCGCACTCCACCGCCCCGTGGCCGTAGGCGTCGGCCTTCACCACCGCGCACAGCTCCGTCCCGGGCGGCAGCCGCCGCCGCACGTAGTCGCAGTTGTGCCGCAGCGCGGCGCGCGAAATCTCGACCCAATTCCTCGCCGGCATGGATGCTTTTTACCTTAGCAGAACCCCCGCGCCCCGCGCCGCAATCAGGCCGGGCCCCGTGGTATGGTGAAGGTCACTATGTACGAGGACTTTGCCGCCACGGATCCGCTCACCGGGCGCCAGTACCATTGCGAGTATCAGGCCCTGGTTGTCGGCATCGCCACCCGCCACTCCGACACCGTGGACATCAAGTTCCTGGTCAACGGCGAGGGCGTCTGGCTGGGCCTGCCCCACCCCGCCTGGGTCGAGTTCAAGCGCCTCACCGGCATCCCCCTCAGCGACCGCATGGCGGTCGACTTGGCCGGCTTCTACCTCAAGCGCGCCATCGAGAGCGGCATCGGCGCCGACCGCAACCACTGGAACGACATCACCGTCGCCGAGGTGCTGGATCTCGCCGCCGGCATGAACTGGCTGCCCGCCGCCGCCGCGGCGCCGCGCTAGCCGCGGCCAACCGCCGAGCATGTTTCGCAAGATCCTGATCGCCAACCGGGGCGAGATCGCGGTGCGCATCGCGCGCGCCTGCCGCGACTTGGGCATCGCCAGCGTCGCGGTTTACTCCGACGCCGACCGCCGCGCCCTGCACGTGCAAATGGCCGACGAGGCCATCCGCCTCGGCCCCGCGCCCGCGGCGGAAAGCTACCTCAACATCCCGCGCGTGCTCGCGGCGGCGGAGCGCAGCGGCGCCGAGGCGATCCACCCCGGCTACGGCTTCCTGGCGGAAAACGCCGCCTTCGCCGCCGCCTGCCGCGATGCCGGCCTGGTCTTCATCGGACCCTCGCCCGCAAGCATGGCGGCGCTGGGCAGCAAGACCGCGGCCCGCAAGCTCGCCGCCGCCCACGCCATCCCCATCCTGCCCGGCACGGTGGAGGCGGTCGCCAGCCTCGCCGAGGCCGAACGCGTGGCGGCCGAGATCGGCTATCCGGTCATGCTCAAGGCCGCCGCCGGCGGCGGCGGCAAGGGCATGCGCCGCGTCGCCTCCCCCGTGGAACTGGCCTCGGCGCTGGCGCTGGCCGCCGCCGAAGCCGGCAGCGCCTTCGGCGACACCGCCGTCTTCCTCGAGCGCGCCGTGGACGCGCCCCGCCACATCGAGATCCAGATCCTGGCCGACGCCCACGGCCACCTCGTCTGGCTGGGCGAGCGCGAGTGCAGCGTGCAGCGCCGCCACCAGAAGATCATCGAGGAGAGCCCCGCGCCGCGCCTCGCCCCCGCCACCCGCCAGGCCATGGGCGAGGCCGCCTGCGCCGCCGCCCGCGCCGCCAACTACGTCAACGCCGGCACCGTCGAGTTTCTGGTGGACGAGCGCGAGCGCTTCTATTTCCTCGAAGTCAATACCCGCCTGCAGGTCGAGCATCCGGTCACCGAACTCGTCACCGGTCTCGACCTGGTGCAGTGGCAGATCCGCATCGCCGCCGGCGAGCCGCTCAACTTCACCCAGGCCCAGGTCCAGCCCCGTGGCCACGCCATCGAGTGCCGCATTTATGCCGAGGATCCCGAGCGCGATTTCTTCCCCAGCCCCGGCGCCATCCTGCGCCTGCAGCCGCCCTCCGGCCCGGGCGTGCGCGAGGATACCGGCGTTTACGAAGGCTGGACCGTGCCGCTCGAATACGATCCGCTGCGCGCCAAGCTCATCACCTGGGGCGAAGACCGCCCGCAGGCGCTGGCCCGCATGCGCCGCGCGCTGAGCGAATACCGCCTCGCCGGCGTGCGCAACAACCTCGGCTTCTTCCGCCGGGTCTTCGCCGACCCCGGCTTCGCCGCCGGCCGCACCGACACCGGTTACGTCGCCCGCCTGTTGGCGCAGACGCCGCCCCCCGACCCGGCCGCCGAACGTTGGGAGACCTTGGCCGCGGCCGCTGCCGCTGTCGCCTTGGCGGCGGAGCTGCCCGCCGCGCCCCCGCCCGCCGCCGCCGCCACCGCCTGGCAGCGCGCCGCCCGCCGGGACGCCATGCGCCCATGATCGTCGCGGTGCAGATCGGCGAGCGCACGCGGCAGTTGGAGGTGGTGCCATCCGACTCCGGCTGGCGCCTGCAGCTTGATGGCGAGCCGCTGCCCGCCGACGCCGCCGTCATCCGGCCCGGCCTGATCTCGCTCCTGCTCGACGGCCAAAGCTTCACCTTCACCTGGGCCCGCGATGGCCAGGGCGCGGTCTGGCTTTCCGGCGGCGGCCGCGACTGGCAGGCGGAGGTGCGCGACCCGCGCCAATTGCAGGCGCGTCGCCACGCCGAGCCCGAGGGCCGCGCCCGCCTCACCGCGCCCATGGCCGGCAAGGTGGTCAAGCTGCTCGCCGAACTCGGCGCCGCGGTGGAACCCGGCCAGGGCGTCCTCGTGCTCGAAGCCATGAAGATGCAGAACGAAGTGCGCAGCCCCAAGCGCGGCACGCTGAAGACGCTCGCCGTCGCCGCCGGCGACACCGTCGCCACCCACCAACTCCTGGCCGAGATCGAGTAGCTACCTCGTCGTGAACTCCGCCTGCGGCGCCGGGTCCACGTTGCGCGAGCTGGGCGCCTCGTGCAGCCGGTAGAGGTGGTTCAACGGTCCCGGCCCGGCGCCGATCGCGTACGACTGTCGCAGCGCCGCGTTGACATAGGCCTTGGCCATCACCACCGCGTCCGTCATCTGCCGCCCGCAGGCCAGGTTGGCCGCCAGCGCGGCCGAGAACGTGCACCCGGTGCCGTGCGTGTTCGGCGTCTTCACCCGGTCGGCGGCCAGGGTAATCACCTTCTCCCCGTCATAGAGCACGTCCGCCGGGCGCTCCAGGTGCCCGCCCGTCAGCACCACAAACTTCGGCCCCAGCCCGCGCAGCGCCACCGCCGCCGCTTCCATCTCCGCTTGCTTGCCCGCCGGCAGGCCGGTCAGCGCTTCCGCCTCGGCCAGATTCGGCGTCAGCACGCTCGTCAGCGGCAGCAGCCGCTCGCGCAGATACTGCCAGCCCGCCGCGTCGATCAGTTGCGCCCCGCTGGTCGCCGCCAGCACCGGATCCACCACCACCCACGGAAACCGCCGCCGCTCGATCTGCCGCGCCACCACCTCCACCAAGTCCCGGTTGGCGAGCATGCCGATCTTCACCGCCCGCGGTTGGACGTCCGCCAGCAGCGTATCGAGCTGCCGCTCCAGCAGCCCCGCCTCCACCGCCTGGTAACTCTGCGCTCCCTGCGTGTTCTGCACCGTGAGCGCCGTGACGCACGCCACGCCGTAGGCCTGGTTGGCGGCGATGGCCTTGATGTCGGCCAGCACCCCGGCTCCGCCGGTGGGGTCAAAGCCGGCGATGGATAAAACCAGCGGCGGCGCCGCGATGGGTGACATGGATGCTCCTGCTTCATGTGTAAGCCGGGCGGGCTGGCTTTGCAAGTGGCGGGCCATGCAACCCGCCGCCGGGGACGGACACTCTCCATCCTGCACACATGCTTGGCATCGTTCCGGCGGCGGGCAGCGCCAGCCGCCTCCAGCCGCTCGCCGGTTCCAAGGAGCTGCTGCCGCTGGGGTGGGAGGCGTCGGCGGCATCCCCCGGGGGCCGTCTGCGCGTCGTCTCCGAGTATCTGATCGAGCGCATGCTGGCCGCCGGCGCCCGCCGCCTCTGCCTGATCGTCTCCAGCGACAAGCCCGACCTGCTGCGTTTCTATGGCCGCGCGCCCTACGCCGACCGTCTTTTCTTTCTGGTCCAGCCGCGGCCCGCCGGCTTGTGCGACGCCATCTTTCGGGCTGCGCCATTCGTCCATGCCGGCGAGCCGGTGCTGATCGGCCTGCCGGATACGATCTGGTATCCCGCCGCCGCCTTTGCTCAAGGGCTGCGCGACACGCTCCACCTGATCACCTTTCCCGTCGCCTGTCCCGAGCACTTTGACGCCGTCGTTCCCGCCGCCCCCGGGCGGGTGGCGCGCATCGAAGTGAAGACCCCCGGCGATCGCCGCCGCCGCGTCTGGGGCGCGGTCACCGCGCCCGCCGGGGAGTTTCTCGCCCTCGCCGAGTTCTGGCGCCGCCGCCGCCGCCGCGAGCCCTATCTCGGCGATCTGCTCAACGCCTGGATCGCCGCCGGCCATGCCGTCAGTTGCGACGACCAGGGCACGCATTACTGGGATATCGGCACCCCCGCCGGCTATCGCGCGGCGCTGCGCGCGCGCGCCTGGGAAGCCACCCCGGCGCGCGCTCAGTCCGGCGGCACGACCTGCCCCGCGCCCTCCGCCGCCGCCGGCCCCGCCGGGGTCGCTTCGAAGCTGCGCCAGCGCACCCAGGCGACCCGCAGAATCGCCATCGCCGGCACCGAGAGATAGACCCCGATCACGCCCGCCACCTCTGCTCCCGCCAACACCCCGAACAGCACCGCCAGCGGATCCAACTGCACCTGCCCGCCCATGATGTGCGGCGAGTTCACGTAGTCCTGCTCCACCCGCCACACCGCCAGAAACAGCGCCAGCGCGATCAGGTACGGGTAGTCGAGAAAGAACGCGGTGCCGAGCACGATCACTGCGCCCAGCAGCGGTCCCACCATCGGGATGAACTCCAGCCCGCCCGCCACCACCCCCAGCGCGATCGCGTACGGCACCCGCAGCAGCTCGAACCCCACCAGATAGACCACCAGCGCGATCGCCGTCAGCAGGATCTGCCCGCGGATGTAGTGCGCCAGCACGTCGTGCGTGTCCTGCAGCAGCGCGCGCGCGAATTGCCGCTGCGGCCGCCGCGCCAGCTGGTCCAGAAACGTCTGCGCGAACCGGCCGCCGCTGATCAGGAAAAAGATCGCGATGATCGGCACCAGGCCCACCCACAGCAGGTTGCCCGCGATCCGTCCGATCTCGGAGATCAGGTTCTGCTCCCAGAGCGCGATCTGCGCCCGGTGCGCCACCACGAAGCTCTGCAGCCGCAGCTGCGTTTGGTAGCTCCAGCCCCGCTGTCCGCCCAGTTGGCGCACAAACTGCCCGCTCGCCAGCTTGGCCGAGAGGCCGGGCGCAAGATCGGCCAGCCGCGTGATCTGCTGCACGATGAGCGGTCCGAGCAGGAACAGGAATCCGCCGATGACCACCGCCAGAATCACGTACAGCGCCGCCACCGCCCACCCGCGCCCGATGCGCAAACGCTTCTGCAGCCGCGACACCAGCGGCTCGAACAGATAGGCGAACAGAATCGCGAACAGGAAGGTGACCAGGGTGTGCCAGGCCAGATACACGAACCCCAGCACCAGCCCGTACAGCAGCACGGTGGCCAACACGCGCGCGGTCCGGGCGTCGAAAGGCTGAACTGGCAGGCTTAACCCCTCCATGCCGGGCAGTCAGGGATCCATCCGCGGCTGCGCGCGAGTATGCTAAAGGAGAAACCCGGAGCTTGGGCATGCCACCGCGCCCCGTCTATCTCGACTATCACGCCACCACGCCGCTCGACCCTCGCGTCTGGCGCGCCATGGAGCCCTATTTCCTCACCGAGTTCGGCAACCCCGCCAGCGCCAGCCACGCCTACGGGTGGACGGCGGCTCAGGCCGTGCAGCGCGCCCGCGCCCAGGTCGCCGCCCTCATCGGCGCCTCCCCCAAGGAGATCGTCTTCACCAGCGGCGCCACCGAATCCGACAATCTGGCGATCAAGGGAATGGCTCATCTCCACCACGGCCGCCCGGCTCATCTTATCACCACCGCCATCGAGCACCACGCCGTGCTCGACCCCTGCGCGCGATTGGAACAGGACGGCTTTGCCGTCACCCGCCTGGGCGTGGACGCCGGCGGCTGCATCCGCCTGCCGGAGTTGCAGGCCGCGCTGCGGCCGGAGACGATCCTGGTCAGCATCATGGCCGTGAACAACGAGGTGGGCGTGATTCAGGACATGGAGGCGATCGGCCGCCTCGTGCACGCCCGGGGCATCGCGCTGCATTCCGACGCCACCCAGGCCGCCGGGAAGATTCCGGTCGACGTCCGCCGCTGGCAGGTGGATCTGCTCTCAATCTCCGGCCACAAAATGTATGGGCCCAAGGGCGTGGGCGCGCTCTACGTCCGCGACGGCCTCCCCCTCGCCTGCCAGCTCGACGGGGGTGGCCACGAGCGCGGCCTCCGCTCCGGCACCCTCAACGTCCCCGGCATTGTCGGGCTGGGCGAGGCTGCGGCGCTGGCGCAGGCCGGCCTGGAGGAGGAATCCGCCCGCATCGCCGCTCTGCGCGACCGCCTGCTGCAGCGCATCGTCAGCCGCCTCGACGGCGTGCGCGTCAACGGCAGCTTGACCCAACGGGTGCCGCACAATCTGCATCTAACCTTTCACGGCGTGGAGGCCGAGGCGCTGATGATGAGCATGCCCGAACTCGCGGTCTCGTCCGGCTCGGCCTGTTCCTCCGCCGCCCGCTCCGCTTCCCACGTGCTGCTCGCCCTCGGCCTTTCGTCCGGCCAGGCCCAGGCGTCGCTGCGCTTCGGTTTGGGCCGCTTCACCACCGAGCAGGAAGTGGATTTTGCCGCTGACCGCATCGTCGCCTGCGCCCGGCAGATGCGCGAGCTCGCGACGCCCTGAACCGGAAGGGGATCGCCGCGCATGGGCCATCCGCTCAGTTGGGAGCCGCTCGGCTGGGATGACGCCGATGAGATCGCGGCTATCTTGCGCCACCGCTTCCCCGGCACCGACCCGGACACCGTCAGCGAACTTGAAATCGCCCGCTGGACGCGCGAAATCCCCACCCTCACCGGCGAGCCCCCCGCCGGCCCCGAGCTGCCGCGGCTCGTGGAGGCGATTCGCGACGCCTGGCGCGAGGCCGCCCGCTGACCCGGCGCCGGGTAGTGTCCTAGAACTGCGTTTACTCAGCTTCCCCACTGGGCGTGGACCTTGTGAAGCTCGGCCACCCAGCAGCGCAAAATGTCGGACGTGTCCCGTCCAAGCTTTCCGGCCAGTTCAAAGAAGCCGGGTCCGGGCTGCCTGTCTCCGGCCTTGTGGACGACTACGACCGAAAGCATCCCACGTTTGGCCGCGTCTTCTGCGGCAGAAATCTCGCCCAGGAGGGCGAATAGGCGCATGTCATGCGGCTCGAACCGGATTGCCGTGATCCCGGAGACCAGCTCGGAATAGGCGAGCATGCCACGCAACTTGGCGCGAGCGATCATGGCTTCCGTCGCTTCGGTCTTGGCCTTTTCCCATTGGCTGTTCGGAAAACCGAACTCATTCATGTTCATGCGGCTATTGTGCTCCGATCCGCCCCCGGTTAAGAGCCCGCGCATCGTCAGTATGCGACCCACTATCCGCGACGCCAGCGCAGGAGCCGTGCGCAGGCTGCCGTGGATGCGGGAGAAGCTGCAGTAGGCAAAGTGCGGGGC
>DAIDIF010000263.1 GCA_027451805.1 Acidobacteriota bacterium
CGTGGCGTTGGCCGGCTCCAGCGCCGCCTGGTTCTGGGTGGTGTGGACGGCGGCCCTGCTGTCCATGTGCATCGGCAACCTGGGCGCGCTGCGCCAGCGCAACCTGAAGCGCATGCTGGCCTACAGCTCCATCGCGCAGGCGGGCTACATCCTGGTCGCCTTCGCCGCGTTGGGAACCTCGGCGGTGTCGGCGGTGCTCTTCTATCTGGCCGCTTATGTGGCCATGAACCTGGGAGCGTTCGCGGTCATCAGCCACTGGGCCAACACCGGCGAGCGTTACGTCCATCTGGACGATTACGCCGGGCTTGGGTTCCGCTTTCCCGGGATGGCGTTTTGCTTGTCGCTGTTCCTGTTTTCGCTGATCGGCGTCCCGTTGACCGGCGGCTTCTTCGGCAAGCTCTACGTCTTCCAGTCCGCCCTGCACGCCCACCTGGTGGGGCTGACCATCGTGGCGCTGCTCAACAGCGCCCTGGCGGCGTTTTACTACCTGCGCGTGATCGTGTATCTCTACATGCGCCCGCAGGGCGAGCCCATCGCCAGCGCCCGCTTGACCGCGCCCGTGTGGCTGGCGCTGGCCAGCTGCGTCGCGGTCACGCTCTGGCTCGGCATCCTGCCCAGCCAGGCGCTCCGCTATGCGGCCGAGGGCGCGCGCCAGCTGCTGCGCTGACCCGGCCTGGGTGGTTTTCCCGATTTCCTGCTTGACCGGCGGGAGCGCGCCAGCCTAGATTGGGTGGCTGGGGGTGTTGAAATGGTCCTTCGGTCCAGGTTGGCGGTTCTTGCCGCGGTGGCCTCGTTTGGCTTGGCGGGCGCGCTTACGGCGCAGGTTCCCGCATCCTTGTTGAGCAAGCTGCAGTGGCGCAGCCTCGGACCCACCATCGGCGGGCGCGTGGTCGCCGTCGCCGGCGTGCCGGATAATCCCCGGCTCTACTACATGGGCGCCGTCGGCGGCGGCATCTGGAAGTCCACCGACGCCGGCACGCAGTGGGTCAACCTCTCCGACGGCAAGCTCCCCAGCGCCAGCCCCAGCATCGGCGCCATCGCGGTCGCCACCTCCAACCCGGACATCATCTACGCCGGCACTGGCGAGAGCGATATCCGCACCGACATGATCCCCGGCGACGGCATGTACAAATCCAGCGACGGCGGCAAGACCTGGACCTTCGCCGGGTTGCGCGACACCCACTCCATTAGCGCCATCGTCGTGGACCCCAAGAATCCCGACATCGTCTACGCCTCGTCCATGGGCCATGTCTTCGTCCCCGATCCCACCCGCGGCGTCTACAAGACCACCGACGGCGGCAAGACCTGGACCAAGGTCCTCTTCGTGGACGACAAGACCGGCGCCATCGACGTCGTCATGGATCCCGGCCATCCCGACGTGCTCTACGCCGCCATGTGGCAGGCGCAGCGCACGCCGTATTCGCTGATCAGCGGCGGCCCCGGCAGCGGCCTTTACAAGACCACCGACGGCGGCGCCCACTGGACCAACCTCACCCACAACGCCGGGCTGCCGGCCGGCATCACCGGCCGCATCGGCGTCAGCTTGTGCGCCGCCCAGCCGCAGGTCGTCTACGCCATCATGCAGGCCGCGCACGGCGGCGTCTTCCGCTCCAACAACGGCGGCAAGACCTGGACCCGGACCTACAAGGGCTGGCCGCTGCGCCAGCGCGCCTTCTACTACACCGCGATCTACGCCGACCCGCAAAATCCGAACGTCGTTTACGCGCCCAACGTCGATGCGCTCTGGGTCTCGCGCGATGGCGGCAAGACCTTCACCCAACTGCGCCCGCCGCACGGCGACAACCACATCGTCTGGATCAATCCGCTGCACACGGAAGACCTGCTGGAGGGCAACGATGGCGGAGCCACCGTCTCGCTCGACGGCGGCAAGACCTGGAGCAGCGAGCACAACCAGCCCACCGGCCAGTTCTACCACGTCAACCTGGACGACCAGTTCCCCTTCCACGTCTACGGCGCGCAGCAGGATGAGGGCTCCTTCGACGGGCCCAGCGCCGCGGTGGGCAGCATCGCGGTCGGCGATTGGGCGCGCGTCGCTTACGGCGAAAGCACCTACTCGGTGCCCGAGCCCGGCGATCCCGACATCACCTACGGTAGCGGCTACTACAGCATCTTCCTGCGCTATCAGCTCTCCACCGGGCAGTACCAGGAGATCAGCCCGTGGCCGGAGTATCAGGAAGGCGCGGCGTCGAACGAATTGAAGTACCGCTTCGGGTGGACGCACCCGATCCTGTTCTCGCCGGTCAATCCGCACGAGCTGCTGATCGGCGCCCAGTATGTGCTCGCCAGCTATGATCAGGGCAAGACCTGGCAGCGCATCAGCCCCGACTTGACCCGCAACGAAGCGCAAACCGAATTGCCCAGCGGCGGTCCGATCATGGTGGACGCCTCCGGCGCCGAAATCTATCCCGGCATCTCCGCCCTGGCGGTCTCCCCGCTCGACGGCGAGGTCATCTGGGCGGGCTCCGACGACGGCCTGGTGCACGTCACCGTCAACGGCGGCCAGACCTGGCAAGCGGTACACCCGGCGGGCCTGCCGGCGCATTCCTGGATCAGCTCGATCGAGCCTTCGCACGCGGACCGCTCGACCGCCTACCTCACCGCCCGCCGCTACATGTGGGACGACTTCCGTCCCTACGTCTATAAGACCACCGACATGGGCCGGAGCTGGCAGTTGATCACCGCCGGCATCCCCGCCGACACCTACGTCTTCGACATCCGCCAGGATCCGCAGGATGCGAACCTGTTGCTGCTCGGCGCCAAGAACACCGTCTATGCCACCTTCGATGCGGGCGCGCATTGGCAGCCGCTGGCGGCCAACCTGCCCACGGCGCAGGTGCGCGACGTGCAATTCAATACGCGCCAGGGTTCCATCGTCATCGCCACCCACGGCCGCTCCTTCTGGGCGCTCGACGATCTGAGCTTCCTCGAACAACTCACCCATGCGCCCAACGCCTCCGGCGCGTATCTGTTCGCCCCGCAGCGCGCCTGGCTCAGCCACGTCTACGGCGGCGGCGGCTTCGGCGGCCCGGTTACGGTGGGTCGCGATCCCGCCTTTGGCGCGACCGTTTTCTTCCACGTCCCCGCCGGCTATGACGGCGGCACTCCGGCGACGCTGACGTTTGAAAACGCGCAGGGCCAGATCATTCGCAGCTTCGCCTTGCACAAGGGCTCCGCGCGCGCCCCGCGTCGGGGCCGCGGAGCGCCGCCGGCGCCGCCCACGCCGCAGCAACTGGAGGCGCGGCTGACCGCGATCCAGCCCGGCATGAACCGCTTCCAGTGGGATCTGCGCTACCCCTCGGCCACCGAGGTGACCGGATTCCAACCGCCGGCCGCGGCGGGCGGCTTGGAGGATACGGTCAACGGCCCCACGGTCGTCCCCGGGGAGTACACCGTGCTGTTCAACTACGGCGGCCAGACCAGCCGGCAGACGTTCCGGGTCTCGCTTGACCCGCGGCTGCATCCCGCGCCGGCCGACTTGGCCGCGCGCCTCGCGCTGCAGCTCCAGATTCACACCACCCTGGACGCCCTCGACCAGAAGATCAACCAGGCGATCGCGGCGCGCAACCGGCTGGCGTCGTCGGGCGGCTCGCAATCCGCACTGGCGGCGCTGAACCGCGCCATCGACAGCGTAGTGCAGCTCAAGATCCAATCCAGCGAAGGCAGCCTGGTGTTCGAGACCAAGCTGCGCAGCCACCTTGCCTACCTGGCGGCCGATCTCGAACTCAGCTACACCCGGCCGACGCCGGCCGAGTACGCGGTCTACCAGCATCTGGCGGCGAAGGCCGCGGCGGGCGAGCAGCAGCCTGACGCCGCGCTCGCCGGCGCAACGCAGTAGGGTTCCACCGACGCCGCCGCGGACTGCGTGTTTCACGCCATCCGCGGCGGCGCGGCCTGCGATCCCCCGCTGTTATACTGGGCGCAGTGCCCGCCAAGACGTTTTACCTCGAGACTTTCGGCTGCCAGATGAACGTCCACGACTCCGAACGCGTGGCCGGCACGCTCGAGGCGCGGGGCTACGCCGCGGTGGCCAGCATGCAGGAAGCCGAGCTGATTCTATTCAACACCTGCAGCATTCGCGACAAAGCGGCGCAGAAGGTGTTCGACCGCCTGGCCAACGCCAGGCCGCTCGCCCGGCAGGGCAAGAAGTTCGGCGTGCTGGGCTGCGTGGCGCAGCAGGAGGGCGAGGCCATCTATAAGCGCGCGCCGCACGTGAGCCTGGTGGCGGGCTCCGCCAGCTATGCGAAACTGCCCGAACTGCTGCAGCAGTTGGAAGCCGGGGCGGAGCGGGTCAGCGGCCTGGGCGAGGCCGACGCGGCGTTCGAAACCGAATTGACGCGGCGCGGCAACCCCTTTCGCGCCTACCTCACCATCATCGAAGGGTGCGACAAGCACTGCGCCTATTGCGTGGTGCCCTATACGCGCGGGCAGGAGCGCAGCCGCGCCAGCGGCGCCATCCTGCGCGAGGCGTCGGCGCTCGCCGGCCTGGGCTACACCGAAGTGCAACTGCTGGGGCAGAACGTCAACTCCTACCGCGATCCTTCGCCCGCCAAGCTCAACTTTGCCGAACTCCTGGCCGCCGTGGGCGAAGTGCCGGGACTGCGCCGGGTGCGCTACACCACCTCGCACCCGCGCGACTTCACGCCGGAGATCGTCGCCGCCATGGGCCGCAACCCGGTGCTGTGCGACCACGTCCATCTGCCGGTGCAGTCGGGCTCGGATGCGGTGCTGGCGCGCATGCGCCGCGGGTACACGCGCGCCCGGTACCTGGAGCTGATCGCCGCCATCCGCGCCTGCCCGCGGCCGCTGGCGGTGACCACCGACCTCATCGTCGGTTTTCCCGGCGAGACCGATCCTGACTTCGAGCAGACCGCGGAGCTGCTGGGCGAGGTGCGCTACGCCGGCGCGTTCATCTTCAAATACTCCCCGCGGCCGCACACGGAGGCGCAGGCGTGGCCGGACGACATTCCGGATGAGCGCAAGACCGAGCGCCTGATGATCCTGCAGCAGCGGCAGCAGCAGATCCAGTTGGAAGACAACCAGGCCTGGGTGGGGCGCGAGGTCGAAGCCATGGTCGAAGGACGGCACCCGAAGCTTGACCAATGGTCCGGCCGCACCAGCTCGAACCGCGTGGTGAACTTTTCGGCACCCGCCCCGCTGCCGCCGCTGGCCATCCTGGGCCAGGCCGCGCCGGCGGCGGTCGGCCTCACGCCCGGCGCCTACGCGCGCGTGCTCGTGGAGCGGGCGGGAGCGAACAGCCTGGTGGGCCGGTTGACGGCCTGAGGAGATTCCCCATGGAAGTCGAAATGAAGATTCGCGGTTTGATGATGGACGCGTCCACCAACACGCCCATCGTCATCCTCAAAGACCTGGAGGGCAATGCCGTGCTGCCCATCTGGGTCGGCATTTACGAAGCCAACGCCATCGCGCTCGAGATCGAAAAGGTCGCCACGCCCCGGCCCATGACCCACGATCTGATCAAGCAGGTGCTGGTGGGCTTCAACGCGGTGCTGGAGAAGGTGGTGGTGAACGAGCTGCGCGACGACACCTTCTACGCCGTGCTCTGGCTCGACCGCGAGGGCGAAACCATCATGCTCGACGCCCGGCCGAGCGACGCGCTGGCGCTGGCGCTGCGCCTGGACTGCCCCATCTACGTCGAGGACGAAGTGCTGAAGAGCTCGCGCATCGCCGCCGCGGCGGCCGATCCCAGCTCCAGCGAGGAGCTGCGGCGCTGGCTGGAAGGCTTGGGCGAAGAGGACACCGGCCACTACAAGATGTAAGCCTGGCTCAGCGGCACGGGCGCGGCCAGCGCGCCGCAATCGTCGAGGTGATGCCGCCACGGGGAGTGAACTTGCCCTCCACCCGCGCCCAGACCGGGCGCGCCGCCTTCACGACGTCGTCCAAGATCCGGTTCACGGCGTTCTCGTAGAAGATCCCCAGATTGCGGTACGCCAGCAGGTACTCCTTCAGCGACTTCAGCTCCAGGCAGCGCCCGCGCGGCATGTAGGTCAGGGTCAGCACGGCGAAGTCGGGCAGGCCGGTCTTGGGGCAGACCGAGGTGTACTCCGGCACCGTAATGGCAATCTCGTAGCCGGGAAACTGATTCGGCCAGGTCTCGATCTCAGGCAGCGGGGCGCGGAGGCCCGCCACCGCGTGGGTGTCGGTGTAGCGCTTGGGAGTTGCGGGCATGGCCCAGGATAACAGGCGAGGGCGGCGCCAGTCCGCGCTCCCGCAGCCAGGCATGATGGATCTCAGCCCCGAACAGCACCGCCAACGCCAGCAGGTAGAACCAGAGCATGAGCGCGATCACCGCGCCCAGCGAGCCGTAAATGGCGGAATTGCGGGAAAAGTTGTCGACGTAGGCGGCGAGCAGGGCGGAGGCGATCACCCAGATCGCCATGGCGAAGCCCACCGCGATCCCGCGGCCGCGGGCGTGGCGGACGGCGAAGTTGGGGGCGAAGCGGTAGAGCATCGTCACCGCGACCGCCATCAGCGCCAGCGTCGCCGCCCAACGCAACAGCGGAAACGCCAGCGTCAGCGCGAAGCCGGCGTGCAAAGGGCCGGCGACGACCACCAGCAGCCGGCGCCCCAGCACCAGCGCGGCCAACGCCAGCGCCACGAAGACGCCCGCGCTGATCGTGAGTGCGAACGCCGTGGTCAGGCGCCGCGGGTAGGTCCGGGTTTCCGCCACCTCGTAGGCGGCGTCGAGCGCCGTCATCAGGCCTGCGAACCCCTGCGAGGCGGCATACAACAGCAGGATGAGGTCAAAGCTGATCAGCCCGGGAACGTGATGCTGCAACAGGCCGCGCAACTGCGCCGCGACCAGCCCGGCGGCCGCGCGCGGCAGTTCCGCCGTCAGCGCCGCCACCAAGTTGGCGACCAGGCCCTGCATCCGGAACACGGAGAGTAGCGCCGCCAGCAGCAGCATGGCGGGAAACAGGCTGAACAGAAAATAGAAGGACAGCGCGGCGGCCCAATCCAGCAGGTCGTCACGCGCCGCCGCCGCAACGGCGGCGCGGAACCAGCGCAGCCAGCCCATACCCATGGGATGCGGCCGGCGCCGGCGTCAGTGCGTGACCGGGAGGTATTTCGGCCAAGACGCCTGCGCGTCACCCAGGGCGCGGGCGAGGGTCAGCTTGGCAACGTTGTCCGCGTAGACGCTATTGATCCAGTCCTGCTCGGCGGTGGCCACCGCCTGCTGCGCTTGGATCAGCTCGACGGTATTGATTACGCCCGCCTGGAGACGGTCGCGGGTCATCTGCAGCGCCTCCCGCGCTACCGTCAAATTGGCGCGGGCGACGCTGACTTCGCTGGCGGCGGCGCTCAGGTCGAGGAAGGCTTCGCGGACCTCGGCTTCGATCTGCGCCCGCAGGTCCTGGAGTTCCGCCTGACGCTGGTTGAGGGCGGCATGCGCCTGCTTGACGTCGCCGGCGACCCGTCCGCCCTGCCAGAGTGGAATGCTGACCGTGCCGATCACCGTGAACACGCCGTGCGAGGACGACCAGGGCGCGGCGCCGATCACGCCGTAGGTGCCGCTGACGCTGGCCGAAGGCAGCCGTTCGTCCTGGGCGGCGGCGAGGGCGGACCGGGCGGCCTCGGCCTGGGCGGCGGCGGCCTGCAAATCGGCGCGCCGCTCCAGCGCCTGCGCCAGCGCCGCCTGCAGGGTGAGCGCGGGCGGCGGCGCGTAGGGAACGGCGTCACTGAGCGAATAATGCGAGTTGGGCGGCAGGCCGATCATGCGCGCCAGGTTGATCTTCCGCTTGGCCAGGTCGTTGCGCAGCGTGGTCAACTGCAACTGCTGGATCGCCGCCTGCACCTGGTTCTGGTCCACGGTCAGCGCGGGGACGGTGCCGACGCTCTGCTTTTGCTGCGATTGCAGCAGGATGGCGTTGGCGGTGTCCAACTGCGCACGAGCCGCCTGCAGCCGGGCCTGGGCGGCGATGACCCCCAGGTAGGCGCCGCCCACGCCCAGCACCACCAGGTCGCGCGCGTCGCTCAGCTCCATGCGCTGGGCGCGCAGCGAATCCTGGCTGGCGCGGTAGTTGTTGAGCGCGGTGAAGTTGAGCAGCGACTGCGCCAGCGTGGCCTGCAATTGGGTGTAGTTGAAGGGGCCGACGACGCTGGGGAAGCTGAAGCCGGCGAGAGCGCCGGTGAGGGGCGCGCTGAAGCGGATGCCCTGGGCCTTGAGATCGAGCTGCTGCTCGGTGTCGCTGAAACTGCCGTTGACATCGGGCAGCAGCGCGGAGCGGGCGACCTGCGCCTGCCCCTGCGCCTGCAGCACGGTGTTGCTCCACTGGCCCGCGCCCAGGTTGTAGGCCAGGCCGCGGGCCATGGCATCGGCCAGCGACAGCCGGCCGGAAAAGGGCTTTGCCCCCGGCGTGCTGCCGGCGAACTCGCCCGAAGCCGCAACGCTCGGAATCAGCGTGTTGATGCCAGCCGCGGTGTTGGCGGCTTGCGCCGCGGTCACCGAACCGGCTTGCGGCGAGCGGCCGGAGAGCGGCAGGTGCGCCGCCTGCGCCGGCGCGGTCGCCTGCTGCTGCGCCGGCGCGAGCGCCGGAGCCAGGCACGCGAACGCGAGCAGGGGAGCCAGATGGCGCATCAGAGCAGGTCGGCTTGAGCGAAGAAGAAGGCGATCTCCTGGCGCGCCGTCTCCGGCGCGTCCGAACCGTGGATCACATTGCGTTCGATCGAGGCGGCGTACTGCTTGCGCACGGTGCCGGCCTCGGCCTTGGCGGGATCGGTGGCGCCCATCAGGCGGCGCAACTCGACCACCGCCTGCTCGCGCTCCAGCGCGACCGCCACCACCGGCCCTTCGGTCATGAAGCGAATCAGATCGGGGAAAAAGCCGCGTTCGCGATGCACCGCGTAGAAGCCTTCGGCCTGCGCCCGGGTGAGATGCAGACGACGCAGAGCGAGAATGCGGAAGCCGGCCTGTTCGAGCCGGGCCAGGATGGCGCCAGTGAGCGAAGCCGCGACACCGTCGGGTTTGATGATGGTTAGGGTGCGTTCCATAATCTAGCGTTCAGGCGCGGCGGGCGAGCGCGCCGGCATGCTCGGCCAGCGTGGCGCCGATATCGGCCGGGCTCTGGCAGACGTGAATGCCGGCAGCGCGCATGGCGGCCATTTTTTCCGCCGCGGTGCCCTTGCCGCCGGAGATGATGGCGCCGGCGTGGCCCATGCGGCGGCCGGGCGGCGCGGTCTGGCCGGCGATGAAGCCCACCACCGGCTTGCGCACATGCTGCTGGATGTAGGCGGCCGCCTCTTCCTCGCCGCTGCCGCCGATTTCGCCGATCATCACGATGGCGTCCGTATCGGCGTCCTGGTTGAAAAGCTCAATGGCGTCACGGTGGGTGGTGCCGATGATCGGATCGCCGCCGATGCCGATGGCGGTGGACTGGCCAATGCCCAACTGGGTGAGTTGGTGCACCGCCTCGTAGGTCAGCGTCCCGCTGCGGCTGACGATGCCCACCCGGCCGGGCAGATGGATGGCGCCCGGCATAATCCCGATCTTGCACTGACCGGGCGTGATGATGCCCGGGCAGTTGGGGCCGATCAGGCGCGAGCGCGAGCTGCGCACGAAGGGCCAGGCGCGGGCCATATCCAGAGCCGGAATGCCCTCGGTGATGCAGACGATGAGGGGCAGGGCGGCATCGGCGGCCTCGAGGATGGCGTCGGCGGCGAACGGGGGCGGCACGAAGATCACCGACACATTGGCGCCGGTGGCGGCGACCGCCTGGCGGACGGTGTCAAACACCGGCGTGGCTTCGTGCACGCTGCCACCCTTGCCGGGGGTGACGCCGGCGACCACCTGGGTGCCGTACTCGCGGCACATACGGGCATGGAAGCTGCCTTCCCGACCGGTGATGCCCTGGACGAGAAGGCGCGTATTGCGATCAACGAGGATGGACATGGGCGAAACTCAATGGACGGCGGCCACCACTTTTTGGGCGGCGTCGCGCATATCGGCGGCCACGGTGATGGGCAGACCGGACGCGGCCAGAATGGCGCGCCCCTGCTCGACGTTGGTGCCTTCCATGCGGATGACCAGCGGCAGTTTCAGCTGCACCGCGCGCGCCGCTTCGACCACGCCGGTCGCCAGCGTGTCGCAGCGCAGAATGCCGCCGAAGATGTTGATCAGCACCGCCCGGACCGCGGGGTCCTGGAGCAAAATCTCGAAGGCGTGGCGGATCTGGTCGCTGTTGGCGCCGCCGCCGACGTCGAGGAAGTTGGCGGGCGAGCCGCCGGCGTACTGGATGATGTCCATCGTCGCCATGGCGAGGCCGGCGCCGTTGACCATGCAGGCGACGCTGCCATCGAGCTTGATGTAGTTGAGGCCGTACTTGCTGGCCTCGACCTCGAGCGGCGCCTCTTCGTTGAGGTCGCGCAGTTCGCGAAGCTGGGGATGGCGGAACAGCGCATTGTCGTCGAGGTTGATCTTGGCGTCGAGGGCGACCACCTGATGGTCGGCGGTGAGGATGAGGGGGTTGATCTCCGCCAGGGTACAGTCAAGCGCGACGTAGGCGCGGGCCAGCCCGGTCATGATCTTGACCGCAGCGCTAAGCGCGGCGGCGGGCAGGCCGAGGCCGAACGCGAGCCCGCGCGCCTGATAGGGCTGCAGGCCGGCGTCGGGGTCGAAGGCGGCCTTGAGGATGGCGTTGGGGTCCTTGGCGGCGACCTCCTCGATCTCCATGCCGCCGGCGGCGGAAGCCATGAAGACGGGCTTGCCCGCGGTGCGATCGAGCACGATGCCAAGGTAGAGTTCGCGCGCGATGTTGGCGGTCTCCTCGACCAGCACCTTGCGCACCAGCCGACCTTCGGGGCCGGTTTGGTGGGTAACCAGGGTCATGCCGAGAATCTGGCGGGCAGCCTTTTCCGCCTCCCCCGCATCGGCGGCGAGCTTGACGCCCCCGCCCTGACCGCGGCCGCCGGCATGAATTTGCGCCTTCACCACCACGCGCCCGCCGAGATCGCGGGCGGCGGCGGCGGCGTCGGCCGCCTGGGTGACCACCCGGCCGCGCGGCACCGCAACCCCGAAGCCGCGCAGCAGTTCTTTCGCCTGGTATTCGTGAATCTTCATGATCTAACCGGAAGATTCAGAATACCAGAGCCGGGCGCATCTACGCAGGCGGCAAGCGGGCTCTGAGCGCCTTCCATTGCGCCAGGACGGCGGCGGCCTGGACGCGGGCGCGGCGGCAGGCGGCGATATTGGCCGCAGTGGGCGCGATATCGGCGCCCTGCATCGCCATGGCGGCTGACATTTCGGCATTCGCGGCGCTGTCCAGATTGGGCGGCGCAGGCGGGCCGGCGCGGCGGAAGAAGAAGGCGAAGCGGCCGCCGCGCGGCGGCGCGGGCGCCAGCGCCAGCAACTGCCGGCGCAGGGCGGGATCCTGGGTCCCAGCCAGCGCGGCGCGCGCCTGGGCGTAGGCGGCGTGGGTGGCGACGGCGCCGTTGTACATTTCGCGGGTGAGGCGATACAACTCCTGCAGGCCGGCGGCGGGCGTAGTCACGCGCGGATCCATCTTGAGCGTGAGCGGCTGGGTGTACTGCCGGCCATCCACGGTGAGACGGACGGTGTATTGCCCGGGCGGGGCCCAGGGAGCGTTCACGGTCGGATAGGTGCGGTGCGGCACGGCGCCGGTAGCGCCTTCGCCGCCGGGGCCGCTGCCGGCTAGCGGCTGGAAGTGCATATCCCACCAGACGCGGTGCATGCCGGCGGCGGTGGAGATGATCATGGGCGGCGCCGGCCAGTAGAGCGGCAGTGCGCAGTCGGCGAGCGCCGGGTTGCGCTGGCACAACCGATTGTAGGCAGCCGGGTCGAGCGCCGGCGTGGGGCCGGTGGGGTTGTCGGCGCTGGAGTAGGTGCGGATGACCTGGTTGCCGCTCAGGATCTGGAGCGTGACCGCACCCGACGCGGCCTGCGGCAGGTAATAGTCGATGATGGCGCCTGGCGGCGGATTCTGCCCCGCCGGCAACTCCGGCGGCCAGGGGGTGGGGTCGTTGGTGCCCGGGCGCACACGGACTGCGGTTTCGGGCTTGAACAGATAGGCGGCCTGCGCCGCCAACGCCTCCGCGTGCTGGCGCAAGGGCGTAACGTCATCGAGAATCCAGAAGCCGCGGCCATGCGTGCCGGCGACCAAATCGGCGCAGATGCAGGAAGCGTCGTCCTTGACCTCAATGTCGCGCACGCTGACGGCCGGCATGTTGAGGCGCAGCGAGTGCCAGTTATCGCCGTCATCGAACGAGACCCAGGTTTGGGTGTCGGTGGCGGCATACAGCAGGCCCTTGACGCGCGGGTCCTCGCGGATGGAGTTGGCCACGGCGCCGGGCGCGATGCCGTGGTCAATCTCGGTCCAAGTCCTGCCGCCGTCGTGGGTGCGCCAGAAGTGCGGGTTCATGTCGTCCAGGCGCAGGGTGTTGGCGGCGACGTAGGCGGTGCCGGTGCTGAAGTGGCCGGCATCCATATTGAAGATGCGGGTCCAGGGCTTAATGCCGGGGGGGGTGACGTTGCGCCAATGCGCGCCGCCATCGGTGGTGACCTGGATCAGGCCGTCGTCGGTTCCGGCCCAGATGACCTGGGTGCTGATCGGCGAGGGGGCCAGCGCCGTGATGGTGCCGAGCGCGGTGGGACGCACGGTGGCTGCGTACTTGCCGGCGTTGGCGGGCGTGGTCCAGTCGGTGCCGCGGGTGAGATCGGGGCTGATGCGAATCCAACGATGGGCGCCGTCGAGCGTCTTCCAAACAACGTTGCTGGCGAAATAGAGGATGTGAGTATTGGGCACCGCGGACCAGATGATGGGCTGCGTGCGGACCACGCGCTGGGGCGGCACGCCCGGGACAGCGGCGCCGCGGCCCACGCCCGGCGGGCCCACCTGCGCGGTCTGGCCGGTCAGGCGGTTGTAGACGGTCACCTTGCCGCCATACACCAGGTTGGGATTCGCGGGATCGGGCGCGGCTTCGCCGTACTCCTCGATGTTGACCGGATGCCAGTCGTGGAAGGTGATCTCGCCGTCGTTGGAGCGGCTCTTGACGCAGGCGGAGCCGGAATCCTGCTGGCCGCCGCAGAGGCGATAGGGAAAGCTGTTGTCGGCGGTGACGTGGTAGACAGCGGCGGTGGGCTGGGTGTACCAGTTGCTCCAGGAGACGCCGTGATTGGCGGAGACCACGCCGCCCTGATCGGAGACGAGCAGGATGATGTTGGGGTTGTTGGGGTTGATCCAGGTCTTCTGATAGTCGTCACCGCCGGGCGCGCCGCGCACTGCGGTCCAGTACTTGCCGCCGTCATCACTGCGCCAGAAGACCGTGGAGCAGTCGTAGACGACGTTGGGGTTGTGCGGATCCACCGCGATGGTCGGCAGGTCGCCGCCGCCAATGCGCGCCATAGGACGGGGATCATGGCCGGTAATGGCCCAGGTGGCGCCGCCATCGCTGGACTTGTAGAGGCCGATGGCGCCGCCGCGCCCGCCGAACGGTCCGCGGCCGCCGCGCGTGCCGGCGGGCGAAGCGGGCGCGATGGTGGCGTAGATGGTCTGCGGGTCGGAGGGGGAGAGCGCCAGGTTGGCCTGGATCACCGTGGGCAGGCCGCCCGACAGCTTGGTCCAGGTGTCACCGCCGTCGGTGGACTTGAAGATGCCGCCGCTGGTGCCGCTGAAACTGCCATTCTCGTAGAAGCCTTCCTGCTGCTGCCAGAGGGCCGCATAAACGATGTTGGGGTTTTGCGGATCGATCACGACGTCGTTGGCGCTGGTGTAGTCGTCCTTGAAGAGGACCTTTTGGAAGCTTGCGCCGCCGTCGGTCGAGCGGAAGATGCCGCGCTGCGCATTGGGGCCGTAAGGGTGGCCGAGGGCAGCGACAAACACGCGATTGGGATCGTGCGGATCCACCGCGATGTTGGCGATCATTTGGGTATCGCGCAAATCGGCCAGATGGGTCCAGGTGCGGCCGGCGTCGGTGGATTTGTAGACGCCGTCGCCGACGGAGAGATCGGGGCGGATGATGCCCGCCCCGGTGCCGACATAGATCACGTTCGGATCGGAGGGGGCGACGGCGATGGCGCCAATCGAACCGGTGGGCTCGCGGTCAAACAGCGGATGCCAGGTCGAACCGTAATCCGTGGACCGCCAAACGCCGCCGTTGTCGAAGCCGATGTAAAAGACGTTGGGCTGGCTGGGCACGCCGGAGAGAGCGCGCGCGCGGCCGGCGCGAGTGGGGCCGATTTCGCGCCAGCGCATGGCGTTGTAGGTCGAGGGCGCCTGAGCGAAGCCAACGACAGTGGCCAGAGCGGCAACGAGAGAACAGCGCAGCAGGAAATGGCGCACGAGACAGCCTCCAAGGCGTAACAGCTACGGCTGACAGGATACAGGAAAGCAGGCGCCCGGAGCCAACGCAAAGCAACCTGCCGGTTTGATCAAGGCAGGAGCCTAAATAACCTCGGCGGGCGGCAGGGGGGCGGGTGGCGCCGGATTGGGCATGCACCCAGACGCCGGGACGTGCGGCTCCAGCGGCGGCGACATGGCGAATCCACGAGCGGTAGTTTGATGCCACACTGGGGAACATGCACGCTCGCCGGCAGCGGCTCATTTTCGCGGCGGGTCTGCTGGCGGCGATGGCGGGCTGCCGATCCGCTCCGCCGCTGCCGCCGGCTCCGCCGACGGCCACCATCGCCACCGAATATGACCTGATTTACGCCATCAGCCATGCGAAGATGAGCCGGGCTCCGAGCCCTTTCCTGACATCCATGGTGGCGCGTCTCGGGCTGCAGGGCGGAACAGCGCTGGATATTGGCGGCGGGGCGGGGCGGAATTCGATCTTTCTGGCCCAGCGCGGCTTTCGCGTAACCAACGTGGACCTTTCGCGCGTGGGACTGGACCTGACGAAGCAGCGGGCGGCGATGGCGCACGTGCCGGTCACGACGGTGGCCGCGGACATCAATCGCTTCGACCTCGGCCAGGCGCGGTGGAACCTGATCACGCTGATCGATTTCCCGTTCGCCTATCGCGCGCTGCTGCCGCGCATCGCCGCCGGGCTGAAGCCCGGCGGGGTGGTGGTGATCCAGGAGGTCGCCCAGGGGCAGCCGGGGCTGGAGTCGCCCGACAAGGTGCTGCGCTACACCTTCATGGCGCGCGGCGATCTGGATGCGCCGTTCGCCGGCTTCACCATCCTGCACGACACGCTGGGCGAGGAGCCGACGGTGTGGGGCGTCAAGGCGCTGATGATCCGCTACGCCGCGCGGAAGCCATGAGCGCCACCGCGACGGCCGAGCAGCGGCGCGCCACGGCGATGCGGTTCATCGTCACACTGGGCCTGGTCAGTCTGTTCGCGGACATGACCTATGAGGGCGCGCGCTCGATTATTGGGCCGTTCCTGCAGAATCTGGGGGCGAGCGGATTCCAAATGGGGCTGGTGATCGGGCTGGGAGAGATGTGCGCCGCCGGCTTGCGGTACTTCTCGGGACGGCTGGCCGACCGCAGCCGAGCCTACTGGCTGCTGACGATCGGCGGCTACGGCATCAACCTGATCGCCGTGCCGGCGCTGGCCTTTGCGGGCAACTGGATGATGGCGGCGCTGCTGGTGGTGGCGGAACGCACCGGCAAGGCGGTGCGCGGGCCGGCGCGCGACGTGCTGCTGTCGAGCGCAACCGCCGAAGTGGGATACGGCTGGGGCTTCGGCATTCATCGCGCGCTGGACCAGACGGGCGCGGTGCTGGGGCCCTTGTGGGTGGCGCTGGCGGTAGCGCGCAGCCACGGATTCCGGGAAGCGTTCCTGCCGCTGGCGATTCCCGCCGCGGCAGCGCTGCTTTCGCTGCTGGTGGCGAGGACCGTTCACCCGGCGTACCGCACACCGCCGGCCGCGCCCAAGGACAGCGCGAAGCTGCCGCCGGTGTTCTGGATTTACGTCGGCGCGGCGGCGCTGCTGGCGTTCGGCTACCTGGACTTCCCGTTCTTCGCTTACTACTGGGTGCGCCACCAGATGTTTCACGACGCGACGATTCCGGTGCTGTACGCGGCGGCAATGGCGGGGGAAGGCGCCACCGGGCTGGGCCTGGGGCGGCTTTACGACCGCTTTGGGATCGCAATGTTGAGCGCGGCGACGATGGTGTCGCTGCTGGCGCTGCCGCTGGGGTTCTGGGGCGGGCCGGGCGGCGCCATGCTGGCGATCGCGTGCTGGGCGATCGGGATGGGAGCGCAAAGCGTGTGCCTGCGCTCCGGGATTGCCGGACTGGTTTCGATGAACAAGCGCGGCAGTGCGTTTGGAGCGCTGAGCGGGGTTTTCGGCGTGGCGTGGTTTGCCGGCAGTGCGCTGTTGGGCTGGCTCCTCGACCATAACCTGCTGGCCATGGTGGTGATCGGCATGGGTGCGCAAGCGGCGGCTGCGGGAATCTTCCTGGGGCTGCGGAGCCAGTTAACCGCCAGTTGAGCCGGCGGCGGGCGGCTGCGGGATGGACTTGCGCCCGGCAAGCTCGGCATCGGTCTCCAGCAGGTTCAGCCGGGCGAAGTGGGAGAAGAACCCCCAATTGCCGTAGCGCGCCTTCAGCTCCGGCAAAACGGCGGCGACCAGCGCCTGGCGGCGCAGGCCGCGGGCGCGGGCCTGGGCCACGAGGCGGCGCAACGCGGCTACATAGCCGCGAAAGGCGAGGAGCGCGGCGCGATTGCCGATGACCCCGTGGCCGGGCACGAAGATGGCGTGGGGGCGCGGCGGCCAGCGCGAGAGCTGGGTGAGCGTGGTGAGCAGCGGAGCGGTGCTGGCGTCAATCAGATTGGGCAACGCATGGCCCCAAAACAGATCGCCGGTGAAGACCACGTTGGCGTCGGGCACGAGGATGGCGGAGTCGCCGCCGGTGTGGCCCGGGAGTACGCGGACGTCGAGTTGGCGGCCGCCCAAGTAGAGGGTGACGCCGTGGGTGTAGACCACGTCCGGGGAGCGCAGACCAGCCACCCAGGCGCGCTGCGCCGGCGTGGGGTGCGAGAAGAACTTCAGGTTCTGGGTGTGAATCCAATAGCGGACGTTGCGCTGGGCGAAGATGACCGCGCCGGCGTCGGCGAAGACCTGGTTGCCGGTGACGTGATCAATGTGGTAGTGCGTGTTGATGACGTAGCGGATGGGCAAGCGGGTGCGGCCGCGAATCGCGGCCAGCAAGGCACGGGCGGCGGGCACGCTCTGAAAGGTGTCAATCACGGCGACGGCGCGGCGGCCGATGACGAAGCCGGCGTTGCTGCCGGCGCTGCTGCCGGGATTGTCCACGGCGGCGTAAACGCCGGGCGCGAGGCGATGGAGGGTGAAGTAGGACTTGGCAGCGGGAGCTTGCGCGCTGAGAACGGCGGCGAGCAAAGCGAGCGGAAACAGGAGGCGGCGAAGAGGCATAAGCGGCTCAGGGTTCGCGAAGGGCGACAAGTGGATCCACGCGGGAGGCCTGCAGCGCAGGCATGTAACAGGCGGCGGCCGACATGGCCGCGAGCAGGAACGCGATGCCCGCATAGGTGACGAGGTTGCCGGCGCTGATACCCAGGATGAGACTTTGCAGCGAGCCGGCCAGCCAGTACGCGAGCGGCAAGCCGACCACAAGTCCCCACAACAGCAAGAGGCCACCGCGGCGGAACACCAGCGCCACGATGTCGCGGCCGGAGGCGCCGAGCGCACGGCGAATGCCGAATTCGTGCACGCGTTCGCTGACGAGGAAGGCCATGACGCCATAGACGCCGATGGCGGCGAGGATCAGCGCCAGCACGCCGGCCACGGTGAGCATGACAGAGACGTAGGCGATGCCGATAGTGGCCTGATGGATGGACTCGGCGAGCGACATCACGCCATAGAGGGGCTGGTTCGGATCCACGACGGCGATGGCGCGACGCGCATCGGGACCGAGGGCGGTGACATCGCCGCCGGCAGCGCTGCGCAGCAGAAAGTAGGCGGAGTACTGGGGAAACTGGGGCTCAGGACGGTAGAAGGTGGGCTCGGGATTGTTGTCGCCCCAAGCCCATTGGACGTCCGCGGCAACGCCGACGACTGTCAGCCAAGAATCCTTGGAACTGTCGAGCCCGCCTTTGATGTGTTCGCCCAGCGGGTTGCGGCCGGGCCAGTACCGATTCGCCAAGTACTGGCTGATGATCGCGACCCCGGGTGCGCCCTGGCCGTCCGCAGCGGTGAACGCCCGGCCCCGCAGGATGGGGATGTGCATGACCGAGAAAAAATTGGGACTGACGGATTGGGGCACGGCGGCGCGATCGCGGTTGGCGCTGGCGACGGGGCGGCCCTCGATGCTGAAGTAATTGAAGTCGAGGTTATTGCCCAAGGGCAAGAATGTACAGGTCGAGGCCGCGGTGACGCCGGGCAGCGCGGACAATCGGCGCAGCGCCTGCCGATAGAAGGCGGCGCGGGCGGAATCGGCAGCGTAGTGGGGCGTGGAGGGAAGATTGAATCCGGCGGTCAGCAGGCTGGCAGGACGGTAGGCACGGTCCACATTCGTGAGCGCGTGAAACCCGCGCACCATGAGAACGGCGCCGACCAGCAGCACCAGCGCGAGGGCGATTTGCGCCACGACCAGCACGGCGCGGATACGGCGCCGGGCATGGCCGATGGCGCCACGACCGCCCTCTTTCAAGGTGCTGTTCAGGTCGGGGCGGGAGGCGTGCCAAGCGGGCGCAATACCGGCGAGAATACCTGCCAGGATCGCGATGGCGAGCGTGAACAGAAGGGCGGCGCCGTCGAGGCGGATACGGCTCCAGCCGCCGATGAAGACGGCCACGGCGGCGGGCATATAGGCAAGGATGAGGCGAATGGAAACCGCGGCGAAGCCAATGCCGACCACGGCGCCCCCAAAGCCGAGCACCAGGTTCTCGGTGAGCAACTGGCGGACCAAGCGGCCGCGGCGGGCGCCGAGCGCGGTGCGGATAGAGAGCTCGTGGTTGCGGGCAAGGGCACGGGCGAACTGCAGGTTGGCGACGTTGGCGCAGGCGATCAGCAGCAGGAACCCGACCGCGCCCATCAGCAGGAAGACGTAGCTGGCGGTTTCATTGCCAATGATACGTTGCGACAGGGTCTGGACGAAGACGCCCCAACCGCGGTTGGTTTCCGGGTAGGCGGCATCGATGCGCGCGGCGATGGTGCGCAGCTCGGAGGCGGCTGCCGCTTGCGTGACGCCGGGCTTCAAGGCGCCGAAGACGTGGAGGTAGTGATCGGTGCGGTTGTTGAGGTTGGCAGGAGTCAGGGCGAGCGGGAGCCAGAGCTGCACGGCCTGCGGCATGGTGGCGTCGCGCCCCATGATGCCGACCACGGTATAGGCCTTCTGGTTGAGCTCAATGGCACGGCCGACGATGTTGGGATCGCCGCCGAACTGATGCTGCCACAGGGCGCGGCTGAGTATCGCCTCGCGATCGTGGCCGGGCTGCGCTTCCTGCGGCAGGAAGACACGCCCACGGAGCGGAGGGGAGGGGAGGAGACGGAAGAAGTTGGCCGATACTTGCGCGGCTTGGACCATGGCCGGCGTGCCGTTGCCGCTGAGGTTGACCTGGGCATAGCGCCAGGCGCCGATGGCCTGGAAGGAGTGGGCTTGGCGGCGCCAGGCGTCGTAGGTGAAGGCGCTGACGCTGTTGGCTTGGTTGGGCGGCTGATGGGGCGCGACTTCGGCCAGGTAGAGGAGGCGGCCGGCGTTGGGGTAAGGCAACGGATGCAGGAGGATGCCGTTGGCGACGCTGAAGATGGCGGTATTGGCGCCAATGCCGAGGCCCAAGGCGAGCATGGCAATCAGACTGGGGCCGGGGGCGCGGAGGACCAGGCGAAAGCCGTGCTTGAGATCAGCGAAGAACATAGGGCCAAGCCAAGGGCTCACCAAGCTACGGCGCAATGGCGGCAAAAGTTCGGAAGGGCTTTGTTTTCCGAGATTAGCACGGTAAGCTGAGGGCCATGCGAAGCGCACTTTGGGTATTGCTGGCCGCCACTTCCCTGCTCGCGGCGCAAGCGCCGCTTCATGTGCGCGTGAGCGCCAAAACGGTGACTTGGGGACATTATTGCGCCTGCGACAAGCCGGTGCTGAAGATCAAGCCCGGGCAGACGGTGATCATGGACACGTTGCTGACCAACAGCCCGATGGGACTATCCCGCGCGGGCGTGCCGCAAAACCAAATCCAGGCGACGCTGAAGGAAGTGTACGCCGACGTGCCGCGCTCGGATCGGGGACCGGGTGGACATATCCTCACCGGGCCGATTTATATCGAGGGAGCGGAGCCGGGCGACACGCTGGCGGTGCATATCGTACGCATCCAAGGGATGATCCCCTACGCGTACAACGCGTTCGGGCCGCGGAGCGGGTTCCTGCCGCAGTATTTTCCGGGCGAGCACAAGATGCGCATCATCCCGCTGGACTGGAAGACGATGATCGCGCACTTCGCCCCCGGCGTCGACATCCCGATGCACCCGTTCTTCGGCAGCATGGGGGTGGCGCCACCAGCCGCGATGGGCAAGCACAGCTCGGTGCCGCCGGATCTGATGGGCGGCAACATGGACAACAAGGACCTGGTAGCGGGCTCGACGGTGTACTTCCCGGTCTTCACACCGGGGGCGCTGTTCTACGCCGGCGACGGACACGCGGGACAGGGCGACGGGGAGATCGACATTACGGCAATGGAGACGTCGCTGCGCGGCACGTTCCAATTCGACCTGATCAAGCACACCGGACAGACGTGGCCGCGGGCGGAGACGCCGACGCAGTACATCAGCATGGGGTTCAACAAGAACCTGACGGCGGCGGCCACGCAAGCGACGGAACAGATGATCGACTTTCTGGCGGCGACCAAGCACATGAGCAAGGAGGACGCCTACATGCTGTGCAGCGTCGCCGGCAATGTGCACGTCACGGAACTGGTGGACCAGAATGTGGGCGTCCATGTGCTGGTGCCCAAAGCCATCTTCCACTGAAGTGGCCTCAGTCCTGGCGCAGCGCGATCAGCGGATCGGTACGGCTAGCGCGGCGGGCGGGCACAAATCCGGCGGCGAACGCGACAAGCGCGAGCGCGACCGCGGCGGCGGCCAGCGAGGCGGGATCATAGAACGCCAAGCCGAACAGGGTGATCTGGCTGGCAACGAGCCTGGCGCCGGCGATGCTAGCGGGTACGCCGAGCGCGACGCCAAGAGCGACCAGGAGCAGCGTCTCGGTGAGAATCATGGAGAGCACCGCGCCGGGACCGGCGCCCAAGGCCATGCGGATGCCGATCTCCGCGGTACGGCGGGAGACGGCGTAGGACATGACGCCGTACAGGCCAATGGCAGCGAGCAGCAACGCCAGCACACCGAAAAAGCCGCTGAGCCGGGCCAATATCTGCTGGGCAGCGAGCGAATCGCCGATCAAGGCGGACATCGGATGGAGAGTGCCGAGCTGGACGGCAGGGTCGAGCTGTTTCAGTGCGCCGCGAATGGCGGCGGCGCCGGCGGTACCGCGAATCAGCAGGACGGCCTGCTGGTAGTTGTCGAGCGGGATGCCGTTGCCGAAGGGAAGATAGAAGCGCGGCGGTGTCTTTTCTCCCAGACTGAGGTACTTGGCATCGCCGCAGACGCCGACCACGGTGTACACGGCGCGGTGGTCGTCGGGATAGAGATCCACGAGCTGCTGGCCCAGCGGATTGCGATTGCCCAGGTAACGGCGCACGAAGGTCTGATTCACCACGACGTGCTTGGGGCCGGTTTCATCCTGGGCAGTGAGGACGCGGCCTAGCAGCAGGGGAATGCCGACGGTGCGGAAGTAGCCGGGCGAGACCGTGTCAAAGCGGGAGCCGGCTCCGGCTTGCCCGCTGGGCGGGGTATAGCCTTCGACGGCGACGGGCAGTCCGGAATCGCTATTGTCGAACAACCCGTCTTCGGAGAGGGCAACGCCGCGCACGCCGGGCAGCGAGGCCAAGGCCGCACGCACGCGATGGAAGTAGGTCAGAGCGGACTGATTGGCGTAGCCAGCGGTGCTGGTATTCACGACCAGGAGGCTGAGCCGGGCGGGGCGGAAGCCGAGTGGCACGTTCTGGAGCTTCTGCAGGCTACGGACGAAAAGGCTGGCACCGACCAGCAGAACGATGGAAAGCGCCAGTTGGGCTACGATGAGCACTTTGCCCAGGACCTGGCGGCCGGCGGCGGCACCGCGGCTTTGTGGGTTCAGGCTGGTGTTGGCATCCAGCCGGGCCAGACGCAGCGCCGGCAGCAGGCCAACCAGGAAACCAGCGGCAAGCGAGACCAACGGGACGAACAGCAGGACGCGCCAATCGGGCGCGAGACTGACGCTCAAGGCCGAGCCGCCGACTTTGGCAACCATGGCGAGCAGCACGCGCTCGCCCCAGAAGGCGAGCAGGCATCCCAGAATGCCCCCGAAGACCGCAAGGAGCAGGCTTTCAGACAGGAACTGGCGGATGATGCGCATGCGGCCTGCGCCAAGGGCCAAGCGAACACCGACCTCGCGCTGGCGCGAGGCAGCGCGGGCGAGCAGCAGACTCGCGAGGTTGACGATGGCGAGCAGCAGCACCAACGCCACGAGGGCGAAGAGGGCCAGGAGCGGATCGCCGAACCGGCGGCGCACGGACGAAGCGCCAAGGTTGCCGCGGGTGAGCCGCAGTTTCTGACTCATCAGCGCACGGCGCGTCGTCGCGTCGCTCACCGAACCGGCCTGTTGCTGAATCGCGCGTTGGAAGATCAGGTTGCTGGCGGCCTGGGCCTGTTGTAGGCTGACGCCGGACTTCAGGCGGCCGACGACCTGCAGCCACATGACGCGGGAGACGCCGGGCGGATCGTGCAACCGGTCGAGGCCCGGGAGGGCTTGCGGCTGCATGGTGAGCGGCAGCCAAAGGTCGGGCGCCTGGCCGACGTTCTCACCGAAGAAGCCGGGTGGAGCAATGCCGATCACGGTGAAGGCGTGACCGTGCAGATCGAAGCTGCGCCCGAGGATGGACGCGGCGCGGTGGAAGCGCTGATTCCAATAGGCGTAGCTCATTACAGCGACGGGATCGGCGCCGATTTTCACACCCTCGTTGGAGGCGAACGTACGGCCGCGATAGGCGGGGATGTCGAGAACATCAAAGTAGTTGGCGCTGACCAGCTTGATGCGCGCCGGTTCAGAAGAGGCATCGGATCCCCAGGCGATGCCGGTACGGGAGGTATTGCTTTGCGCGGCCAAGAGGCTGCGAAAGGCGGGGTTGTGATCGCGCTGCGCCACGTATTCCGAGTAGGCAAGCAAACCGCGGGTGCCATCGTTCACCCCGACGTTGGTACCGACCTCGCTGGGGTCGGTGAGAAACGCCAATTGCCCGGGATGCGGGACCGGCAACGGGCGAAGCATGACCGCGTCCACCAGCGAAAAGATGGCGATGTTGGCGCCGAGCCCCAACGCCAGCGTGAGCACGGCCACCGCCGTAAAGGTGGGCGAGCGCAAAAGGGTGCGAAACGAGTGCATGCCTCAGTTTGGACGCTGGCGGCGCGAGCCGGTTAGCCCTGGATCGTTTAGGGTTGGCCCTGGGACATAGGATACGGATGCGGCGACGATTTGGTTCACGAGGGCCAAGCCCGCGACCCGCGGGGCGGGTCCGGTGGGGGCAAGAGCCGAGCAGGAAAGGATCGCGGGCCCGCGGTTCTGACAGACAACCGGGAAACCGGCGACAATGTCGAGGTGAGCGAGCACCGCAACGCGGCCCGAGGCTGGCTGATCTGGGCAGCCCTGGCGCTGGCCATCGCCGCATGCTGGACCGGCTGGCGGATGACGCGGCCGCGAAGCGAGGTGGTGGCGGGCGAACGAGCCGGCATCGCACCCCACATCCTCAAGCCGTTGCTGCGCGACGAGCAGCTCTACCAGACCGCAAGAAGTCTGACGGCGTTCGCCAGCACACCGGCAGAACAGCCGCTGGCCCAGCAGGCCCAACACCTGGCGGACGAAGTGATGGACGCTTCCTTCACCATCGCCATGGTGGAGGCGGCGCAGAACGCACCGGCAAGCGCGGACCATGCGGACGAAGTCCGCGTGGCGCATGCCAAGGCGGCAGTCGCCACCGACCAAGCCTGGATCGAACGGCTCAAGGCGCACGCGGTTCCCCGGCAAGTACTGGCCCGGCTGCCGGCCGCGATGGACGTGGCGCAGGCCCAGTTGGGACTGGACCAGGCGCGGCTGCACGATGCGAAGACGGATTTGGTGCGCAATGGTGGTGGAGGGCTCGAACGGATCCAACAACTGCAACAGGAACACGAAGCGATTCATGCGGGCGATCACGCGGCAGGGGTTGCGGCGGCGAGCCCGGGCGGGCGCGGGCTGGTGGGCGCGGTCGAAGGCATCGTCGGATTCGCAGAACAGGCGGACGCCATCGAGGATGCGGAGGCCGCGGCGCGCTACGCGGTGAGACAGATCGTGGCGGAGCACAACGCAGCGCTGGCAGCGCTAACCGCGGCCGAGCACGCGAGGGCAGGAGGCAGATCGAGCGCCGCCGAATTGCGCGATTTGACGGCCCGGCAGCGGCAGGTGTCGCGATTCGACCTGCAGGCGGACGCGGCGAGCGAACTGGCCGACACGTATCATCAGTGGGAGCCGTTGGTCGTAGCGCAGGAGCGGCAGGCGTCGCACCGGGCGCTGCGTGACGGGCTGGCGCTGCTGCTGATCGCGGCGGTGCTGCTGGCGCTGCTGCGGGGCTGGGAGCGGATCATGGCGCAGCCGCACCTGGACCACAAACGCAGCCGAACCATGCTGCACCTGGTGCAGGTGACGACGGAAGTGAGCGCCGGCCTGGCAGGGCTGATGGTGCTCTTCGGCAAACCACCCGGGTTACTGACCCTGGTGGGCATCTTTGGGGCGGGCTTGGCGCTGGCCTTTCAGGATCCGATTCTCAGCTTCGCCGGCTGGTTCGCGCTGATGGGACGGCACGGAATCCGGTTGGGCGACTGGGTGGAGATCAACGGCGTGGTGGGCGAAGTAGTGGAGATCCGGCTGCTGCGGACGGTACTCCTGGAGACCGGCAACTGGATTACGGCGGGGCATCCCACCGGACGGCGGGTGAGCCTGCCCAACAACTTTGCGCTCACGGGCAGCTATTTCAACTTTTCCACCAGCGGGCAGTGGATGTGGGACGAGCTTGCGCTGGGGGTGCCGGCGGGCGTAGACGCACGCGCCGCGGCGCAGCAGGTGAAGCAGACGCTCGAGAACGAATTGGGGCCGGAGATCGAACAGGCGCGTAAGGAATGGCATCCGCCGCACGGCGCCGCGGCAGCCAGCATCGAACCCACCGTGCACCTGCGGCCGAGTGGAGTCGGGTTGGAACTGGTGGTGCGGTACCCGACACCAGCGCGCCAACGGGCAGCGATGCGGGAGCGGCTGTGGAACACGATTGCCACCGCGCTCGCGGAAGCGACCGCAGCCAACGCGGGGTGATGGGGGTTAGGGATAGAGCAGGTAGTGCTGGCGGAGCGCTTCGAAGGCCTTGAGGCTGCGCTGCCACGAGGCCTCGATGCGGCGCGGATCTTCGCCGCTGCGGATGGCATCCACGATGGCCTGCGAGCCCACCTCCTTGTGCATCTCGGCGCTCTCCCATTGCCGGGGATAGAGGCGAGCGAGGGCGCTGGCGAGCTCGATGCCCATTTCCGGCGAGTCCAACTGCTCGCGGCTCGTGAGGATGAGGCTGACGCCGTGGCAGAGCTGATGCGCGTAGCGACTACTCTCGGGCGTAAAGGAGATCGGCATGAAGCGGATGCCGGGGAGGCGGCGGGCGTTGAGCGCGGCAGCGAATTGGCGGGCATCAATCCAAGGCGCGCCGACAAGTTCGAAGGGCGTATCGGTGCCACGACCGACGCTGACGTTGGTGTACTCGATCTCAGCGACGCCGGGATAGAGAACGGTCTCGTCGAGGTTGCGCAGATTGGGCGAGGGGTCAACCCAAGCGAGGCCGGTTTCGTCGTAAAAGTCGCCGCGGCTCCAGCCGCGCATGCGCACCACATGAAGATCGGCGTGAATGGCGCGATTGAACATGCGCGCGAGCTCGCCGACGGTCATGCCGTTGCGGACGGGCATGCCGGGGAAGTAGCCAATGAAGCTGGTTTCGTCCGGGGCCAGCGCCGGGCCCTCGACGTGGATGCCGTCGAGCGGGTCGGGGCGGTCGAGGACAATGACGGGGATGTGACGCGCGGCGGCGGTTTCCAGCGTGTAGGCGAGGGTGGTCTCGAAGGTGTAGAAGCGGACGCCGACGTCCTGGATGTCGTAGACCAGCAGGTTGACGCGGTTCACGCCGGCGGCAGGAAGCATGTGGCTGCCGTTGGCGGATTCATAGGTGCTGTAGACGGGGACGCCGGTGGCGGCGTCGCGGGAGTTGGCGACGGGCCCGTCGAGTTTGCCGGACCAGCCATGCTCGGGAGCGAAGGCAGCCGTGACGTGGATGCCGGCGGCGATCATGTCGTCAATGTTGCGATGGCCGTCGCGGTCGAGGCCGGTGGGGTTGGTGACCAGCCCGACGCGCTTGCCGCGCAGGAGATCGAAGCCGCGGCGGGCGAGGACATCGAGGCCGGTGTAGACGTTGCCGTTGCGATAGAGCGTACGGTGCTCGCTCACATCGGCGTCGTTGTAGCCGGTGATACGTTCGAGTCCCTGCTCGAGGCGATTGAATTCGGTGGGATCGTCGAGGCTGAGGATCACCGCGACGCGGTTGGCGACTTCGGCGCGCATCGCCAGGATGGACTTGAGCGGCGGACGCTGATGGGGATGGATGGCGTTGGCGAGGATGATGATGTAGGTATCGGACGAGGGGTCGATCCAGATGGAAGTGCCGGTGAAGCCGGAGTGGCCGTAGGAGCCAACCGGCAGATAATCACCGCGGTTATTGGAAAACGGAGTATCGATGTCCCAACCCAAGCCGCGCACTTGGGGGATGTTGAACGGGGTTTGCGGGGTGGTCATTTTCACCACCGCGAGCGGTGAAAGGATGCGGGCGCCGTTGGCGCCACGTCCGCCATTGAGCATCATCTGGCACAGTTTGGCGAGATCGTCGGCGGTGCTGAACACGCCGGCGTCACCGGTGACGCCGCCCATGGAGCGAGCGGTGGGGTCGTTGACCACGCCGCGGAGGAAGCGCCCGTCGGGCTCGGGCTCGGTGGGGGCGATTTTGGGACGCCAACTGGCAGGCGGCAGGTAGCGGGTGTGGCGCATGCCGAGCGGCTGCCAGATGTGCTGGAGCGCGTAACGGTCAATGCGCTCGCCGGTGAGATGGCGGACCAGTTCGGCGAGGACGACGAAGTTGATGTCGCTGTACTCGAAGTGCGAATCGGGCGGATAGGCGGGGACGACGGCGAAGGCCTTCTCCACGCCGGTGCTATAGCCGGACCAGCGCGGAAACTGCGGTATGTCGGGCGGGAGACCGGAGAAGTGGGTGAGGAGGTCGCGGATGGTGATGTCCTGCTTGCCGTTTTGGGCGAAGCCGGGCAGATACTTGGCGACCGGATCGTTGAGACGAAATCGGCCCTGATCGAGCAACTGCATGATGGACGGCGCGGTCGCCACGACCTTGGTGAGCGAGGCGAGGTCGAAGATGGTGTCTACCGTCATTTTTTGGCGGTAGGGCTCGACGGAGCGATCGCCGAAGGCCCGGCGATAGACGATGTGGCCATCGTGACCGATGAGAACCACGGCGCCGGGCATTTCCCCGGCGGCGATGGAACGGCGGACGATAGGGCCAATTCCGGACCAGTCCAGATGCTTTGCCGCCGCAGGCGGCGGGGTGGCAGCGAGCAGAAGCGAGAACCCAGGCAGCAGGAGGGACAGGAGACGGAGGAGGCGAAGACTCAAGGCGGGACGCTCCAGGTCGAGAGCGGAGTAGACTGCTCCTGTGTTATAGACAAAAGGGCCGGACGTGTCAAACCACCACGCACCACGCTTAGCAACAGAAGCGATCAATCCGCGCACGCGGGGCCTGGATCGGATGAGCACGCCGGCGATGCTGCGGGCGCTCCAGAGCGAAGACGCACGCGCGGCGGCGGCGGTGCGGCGCTGTCTGCCGGCGATCGCACGGGCGATCGAGGCGATCGTGCCCCAGTATGCGGCGGGCGGGCGGCTGATCTACGTGGGCGCGGGAACCAGCGGCCGGCTGGGGGCGCTGGATGCGGCGGAAATTCCGCCGACCTTTGGCGTGGAGCGGGAGCGGGTGGTGGCGGTCATCGCGGGCGGCGAGCCGGCGTTGACACGAGCGGTGGAAGGCGCGGAGGACGATGCGGCGGCGGCGCGCCAGGACCTGGCGAAGCTGCGGCTTCGGCGGCAGGACACCGTAGTGGGGATAGCGGCCAGCGGGCGGACGCCCTATACGGTGGCAGCGGTACGGGAGGCGAGGCGGCGGGGCTGCCTGACGGTGGCGGTCGCTAATGTGAAGGGGTCGGAACTGGCCGCCAGTGCCGAGCTCGCGATCGAGCCGCTGACGGGAGCGGAGGCCATCGCGGGCTCGACGCGCCTAAAGGCCGGGACGGCGCAAAAGATGGTGCTGAACCTAATTTCGACCGGACTGATGGTGCGCAGCGGCAGGGTTGCCGACAATTTGATGATCCACGTGCAAGCGACGAATGCGAAGCTGCGAGCGCGGGCGGAGCGGATACTGGCGGCGGCGGCGGGCTGGCGGGGCGCCGGCGGCCTGGCCCGGGCGCGGCGGGCGCTGGGCGAGACGGGAGGCGACCTGCCGCGGGCCATCGCGAGGGCGCGCCGGCCATGACGATGGTACTGCGCGCCAGGCGGCTGCTGACGCCGCTGCAGGCGATTGACGATGCAACGCTGGTGATCGAGGGCGGGCGGATCGTTGCCGTGGGGCGGAGGGACGAAGTAGCGGCACCAGCGGGAGCGCACCAGGAAGACTTTGGAGATGCGGTGCTGACCCCCGGGTATGTGGACGTCCATGTGCATGGCGGCGGCGGGTTTGATCTCATGCGCGGTGACGCCGAGGCGATTGCCGGAACAGCGCGGCACTTGGCGCAGCACGGGGTGACGAGCTATCTGGCGACGACGGTGACCGCGCCTTGGGAGAGGACACTGGAAGCGGTGGGGCGGCTGGTCCGGGCGGGCGAGGGGATTCACCTCGAGGGTCCATTCCTGAGCCCAAAGCGGCGTGGCGTACATCCGGAGGCGGAACTGCTGCTGCCAACACCGGAACGGCTGGACGCGTTGTGGGAGCGGGGGCAGGAGCGGATTCGGATGATCACCCTAGCGCCAGAGCTGAAAGGGGCGGCGGAGTTCATCGCCGCGGCAAGCGCGCGGGGAATTTGCGTGAGCATGGGGCATAGCGATGCCACGCTGGCGGAGGCGCGGGCGGGCATGGCAGCGGGCGCACGGCACGTGACCCACACGTTCAACGCGATGCGGCCGCTGCACCAGCGGGAGCCGGGCCTGTTGGGGTTGGCGCTGAGCGACCCGGCCCTGAGCGCGGAGATCATCGCGGACGGGATTCATGTGGCGCCGGAGCTGACGGGAATGTTCTTGCGGATGAAGGCACCTGGCCGGGCGGTACTGGTGAGCGACGGGATCAGCGCCAGCGGGTGCGGCGATGGGGAATTTACCTTAGGGGCGATCAAGGTCGAGGTGGCGCGGGGATGCTGCCGGCATGAGGGCGTGCTGGCGGGCAGCGTGCTGACTTTGGACCAAGCGGTGCGCCATGCCATGAAGTTTGGCGGCCTGGAGTTGGCGGCGGCGGTGCGCATGGCGACGCTGAATCCGGCGGCGCTGGTTGGGCTGGAGCGCAAGGGACGGCTGGAGGCCGAAATGGACGCCGACGTGCTTGTCTTGAGTGCAACCGGTGAGGTGAAGGCGGTTTTTCAGGGAGGCCAGCGGCTGGTTGGAGGCAGGTAGACTGGGAAAACGATGGACAAGCTGGTAATTCGCGGCGAGCAGAAGTTGCATGGGACGATCCGTGCCGGCGGGGCGAAGAACGCGGCGCTGCCGACGATGGCGGCCAGCCTGCTTACAGCGGAAGAAGTGACGCTGCGGAACGTCCCCGATGTAAGAGACATCCAGACAACGCGGAAGTTGCTGGAGGCGATGGGGGTAGAAACCGAGGGAAGCGGCGGACACCACCGAATTGCGATGCAAGCGCGGCACGTGACGCATGCGCAGGCGGATTACGAACTGGTCAAGACGATGCGCGCCTCGACGCTGGTGCTGGGACCGCTGCTGGCGCGCACGGGCAAAGCGACGGTGTCGCTGCCGGGAGGATGCGCGATCGGAGCGCGGCCGATCGATTTACACCTGAAAGGCCTAGAACGGCTGGGGGCGAACCTACGGCAGGAGCACGGCTACGTGATTGCAGAAGCCGAGCGGCTGCAGGGCAATACCTACAGCTTCGACCGCATTACGGTGACCGGAACGGAAGACGTGCTGATGGCGGCGGTGCTGGCGCGGGGGGAAACGGTGCTGCGGAACTGCGCGCTTGAGCCCGAAGTGGTGGACCTAGCGGCATTGCTGGTGAAGATGGGGGCCAAAATCGAGGGCGCCGGAACGCCGGTGATCCGGGTGCAGGGCGTGGACCAATTGGGCGGGGCGACGCATACGATCATCGCCGACCGGATTGAAGCCGGAACCTATGTGATGGCAGCGCTGATCACGGGCGGAGAGATCGAAGTGACGCATTGCCAGCCGGAGCATTTGGAAGCGCTGCTGGAACGACTGGAAGAAGCGGGCGCGAAGATCCGGCGGAGTGCGAGCAGCATCGGCGTGGCGCGGGGCGAACGCCTGCGGGCAGTGGACATTTCGACGGCGGAGTTTCCGGGTTTCGCCACCGATTTGCAGGCGCAGTACATGGCGCTGATGACACAGGCGGAGGGTACGGCGGTCATCACCGAGACGATCTTTGAGAATCGGTTCATGCACGCACTGGAATTGAGCCGGATGGGGGCGAACATCCGGATTGAAGGCAACCGGGCCGTGGTGCGAGGGCCGGCGCCGCTGACCGGAGCGGCGGTGCTGGCGAGCGACCTGCGGGCGAGCGCGTCGCTGGTGCTGGCGGGGCTGGCGGCGGAGGGGGAGACGATCATTGACCGCATTTACCATCTGGACCGGGGATACGAGAAGCTGGAAGAGAAGCTGCGCGGGGCGGGCGCGGCGGTGCGACGGCTCGGGCGGCTGATCCCGGTAGCCAACCAGCACAGTGCGGGCATAGCATAAGCCCCGGGGCAGCTAGAATGGGCGCACGGTGACGGCCAAGGGATTTCTCAAGGCGTGGTGGCCGGCGGCGGTGATGTGCGCGGCCATCTTCGCGCTGTCGCAGGATCCGCACTCCGGCCGACACAGCGACGCGGTGCTGGGGTGGCTGCTGAGCCTGCTCGGGATGAACAGCGCGCACCTGCGGCATCTGTGGGACGCGCCGTTCCGAAAGTTCGCCCATGTCGTGGTGTACTTTTTACTAGGCGCATCGGCCTACTACGGCTTCGCCATGGGGCGAAGGTGGTTTTACTGGCTGGGTGCGCTGCGCACGGTGATCTTCTGCGCGGCGTACGCGAGCCTGGACGAGTACCACCAGGGATTTGTGCCGGGGCGTGGAGCAGAGGTGAGCGACGTCTTCCTGGACACCTCGGCCTGCTTGCTGGCGCTGGCAGTAATCTGGCTGTGGCAACGGCTGTGGCGCAGACAAAACGCACAGCCGGCGGCGACCTAGCCCGGCGATTGAGGTTAGGGCTTTTGACCAATGCGCCGTGCCGCAGCGCCACTGCGTGTTAAAATCGCCGATAGATTCCTATGCCGCCGAAGTCCCCCCTCACGGGCCAGCGGGCACTGGTTCCGGCCATTTGCCTGGCTTCCCTTCTCGCGTTGGGCAACGCTGGATGCATGTTCCAGCATCCACGGAACATCAACCCGCTGGCGAAACTGAAGTCAGAGCAGCCGGACAAGCAGTTGTACGATGTCGCGATGGCCGACATGGGCAAGGGCCAGTACACGGTGGCGCGTCTGAATTTGGAGACGCTGCTGAACACCTATCCGGACAGTGAGTACCTGGCGCGGGCGAAGATGGCGGTGGCGGACTCGTGGTATCGCGAGGGGGGAATCGAGGGCTTGGCGCAAGCGGAAGCGCAGTACAAGGACTTCATCACCTTTTTCCCGGAGATGAAGGAAGCCTCGGAGGCGCAGCTCAAGATCGCGAAGATCCACTTCGAGCAGTTGCAGAAACCGGACCGGGATCCGACGCAGGCGGTGCAGGCGCAGGCGGAGCTGCGGACGTTTCTGGTGAACTACCCGGACAGCCCGCTGCGGAAGCAGGCGGTGCAGATGCTGCGGGAAGTGCAAGAAGTGCTGGCGGAGGGAGAGTACCGCATCGGGGCGTTTTACCTGGATCGGGCGCGGGAAGGAGATTTCGGCGATTATCGGGCGGCGCAGAGCCGGCTGGAGGATGTGCTGCGGAAGTATCCGCTCTATAGCCGGGGCGACGAAGCCACCGACGAACTGGCGAACTCCTACGTAATCACCTCCGGGCTGTATGCGGCGGCGGTGCAGTTCGAGCCCAACAAAGAGACGAAGCTCCTCTACCAGGCAAACGCGAACTTGGACCGGTCGAAAGCAATCGCCGCGTTTGGGAGGATGATCCAGCGGTACCCGCTCAGTCCGTACGCCAAGGATGCGCGGGAGGAGCTGACGAAGATGCACGTGCCGGTGCCGGTGGCCACGCCAGCCGAGGTCGCCTTCAACCGGGCGGAGATCGAGGACCGGGCCAAGCAGCCCAAGCTGAGCGGCATGGCCGCGGTCGAGAACGCGGTTTACTCACTGTGGAGCGGCAAGCCGGCGGCGGAGATCGCCCGCGCCGACCGGCTCGGAACACCGGCGCTGGCAGCGCCCGAGGCGCTGCCGCCGGACCCGCCGCCTGGGTTGGGCCGCTTGATTCACGACACGATGGTGGCGACGGGAGCGATTCCGGCGGACGCGAAGCCGAATGCGAACTTGACCGCGGCCCTGACGGGGCTCAGCCCGAAGAGCGGAGCCGGCACGGAAGCGACCGCAAAGCCGGCGGCGCCGCTGGCGTTCGGGAGCGTGCCGACAGAAACGCAGGCGCAGGCGCAATCGCAGTCGCAGGGGGCGGATACGCCGGAGACCGACACGCCGCAAGCGATGTCGGGCAGCAACTACAACGATCCGAACGCCGTACAAGCGGCGGTGGCTCCGACGGACAACCTGCTGCTGACGCCGAACGAGGTTGACCTGGAAAATCGGGACGAGATTCTGGCGGCATCCATCCACCGCGATGTGCCGCCGCCGGCGGCGCAATTGCGGGAAACGGCGCGGAAGGAAGCGGCGGCGGAGAAGAAGTTCGTCGCCAAGCTCAAGGCGAATCTGAAAGCGGCGGAAGAGAAGAAGGCGAAGGCGAAGGGCGCGAGCAAGCCCAAGAGCGAGAGCGCCGCGCCGGCCGATCCGCCGCCCGCCAAGGCGGGCAAGAAGAAGTCCGGATTCCTCCACATCTTTGGGTGACCAGCGGGGGCAATGCAAGCGGAATTCCGCATCGGCGCGGGTTGGGATTCGCATGCGTTCGCGCCGGGGCGGCGGCTGTGGCTGGGCGGGCTGGCGATCGAACATTCGCAGGGGCTGGCGGGGCACAGCGACGGCGATGTGCTGCTGCACGCGGTGTGCGATGCGCTGCTGGGCGCGATCGGCGAGGGCGACATCGGAACACACTTTCCGGCCAGTGACGCGAGATGGCGGGGTGCGGCGAGCAGCGTTTTCGTGCGGCATGCGGCGCAGCTGGTTCACCAGGCGGGATGGGAAATCGCCAACCTGGATTCGACCCTCATCCTGGAGGAGCCGCGGATCGGACCGCTGCGGGAGGCGCTGCGGGAAAGCGTTGCGGGACTGCTGGGCATCGAAGGCGGACGGGTTTCGATCAAAGCGAAGACGCCGGAAGGGCTGGGCACGGGCGGCGCGGCAATCGCGACGGCGACGGTTCTGCTGCAGCGCGGGCAAGGCGGATGAACATCGGCAACTTGATCACGGCGGTGGACCTGCACGCGGCAGGCGAGCCGGGGCGGGTGATCGTGGGCGGGGTGCTGGACGTACCGGGCGCCAGCATGTACGCGAAGATGATGCACCTGCGGGCGCACGCCGATCACATCCGGAAGCGGATGTTGCGCGAGCCGCGCGGCTACCCGGCGGCGAACTGCAACCTGATCCTGCCGCCGACCGTGGCCGGCGCACACGCCGGATACGTGATCATGGAGCAGGTGGAGTATCCGCCGATGTCGGGGACGAACACGATTTGCGTGGCGACGACGCTGGCGGAAACGGGGATGGTGGCGACGCAAGAAGGCGTGAACCGGCTGCAGCTGGAGGCGCCGGCGGGCCTGATTGAAGTCGAGGTGGAGATGGCGGCCGGGAAGGCGCGGCGGGTGACGTTCGAGAACGTGCCGGCGTTCGCGGCGCACCTGGACGCGCCGGTGGAAGTGCGGGGGCTGGGGACGGTGAAGGTGGACGTGGCCTGGGGCGGGATGTTTTACGCAATCGCCGACGCAGAGCCGCTGGGGCTGCGGCTGACACCGGACGAGGGGCGGGACATTGTGCGGATTGGGGAGATGATCAAAGCGGCGACGCGGGAGCAGTATCCGGTGGTGCACCCGGAGAACGCCGACATCACCGGGCCGACCATCGCGCAGCTTTCGGCGGCGTCAGACCAGGCGGGCGTGGACCGGAGGAACGCGGTGATCGTCTCGACCGGGACGCTGGACTGGGAGCGGCCGAACTCGTGGACGGGGACGCTCGACCGATCACCGTGCGGGACGGGGACGTGCGCGAAGATGGCGACGCTTTATGCGCGGGGACAACTGAAGCTGGGGCAGGACTTCGTGCATGCGGGCGTGTTGGGAACGACCTTCACCGGGCGATTGGTGCGCGCCGCGCAGGTGGGACCGTATGCGGCGGTGGTACCGACGATCAGCGGGCAGGCGTGGATTACCGGACTGGCGCAGTATGTGCTGGACCCAAGCGACCCGTTCCCGGAGGGGTATACCGTTGGCGATTTGTGGGGCGGGGCGTAGGGCGGGTCGCGGCCCAGCGGCGTAGGAAGCGGGTCCCGCATGACCGCGAGCTAGGCGGAACCCAAAACTTGCTTCCCAGAATGTGGTGGAGGCGGTGGGAGTTGAACCCACGTCCGAAGGTGCTGCCGATGAGGAGAACTACGGGCGTAGTCCGTTCAGGCCTTGCTAGCGTTTCACGGTCAGAGCGGACAAGAACCGCCAAACGCCATCCCCTACCTCGTGAGAGGCTCTCGCCAATAACGCCGGAGCTTGCGCTACTGACCAGCCTGCAAGAATGACGTCCGCACCGGGCCTACAGGCGAACCCGGGAGAACGACGCAACTAATTAAGCTGCGTATGCCAGTTGGTTAGAATTGGCACTTGTGGTTTTCCATGCGATTACGGGGGCATGGTACCCGGCACGCCTCCCCATCTCATCCACCCCCGTCGAAACCGGGACGCCCCCAGCTCGAAAAGAGCAGATTTCATTATAGCAGGCGCAGGGACACGAGCGCGAGGGGACGGCGGCGGCGCGGTATGATCAGACAACCGTGCTGCTGAGCGAGAGCGAGCTGCGAGCGGCGCTGGAGCCGCTGTTGGAGAGGATTCTGGCGGAGCGGCTGCGGCTGTTCCAACTGCAACTGGAGCCGCGGCTGCAGGCCATGGTCGCGGCAGCCACGCGGGAGCGCGACCAGGACACGGGCTGGGGCGAAGGGCTGCGGCGACTGGGGCAGGCGCAGCCGGCGAACACCTGCTTTGGCGAGTTGTTCGAGCTGGTGGGCGCGGTGGTGGGGCGGGCGCGGGCGCTGCTGGTGGAACGGCGGGGAGAGATGGCGGTATGGCGGCAGGAGGGAACGGCGCTGCCACTGCGGTTCGCGGCGGCGAGCCGCAACGCCTGGCTGCGGGAGGGAACGACGGCCGGCATCCGGGTGCGGGGGCGAAGCGTGGGGGCACTGTACTGGCCAGGCGGGGCGCTGGAGAAGGCAGCCATGGCGCGGGTGGAACTGCTGACGGAGATCGCCGGGCTGGCGCTACTGGCTGGAGCCCTGCCGGCAGCGCCAGCCTCGCACCCAGCGGCGGCGAGCGCGGGGGTGCCGCCGCGAGCCCTGCCGGAGACTCGAGCGGCGCGGAACGAAGCGGAAGCACGGGCGCAGCGGTTTGCACGGCTGCTGATCGAGGATCTGAGCCTTTATTTGCGGAAGGAGCGGCTGCGGGAGGTCGAGGCGGCGCGGATAAGCGGGGATTGGGAACAGCGATTTGCGCCGGAACTGGCGCGGTGCCGGCGGGCATTTCTGGAACGATTTCCGGCAGGCGGCGAGATCGAAATCGAGATTCTTGAGGAGGAAACGCCACGGCTGGCGTCGGAGTGAAAGGGGCAGCGCTTGGTGCGGGGCTGGCGCTGGCGGTGGCGGCGGGCCTGGGGGCGCAGAGCGGCGAACTGACGCAGGCGCAGGCGGCGCGGATCTATATCCAGGCGGGCAAGCTGGCCACGCCGGGGCTGGTGCCAACGCAGGCGATCAGTCCGCACGAGGTATCGGACGCGCAGGGCAGGCTGCGGACGATTGCGACCTCGGGGGCGACCGAGCAGGAGCGGGCCCTGGCGGCGATGGCGCTGGGGCTGGGCGAAGGCGAACGGGGCGAAGAACTGCAGGCGAAGGCGGACCTGACGCTGGCGGCGCGCTGGGTGCCGGCGCGCGACGCAGCCACGGCGGCGCTGGTGGAGTTTGAGGAGGCGGCGAGCAATGCGGCGGGAGCACTGGAGGCGGCGGACGCCTACGCGGTAGCGGTGACGGACCCGTTTTACCAGCAGATCGCGGAAGCCGCGGCGAAGGCGGGAGCGGAGAACGGCGACTGGCCGGAAGCCGTGCGTTGGACGGAGCACCTCGCCGAGAACCCGGCAAACCTGTGGCTGCGGGCGCAAGCGGAAGCGGGCACGCAGAACGCGCGGGGGGCGGCGCTGGCGGTGCGAAGGCTGGAGTTCCGCTACCCGGCTTCGGCGCAGGCGGCGAAGGCGAGCGCACAGTGGCGGCGATACGAAAAGGCGATGCCGGAGTTGCGGCCGGACTGGCAACTGGAGGCGGAGCTGGCGCGGTCGTGGAGTTCGGCGGGACAGCCGCGGAAAGCGGCGGAGGCGTGGGCCACGACGGCGCGGATGGCGCCGACGAGAGAGCGGGCGGAACTGGAGTGCGTGGAGGCTCGGGCCTGGCTGGCGGCGGGACAGACGGGAAAGGCGCAAGGGCTGGCGAAGCGGTTGGCGCGCTCGACGCAGCGGGCGCAGGCGCTGGAGATCGAAGTCGAGCTGGGACGGCGGCAGCACAAGCTGGCGGCACTGGCGGGGCCGCTGGGTGAACTGGCAGCGGCATATCCACGCAATGGATGGTATGCACGGGCACTGCACGAAGCCGGCGACGAGGCGATTCTGGAAAACGACGATGCGGGCGTGTTGAACGCCTTCGACACGCTGACGGCGCGGTTTCCGAATTCAATCTATACACCGGAGGCCACATGGCGCGCGGCGTGGACCGCGTACCGGCTGGGGCGAGCGGATGCCGGGCAGCGGATGGAGGCGTATCTGCGGCGGTATCCGCGGGGCGGGGACGTGGCGGATGCGCTCTACTGGATGGGGAGATGGCTCCGGAGGCACGGAGCCAAGCGGGAAGGCAATCTGTGCCTGAGCGTGGGGGCGCAGCGGTTTCCGGGCACCTACTTTGGGATGCAGGCGCGGCAGGCGCTACCTGCGACGGCACCGAGGCCGGCAACGGCGGCGGAAGCGCCAGGCTGGCTACGGCCAGTGCTGGGGATAAGGCCGGCGAGGGCCGAAAGGGCGCCAGTAGCGCGAGCGGCCAGGGACCTGATCGCGCGCGCGCATGAGTTGCAGGCGGCCGGCCTGCTGGATCCGGCGGCAACGCTGCTGGAGGCGGCGCTGCGACAGGAGCGACCGGGCAGGGGCGAGCTGGGACTGGCGCGGCAGGTAGCGCAGCTGGAGGATGAACGTGGCAACTGGTATTTCGGGCTACGGGCCATGTTGCGGGCGTTGCCGGATTACCTGGAGGTCCCGGCGGAGGCACTGCCGGCGAGCGAGTGGCGGCGGCTCTATCCGATTCCATACCCACGGCAGATTGCGGCGGCGAGCGAGCGGTATGGGATTGGGCGGGATTTGCTGCTGGGGGTAATGCGGCAGGAGTCGGGGTTCGACGCAAAGTCGTTGTCAGGCGCACGAGCGCGAGGGCTGATGCAACTGGAACTGGGGACGGCGCAACGGGTATTTGCGCACCTGCCGACAGCGTGGCAGGCGCTGGCTGATCCGGGCCGGCTGCGCGCCGCCGATCTGTTCAACCCAGGCTTGAGTATTGCGCTGGGGGCCGCGGACCTGAAGCGAGAGTTGGGGATTTTCCCGACGACGGCGGCGGCACTGGCGGCGTACAACGCCGGGCAAGCGCGGGTGCGGATGTGGGAGGCGCAATTTCCGAGGGCGCATGGCGACGTTTTTATAGAAACCATCCCGTTTACGCAGACGCGGGGATACGTGGAAGCAGTGCTGCGGAATCAAGCTGCATACCGGCGAATCTATGGACATTAGGCGAAGCGGGGTTGCAAAAGGGGGGGCGGTGGTGGTGAACTGGAAGCACGCAGGAAAGGAGGTGGTCCAGTGGATTCATCCGGCAGTAGACAGAACAGAACTTGGACTTGCGAGGTGGCTGAGGCCTAGGCGTTCAGGCCAGCCTGAGAGGCGTCCTGGACGCCCCAGCCAATTCCATCAGTCCACCGCTTCGAGCCTTGCCGCTCGAGGGGAAAGCGGTCCCGGCTAAAGCCGGGACCGCTTTTTCGTCCCAGAAGAAATATTTCCGCCACCCGCGCAACACGCCCGGCACGAAGGGGTTGAATGGTCAACCCGTTAGCGCACCCAAGGGCCTGCAGGGATGGGAAACCGGAGCTGCAGGCCCTTTTCTCCATGACGGCAGCCATGCTACATTGGGAATCGCGCTTGCGGGAGTAACTCAGTGGTAGAGTGCGACCTTGCCAAGGTCGAAGTCGCGGGTTCGAATCCCGTCTCCCGCTCCATCCCCCACGACGTGCCGGCAAGTATAGACGCGACTGCGGTTGATGTGATACTTGTATACGTGTGATGATGCGCGCTCGCAGCACGCGCCCGGTGGTTCGCAACGTCATTGTGATGATCGTTGCCGGGTGCGCGATGCTGCGCTGGCTGGCGCCGATGGCGGGGTTGCGGACGCCGCCACAGATTTTGCCACCGCAACGCGCCCACTGCCTGCGGCCGAACACGCATTTGGTGCAGCGGGCGATGCTCACGGTGGGCGATCCGCAGCTTCCGACACCGCGTCCGACGGCACGTCTGCTGCCCCGCCGGAGCACAAGCCACCTGACGCTGCAGCCGTGGGCCATCGCGGCCAGCCGCGCTGAACGGCGGCTTACGCCCCTCAGGATCTAAAGTCCGACATCGCCCTGTCGTGCCCGGATGCGCAGCGCGGAAACGCGCGGAGAGCCGGGCTATCGGAAACCTCTTCGACGATGGAGAATAAGCGATGTCCAAGAAGATTCTTTTGGTCGATCCTTCAAGTATGCGCCAGCCGTTTCTGAGCGAAATGCTGCAATCGACGGGCGAGGTGACGCGATTTGACGGTGCGGACGAGGCCTTGGCGGCAGTCAAGCGCGGCCTGAGCGTGGACGTGGCCGTCCTGTGCTATCGGCTGTCGCTGACGCCGCTGATCCAAGCGATCAAGACGACGCGGCCCATGGCCAAGATTGTGGCCTACGGCAGTCCGCGCACCGACACGCCGCTGGGGGTGGACCAGTACCTCAACCAGCCGATTTTGAGCTCGGAGTTGGGGGCGATCGTGGAACGAATGGCCGCCAAGCGACGGTCGAACTAGGCGCACATCCCTCCGATTGCGTATTTCTGGGCGTTCGCGGCTTACACCGCGAACGCCTTTTTTTGCGGGCGGACGCTACTCGGAAAGCCCGACAGACGGAACCGGCGTGGGGCGCAAGTAGACATCCAGAAAGTTCGAAAGCAACTGCTTGCCGGCGAGCGTGAGGATGCTTTCCGGATGGAACTGCACGCCTTCAATGGGAAAACGGCGGTGGCGGAGCGCCATGATGACGCCGTCGGGCGAGCGGGCACTGATTTCGAGACCCTCGGGGACGGTCGAGGGATCGAGGACGAGGGAGTGGTAGCGGGTAGCGGCGAAGGGCTGGGGAAGGTCGCGAAAGATGGTGCGACCGTCATGCTCGATCAGGCTGGTCTTGCCGTGCATGAGCACGGGCGCACGCACGATACGGCCACCGAAAGCCTGGGCGATGCTTTGATGACCAAGGCAGACCCCGAGAATGGGCAACTGACCCGCGAAATGGCGCACAGCGGCAACGCTGATGCCAGCCTCGTCTGGAGTGCAGGGACCAGGCGAGAGGACAAGGGCGACGGGCTGGAGGGCTTCGATCTCAGCGATGGTCACCCGATCGTTGCGGCGAACCTCAACCTCCTGGCCCAGCTCGCCGAAATATTGGGCGAGGTTGTAGGTAAAGGAATCGTAGTTGTCGAGCAGGAAGATCATGGCCGCTGCGCTCAGAGGCCGGCGCGGGCGCGCTCGAGGGCGCGCATCATGGCGCCGGCCTTGTTGACACATTCGAAATATTCACGCTCGGGCACGGAGTCGGCGACGATGCCGGCGCCAGCCTGCACGTGGGCCACACCCTTGCGGAACAGGATGGAGCGGATCAGGATGCAGGCGCTGAGGTTGCCGGCGTAGTCGAAGCTGAGCACACTACCGCCATAGGCTCCGCGGCGGGTGGGCTCGATCATCTCGATGATCTCCATGGCGCGCACCTTGGGGGCGCCGGTGAGCGTGCCGGCGGGAAAGCAGGCGGCCAGGGCATCGAACATGTCGCGGCTGGGGGCAAGTTGGGCGCGGACTTCGGAAACGAGATGCTGAACGTGGGAGTACTTTTCCACGGCCATGAGGGCGGGGACCCGAACGGTGCCGACAGCGGCAACGCGGCCAATATCGTTACGACCGAGATCGACCAGCATGACGTGTTCGGCACGCTCTTTTTCATCGGCCAGCAACTCGTGGGCGAGTTCGATGTCGGCGGCTTCGGTGTCGCCGCGGGGGCGGGTGCCGGCGATGGGGCGGTACAGGAGTTGGCGCTGCGAGACCTGCACGAGCAGTTCCGGCGACGCGCCGACGAGGGCCACGTCGCCCATCTGCAGGAAGAACATATAAGGCGAGGGGTTAATGGCGCGGAGGGCGCGATACACCTGGAATGGCGGGACTTCGGTGGCAACGTCGAAGCGCTGCGAGAGCACGACTTGGAAAATATCGCCGGCTTCGATGTACTGCTTGGCGCGGCGGACGGCGGCTTCAAATGCCGGGCGTTCCCAGTTGGGCAGCACCGGCAAGGGGCCGGCCTCTTCGGCCACTGCGGGCATGCGCGGGGCGCGGCGAAGGCGCACGGCCATGGCCTCGAGATCGTCGAGGGCCTGGCGGTACTCGCGGGCAAGATGGGCGGCGGGATCGGCGGCCTCGGGATCAGCGTGGACGCAGGCAACCAGCGTGATTTGGCGGCGAACGTGATCGAAGATGATCTGGCGGGAGAAGAACATGAGCAGGGCTTCATCGGCGCCGAGATCGGCGCGGGCCTGCTCGGGAAGCTTCTCCAGCGTGCGGACGAGGTCGTAGCCGAGATAGCCGACGGCGCCGGCGACGAAGGGGGGCAGGCCGGGTACGGGGGCGAGGCGGCGGCGCTGGACTTCCTCGCGGGCGAGGGCCAGGAGACCGGTGGAGGAAGGGATCCAGGGGGTGGGCGCGGCGGCGCGGGGGAAGCGGCGGACAGCGACTTTGCCGGCGCGTTGACGAAGGACAAAATCGGGGTCCACGCCGAGGAAGGAGTAGCGGCCGATCTTCTCGCCGCCTTCGACGCTTTCGAGCAGATAGGAGTAGCGGGTACGGCGGTGGCGGAGTCCATTCAGGTAGGCCGCAACCGGCGTATCCAAGTCGGCGAGGAAGGTGCGGGCGAGCGGGAATACGTTGTACTCGGCCGCCAAGCGCTGAATTTCGGCCAGCGAAAGAGGCTGAGGAAGCGTGGACATTGAGGGAACCCCGATTGTAGCGCAGGGGCAGCGCCCGCGGGGCCGGAGCCGCGCCCCACCGTGCCGCGGGTACAATCAAAAGAGGATGGTGGCTCAAGGCTCGGCCAGCGCAAAGGATGAGTTTGCCGAGGTCGCGGCGGCGCCAACTTGGAGCCGGAAGCAGCAACGGCTGCTGGCGTTGGCGCGGGGAGTCACACCGGCGCTGCTGCGCGTTCTGGGGACGAGCTGGCGCTGGGACCTGCCGAAGGGCATCCCCCCGGGGGCGTTCACCCAACCGCCGGAGCGTGCGATCTACGTCTTCTGGCACCGCTGCCTATTGCCCATCGCCTGGATCGCGCGCGATCGCGGCTTCGGCGTGCTGGTGAGCCAGCACTTCGACGGGGAGATGATTGCGCAGACGGCGGAACGTCTCGGATACCGGCTGTTCCGCGGTTCGAGCACGCGCGGCGGCAGCGAAGCGCTGGAAGCAATGACGACGGCGCTGCGGGCCGGGCAGCCGCTGGCGCTGACGGTGGACGGGCCGCGGGGACCGCGCTATCGCGCCAAGCGCGGGGCGATCGAGTTGGCGCGGGCCACGGGCGCGCCGATTTATGCGCTGCACGCATCGCCGCGGCGCTGTTGGACGATGCGCAGCTGGGACGAGTTTCAAATCCCGAAGCCCTGCACCGTGATCCGGGGGGACTGGGCGGGGCCGATCCGGATCGCCCGTGACATCGGATTGGAGGCGATGGAAACGCACCGCATCGAGATGGAGCAGACGCTGAACCGGTTGCGCCGGCGCTGGGAACCCGAAACCGAAAAGGAGGCGCTGACATGAAGCTGGGCATGGTGGGCCTGGGGCGCATGGGCGGCAACATGACGCAGCGGCTGCTGCAAGGCGGTCACCACGTGGTGGCGTGCGACCCGGCGGAAGCGGCGGTGCAGCAGGCGGTGAGCCGCGGCGCGGAGGGAGCGACGAGTCTGGCGGACATGGTAGGGCGGCTGGCGGCCCCGCGGGTGGTGTGGCTCATGGTGCCCGCGGGCGCGATCACGACCAACACGGTGAACGCACTGCTGGCGGACATGGCGGCCGACGACGTGCTGATTGACGGCGGCAACTCGCATTACAAGGACTCGCTGACGCACGCGGAAGCGGCCCAGCGCAAGGGCGTACACTTTCTCGATGCCGGGACGAGCGGCGGGGTATGGGGACTCAGGTTGGGCTATAGCCTGATGGTGGGCGGCGACAAGGCAAGCTTCGAGCGGGTATCGCCAATCTTGGCAACGCTGGCGCCGCCGGAAGGGTTTCTGTATACCGGACCGCCGGGCTCGGGACATTTCGCCAAGATGGTGCACAACGGGATCGAGTACGGCATGCTGCAGGCCTACGGGGAGGGATTCGAGGTGCTGGAGAAGTCGCCATACCCGTTCGACCTGCGCGCGATCACGCATGTATGGAACCGGGGAAGCGTGATCCGGTCGTGGCCGTGTGAGCTGGCGGAGCAGGCGTTTGCGCGGGAACCGCATCTGGACAGCGTACGCGGCTACGTGGACGATTCGGGCGAGGGACGGTGGACGGCGCAGACGGCGCTGGAGGAGAACGTGCCCGCGCCCATCCTCACGCTGTCGTTGCTGGCGCGGTTGCGCTCGCGGCAGACCGAATCGTTCAGCGCCAAGGTGATCGCCGCCCTGCGGAACGAGTTTGGCGGGCACGCGGTGAAGCACGAGGGCGCGCAGTAGCCATGCTGGCATGGGTGACGCGGCCGACGCTGGCGGAACTGACCGCAGAGTTCTGCCAGCGTATCGAAGCCGCGGGGAGCGCGACCGCAGGAGAGTGCGCAGTGGCGTTGACCGGCGGCAGCTCGGCGGCGGTGTTCTACGAGGCATGGGCAGCACGGGGGGTGGGGCCGCAGTTCCGGTTCTACTGGAGCGACGAACGGCTGGTACCGCCCAACCACCCGGACAGCAACTACCGGCTGGCGGCGGACCGCCTGCTGCGGCCAGCCCAGGTGCCGGAAACGCACGCGCATCCGGCGCCGACCTACCTGGCGCCCGTGGCCTGCGCGGCGGCGTATGCCACGGAGATCCGGCGCCAGGTCGCACCGGGCGCGGACGGGGTACCGCGGTTTTCGCTGGTGATTCTGGGACTGGGAGCGGACGGCCACACCGGCTCACTGCTGCCGGGACGCGATCCGCACGCAGAGGACGATCTGCTGGTGCGGGCGGTGGAGGGATCGCCGGCGCACCCGCATAGGCGGGTGACGTTTACCCCCAAGCTGATCAACGCCGCGGCGCGAGTCTGGTTTGTGGTCACGGGAGCGCCCAAGGCCTGGGCGGTCGAGCAACTGGCAGGGCGAACGGCGCCACTAGAGCAGGTGCCGGCGTTGGCGGTTGACCCGAAGACCACGCAGATTACGATCTTTGCCGACCAAGAATCCACTGGCGGCAGGATGCCGCCGTGTGAAGCAGGAGGAGGAGACACACCATGAGCGCAGCCACGAACGACCCCTTCCCTACCCCGAGTTTTGCGGCGAGGGCGGCGGGCGCGCGGCTCGAGCCTTACCGGATCGAACGGCGACCGCCAGGACGAAACGACGTGGCGATCCGCATCCGGTATTGCGGCATCTGCCACTCGGACCTGCACCAGTTGCGGGACGAGTGGGGCGGGGCGATCTTTCCCATGGTCGCAGGCCACGAAATCGTGGGCACGGTGACGGAGACGGGCGCGGGCGTGCAGCGGTTTCAACCGGGCGACACGGTGGGGGTCGGTTGCATGGTGGATTCCTGCCGCACCTGCGCGAGCTGCCGCACGGGGTTTGAGCAATTCTGCGAGAACGGCAGCACCCTGACCTACAACGCGCGCGACCGACAGGGAAACATCACCTACGGGGGGTACTCGGGCGCGATCGTGGTGGATGAGGCGTTCGTGCTGCGGGTGACGCATGCGAACGAGCAACTGGCGGGCGCGGCGCCGCTACTGTGCGCGGGCATCACGACATATTCGCCCCTGCGGCACTGGAACGTGGGCAAGGGATCGAAGGTCGGCGTGGCGGGGCTGGGCGGGCTGGGGCACATGGCCATTCAATTGGCACACGCGATGGGCGCAGAGGTGACCCTGTTCACGCGCTCGGCGGACAAGGCGGCGGAGGCGGGGCGGCTGGGCGCGGCAGCCGTGGTGGTGACGGGCGACGCAGCGGCGATGGCAGCGCAGCAGCGGCGGCTGGATTTTGTGCTGGATACGATCTCGGCGCCGCACGACGTGAACGCGTATTTGAGCCTGCTGCGGCGCGACGGAACGCTGGTGCTGGTGGGCGCGCCGAACCAGCCGTTGCCGGTCGCGGCGTTTCCGCTGATCCTGGGGCGCCGGGCTTTGGCGGGCTCGCTGATCGGCGGGATCGCGGAGACCCAGGAGATGCTCGATTTCTGCGCGGCCCGGGGCATCACCAGCCAAGTGGAAACGATCCGGATCCAGGACGTCAACGAAGCGCTGGAGCGGCTCGCGCGCAGCGACGTGAAGTACCGATTCGTGATCGACATGAGGAGCCTGGAGACGGCGGGCGAACCGGCATGAGCGACCCGCTCCACGATGCGCTGCAGCAGGTGCTGGAGCGGCGGGATCTGAACCGCGAGCAGGCGCGCGGCGTGCTGGGCGCGATCCTGACGGGGGGGGCGGAAGAAGGCGAACAACGCGACATCCTCATCGGGGCTCTGCTCGCCGCACTGGCGATGAAGGGCGAGACGGTGGAAGAGATCGTCGGTTTCGCGCAGGCGATGCGGGCGGCGGCGGTGAAGATCGGACTGAACGGCAGCGGGCGGCGGTGGGCGGATACGTGCGGCACGGGTGGCCATGCGCGCCGGGTGTTCAATGTGTCCACGGCGGCGGCAGTGACGGCCGCGGGTGCAGGGCTGGGCGTGGCGAAGCACGGCAACCGCAGCAGCACCAGCCCGTGCGGGTCGGCCGACGTGCTGGAGGCGCTGGGCGTGAATCTGGCGTTTCCGGCGGCAGGCCTGGGCGAGCTGCTGGAGACGGTAGGGTGGGGATTCCTGTACGCGCCGCTGTTGCACCCGACGATGGGGCGGGTGATGCCGGCGCGGCGGGCGCTGCGGATCCGCACGGTTTTCAATCTACTGGGGCCCCTGACGAACCCGGCGGGGGCGGAGGCGCAGGTGGTGGGGGTGCCGTCGGCGGCGCTGGTGGAGACGATGGCGATGGCGCTGCAGCGACTGGGCACGCGGCACAGCTTCGTGGTCCACAGCCGCGACGGCATGGGCGAGTTCACCACCACGGAGATCAACGAGTACGCCGAGGTCACGCCGGGGGGAATCACGCACCGCACGCTCGATGCGCGCGAACTGGGATTGCGGCGGGCGGCATCGGAGGAGCTGGCGTGCGGCGAGCGGACGGCGGCCGTGACCGGCCTACGGCGCGTGCTGGCGGGCGAACCCGGGGCGTACCGCGATGTGGTGGTGCTGAACGCGGCGGCCGCACTGGTGGCGGGCGGACGCGCCGACAGCTTTCCGGCAGGCATGAACATGGCGGAAGAGGCTCTCGACTCGGGGGCTGCGCGCGCCAAGCTGGAGGCGTTGGTCTCCTACACCAACCGCAGGTGATTATGGGAAGACGACTGGCGCGCGTCGTGGTGCTGGGAGCAGGGACGATGGGGGCGCGCGTGGCGGCACATTGCGCCAATCACGGGCTGGACGTTACGCTGCTCGACCAGACGCGCGCGCTCGCGGAAAACGGGGTAAAGGCGGCGCGGCAAGGGCGGCCGGCGGCGTTCTTCCTGCCGGAGATGGCGGAGCGGATCCAGACGGGAAGCTTTGACGACGGCGCGGCGGCGCTGGGGCGAGCCGACTGGGTACTGGAGGCGATCGTGGAGGACCTGGCGGCGAAACGGACGCTGCTGGACCGCATCGCCCCCCGGCTGGGATCGCACACACTGCTGACGACCAACACCAGCGGCCTGCCGGTGCGGGAGGTGGGCGCGGAGCTGCCGGCCGAGGTGCAGCCGCGCTGGCTGGGGACGCACTTTTTCAACCCGCCGCGCTACATGAGGCTGGTCGAGATCATTCCGGGGCCGGCGACGGACGCCAAGGCGGCTCGTTGGCTGAGCACGGAACTGGAGCGCCTCCTAGGCAAGGGAGTGGTCGAAGCGCGGGACACGCCCAACTTCATCGCCAACCGGATCGGGCTGTTCGCGCTCATGAACACGCTGCGGCTGATGGAGCGGAACGAGCTGAGCGTGGAAGAGGTGGATGCACTCACCGGCCCGATCCTGGGCTGGCCGAAATCGGCGACCTTCCGAACACTGGACATGATCGGGCTGGACACGCTGCTGCAGGTGATCCGGAACACGCACGAGCACTTACCGGAGGATGAAAGCCGGGATTTGTTCCGGGCGCCGGCCTATATCGAGGAGATGGTGCAGCGGCGGTGGCTGGGCGACAAGACCGGCCAGGGGTTCTACAAGCGCGAGGGCGACCAGATCCTGGCGATCGACGTGAAGACGCTGCGCTACCATCCGCGGACCAAGGTGCGGCTGCCGTTTGACGACATAACAGCGGCGGTCAAGAAGAGCCCGTTTGTGGCGCGCGCCGTGCGCGAACTGATCACCTACTGCGAGCGGCGGCTGGGAGAGATCACCGACGACCCGGCGGCGATCGACCGGGCGATGCAGTGGGGATACAACTGGAAACATGGGCCGTTCGCCCTGCGGGAGCTGGTGCAGCAGGGGCGGATCCCGCAGCCGCGGCTGGGCCACCGGCGCCGCGGCAACAACTCCTGCTCGGTGCTGGAGCTGAGTGAAGGCGTGGGCTGCCTGGAGTTGCACCAACGCAACCACGTGATCGGCGCGGAGACGGTAACGCTGGTGCGGGAGGCGCTGGAAGGCGGCATGGAGGAGGATTTCGACGCCTGGGTACTTACCAGCAGCGGCGAGCATTTTTCCTACGGCGCCGATCTGGCCTATCTGCTGGCGCTGATCCAGAATCAGGAGTGGGACGAGGTCGAGGAGGCGGTGCGGCAGTTCCAGGCGATGACGAGCGCGGTCAAGCGGTCGCGGCGGCCGGTGGTGGCGGCGCCGGCGGGGATGGCGCTGGGTGGAGGCTGCGAACTGATGTTGCATTCGGCGCGGGTGGTGGCGCACGCGGAACTCTATGCCGGCCTCGTGGAGGCAGGCGTAGGGCTGATTCCGGCCGGCGGCGGGACGAAGGAAATGGCCCTGCGCTGCGACCCGAAGACGGCGTTCGAGACGATCGGTCTGGCGAAGGTGTCGACGTCGGCGGCCGAAGCGCGGGGGCTGAGGCTGCTGCGGGGGGGCGACATGGCGGTGGCGAACCGGGACCGGGTGGTGGAAGCGGCGCGACTGGCCGCGCGCCAGATGGCATACGCGGGGTATGAGCCGCCGGCAGAGGCGCACTTGACCGCGCCCGGGCCATCGGTGGAGAGCACGCTGCGGCTGGCGGCGTTTCTAATGCGCGAGGCGGAGCAGATCACGGAACACGAGCAGAAGATCGCCGGTCATATCATTCGCGTGCTCTGCGCCGGCGGAGCGCCGGCGGGCGCTCAGGTCCCGGAGTCGAGGCTTCTGGAGCTGGAGCGGGAGGCCTTCCTCAGCCTGTGCGGCGAGGCCAAGACCCAGGAGCGGCTGGCGTACCGGCTGAAGACCGGCAAGGCGCTGCGGAACTAGGACGGCGATGGCGGGCGCATACATTCTTTCGTCGGTGCGGACGCCGGTGGGGCGGGCTTTCAAAGGCGGGCTGCGGGCAACCCGGCCGGACGAGCTGGCGGCAATCGCACTGCGCGCGGCGCTGGAACGGGCGGGCGTGGAGGCGCGCGAGATCGAGGATGTGATATTGGGCTGTGCGATGCCGGAGGCGGAGCAGGGGCTGAACGTCGCGCGGATCGCGGCGCTGCGGGCGGAGCTGCCCGACGAGGTTTCGGCGGCCACGGTCAACCGATTTTGCGCTTCGGGACTGGAGGCCATCGCCATCGCCAGCCAGCGCGTGGAACTCGGCGGCGCGGAGGCGATGCTGGCGGGCGGGACGGAGAGCATGAGCCTGGTGCCGATTGTCGGCAATAAGCCCAGCGCCAACCCATGGCTGATGGACCACCGACCGGAAGCCTACCTGAGCATGGGGCTGACGGCGGAACGCGTGGCCAAGCAGTGCGGGGTGGGGCGGGAGGCGGCAGACGCGTTCGCACTGCAAAGCCATCAGAAAGCGATCGCGGCGCAGGATGCGGGAAAATTCACGGAAGAGATCGTGCCGGTGACGACGCGCGTGCCGGACGGGGGCGGCTGGCGGGAGACGGTGATCCGGCAGGATGAGGGGCCGCGGCGGGACACGTCGGCAGCGGCGCTGGCGGCTCTGGCGCCGGTATTCCACGCGCACGGAAGTGTGACCGCGGGCAATTCGTCGCAGGCGAGCGACGGTGCCGCGGCGGCGGTGATCGTCTCGGAGCCGTTCCTGCAGGCGCGGCGGCTGACGCCGCGAGCGCGACTGGCCGCGTACGCGACGGTAGGCACCGATCCAGCGCTGATGGGGCTGGGACCGGTGGGCGCGATCCCGAAGGCGCTACGGCGCGCGGGGGTTAAGCTGGAAGACATCGAGGTGATCGAGCTGAACGAGGCGTTTGCAGCGCAGGCACTGGCGGTGATCCAAGCCGCGCACCTGGACGCGGCGCGGGTGAACGTCAACGGCGGCGCAGTGGCGCTGGGGCATCCGCTGGGATGCACCGGGGCGAAGCTCCTGGCGACGCTTCTGGGAGAGCTGGAACGGCGGCGGGCGCGGTGGGGACTGATCACGATGTGCGTGGGCGGGGGGCAGGGGGCGGCGGCGGTGGTGGAGAACCTGAGACGGTGACCATGGCAGGCGCAGACGGCGAATTTGGCGGATCGTTTCTCCTGCGGGCGCCGTCGGCGACGCTGACGCCTGAGGGCTTCAGCGAGCAGGAACAGCTGATTGCGCAGACGGCGGAGCGGTTCGCCCAGGAAGAGATCCTGCCCGCCGCCGAGGCGATCGAGGAGCCAGACTACGCGCGGCTGCGGAGCCTGCTGCGGGCGGCAGGCGAGCTGGGATTGACCGGCGTGGATGTGCCGGAGGCGTATGGCGGGTTGGGCATGGATTTCGCCGCGTCAGCGATCGTGGCCGACCATCTGGCGGTGCTGGGGTCGTTTTCCGTAGCGTTCGGCGCGCACACCGGCATCGGCACGCTCCCGCTGGCGCTGTTCGGCAACGCGGAGCAAAAGCAGAAGTACCTGCCACGGCTGGCTTCGGCCACCTGGGTGGGCGCCTACGCGCTGAGCGAGGCGGGCTCGGGCTCGGATGCGCTGGCGATGCGGACCGAGGCGCGACTGAGCGAGGACGGCAGCGCTTACCTGCTGAGCGGCGAGAAGATGTGGATCAGCAATGCGGGAATCGCCGACCTGTTCACGGTGTTCGCACGCACCGGCGAGACGATCAGCGCGTTTCTGGTGGAGGCAACCACGCCGGGCGTCGAGACCGGGCCCGAGGAGCACAAGATGGGCCTCCACGGCTCCTCGACGCGGGCGCTTCGGCTGCAGGAGGTGCGGGTGCCGCGCGCCAACGTACTCGGCGGCGAGGGCGAAGGCGCGCACATCGCGTTCCGAATCCTCAATGTGGGCCGCTTCAAGTTGGGCGCGGCCTGCATCGGCGGCGCGAGGAACTGCCTGCGCGACGCGATCACCTATGCGCGCCAGCGCCACGCCTTCGGGCGGCCGATCGCGGAGTTCGGGCTGATCCGGCAGCAGATCGGCGCAATGGCGCTGCACCTGTACGCGGCAGAGTCGGCCGTATACCGGGTGGCGCACCTGCTGGACGACGGACATGGGCTGGACGAGTATGCGATCGAGTGCGCCATCGTCAAGGTGCATGCCAGCGAGATGCTCGACCGGGTGGTGGACGCGGCGGTGCAGATTCACGGCGGCAATGGGTTCGTGCGCGGCAATCCGGCGGAACGCGCCTTCCGCGACGCACGCGTGAACCGGATCTTCGAGGGCACGAACGAGATCAACCGGCTGCTGATCAGCGGCACGATGCTGCGACGGGCACAGCAGGGGCGCTTGCAGCTGACGGCGGCGGTGGAACAGACGATGGCGGAGCTGCTGGACACGCCGGCGGCGACGAGCGCGGCCGAGCAGGCGAGAAGGGCGTTGCTGCTGGCGGCGGGCGTCGCCTTCCGGCGGCACGGTGCGGCGCTGGAGGAAGAGCAGACGGTCCTGGCGGCGCTGGCGGATCTGGCGATTGCCGCGTTCGTGCTCCAGGCGGTGGAAGCGCGGCAGGCGGACAGCCCGTTCGCGGCGGCGATCGCCGCCGAAGCGATGGACGCGGTGGACGTGCGGGCGCGGCGGGCGCTCTGCGCGCTGAGCGAAGGCGACGAGCTGCGGACGCAACTGGCGTGGCTGCGGCGGCTGCTACGGCGGGAGCCGGCCAACCTCGACCGCATGCAACTGGAGATCGGGGCGAAGCAGACGGAAGCCGGGCGGTACGCTACGTAGCCTAGGCAGGCGCGACCGACGGCACGGACACCGCCGGACGCCGGCGCACCTGCGCACTGTACACGGCGCGGCCATCGGGCAACTCCCCCGTGTTGCCGGGGGCGAGCGCCAAGCGGCGCAGCAGGCCGGCCTCCAGGTTCAGACCAAGGCATTGGTTGGCCAATTCGACGGCGCGGGCGGCGTAGGCAATGGTCTGCGAGGCTTCGATGCCGGCAATGTCGTCGAAAAACCAGCCGCAACTGGTGTACATGAACATGGCGTAGCGCTGCATCTCCAGCAGCCCCCAGAGCAGGTCGAGTTCCTGCGGCAAGAGATCGTGACGGGCGTGCTGCTGAAGAAACCGCGCCGCGGCTTCGGGCGAGCGATCGAGGAGGATGTCGATGTAGTCATTGCGGGCGGCCCAGGGGTTCCACAACAGCTTCGACGCCGCCTGCTGGTAGGCCGGGGCCAGGCGGTCACGCAGCCAATCCAGCGCGGAACGGAGCGGCGCGCGCCAGGCCTGATTCCACTGGGGGAAGCCGCCAGAGTTGCAGCCACAATCGGCGCGCCAGCGCTCGACACCGTGGACGCAGCTCCAGGAGGAGTTCTCGACGATCTCGACCTCGCGCACGGGAGGATGAGCGGCGAGGAAGGCACGGTAGTTGGTTACCAGCACGTCGGGGCGTTCCTCGAGGAAGCGCAAGGCCGCGGCCAGCGCCATTTCGCCGAAGCGGTGATGGTGGCCGTAGCTTTCACCATCGGTGGCGATGTTGACAAGCTGGGGCTCGCGGCGGCGGCCGTCGAAGGCGGAGGCGAGACGCTCCGCGAAGGCACAGCCGTCATTCAAGAGGCCCTCAAAGGCGACCGCCTGGGCGATGCCGGCGTCGTAAAAGAAGACGGTAATGTGGCGCTCGGAGGGCAGGCGCACCTGGTAGGCGAAGTGCGGATCCACGCCACCGGCGGAGACGTCTTGCCAGCGGGAACTGCCGAACCGGCGCACGCGGCGCGCCTGGCGGGGCGCCAGGATGGTGAAGTGGATGCCGGCGGCGGCCAGATCCTCCAGGCTGTCGAGATCCACCGCTGTTTCCGGCAGCCACATGCCTTCCGGCTCGCGGCCGAAGCGGCGGGCGAAATCACGGCTGCCCCAGATCACCTGAGTGGCGCGATCGCGGGCGTTGGCCAAGGGCAGGATCATATGGTTATAAGCCTGCGCCATGCCGCCGCGGGCGACGCGATCGGCGGCAAGCACGGCGGCGTAGACATCGGGCGCGGCCCGCTCCAGCCAGGAGAGCAGGGTGGGGCCGAAGTCGAAGCTGATGTGGGCGTAATTGTTGGAAGCGGCGATCTGGTTGCCCAACTGATCCAGGATACGGGCGGCGGTGTTGGGGCGATAACACTCGTCGGTGATGCGTTCGTTCCAGTCGTGGTAGGGCTCGGCGGAGGCCTGGCGTTCGATCGTCCCGAGCCAAGGGTTCTCGCGCGGCGGCTGGTAGAAGTGACCGTGGATGCAGACTGAAGGGCAGGGCAGGCGGCTTTCGCCGGTCATGCCGGACCGCTCCCGAAAAAGACGCAGCCCAGCGGCGGCAGATTGATGCGCAAGGAGTCGGCGAGGCCGTGATGCGGCGAGCCGGTGGCGGTGACGCCTCCGAAGTTGCCGACGCCGCTGCCCCCGTATTCGGCGGCATCGCTATTGAGCAATTCGCGCCAAAGACCGGGGCGGGGCGCGCCCACCAGGAAATCATAGCGGGGAACGGGCGTGAAGTTGCAGACCACCATCACGACGCCGTGGCCAGCGGCGAAGCGCAGCCAAGACAGCGTGCTTTGCGCGGCATCGTTGCAATCGATCCAGCGAAAGCCGGCGGGGTCAAAGTCGCGCTCGTGCAGCGCCGGCGTGGAGCGGTAGAGGTGGTTCAGGTCGGCGACCCACTGCTGGATGCCGGCGTGGAGAGGATATTGGAGCAGGTGCCACTGCAAGCTGGCCTCGTGATTCCATTCATCCCCCTGGCCGAACTCGTCGCCCATGAACAGGAGCTTCTTGCCGTTCTGACCGAATTGAAAGCCGTACAACAGGCGCAAGTTGGCGAAGCGCTGCCATTCATCCCCGGGCATTTTGGCGAGGAGCGAAGCTTTGCCGTGCACGACTTCGTCGTGCGACAAGGGCAGGACAAAGTTTTCCTGGCCGGCGTAGAGCTGGCGGAAGGTGAGCTGGCGGTGATGGTACTGGCGATGGACGGGATCGCGCGACAGGTAGTCGAGAGTGTCGTGCATCCAGCCCATGTCCCACTTCATGCCGAAGCCGAGGCCGCCGACGTAGGTGGGACGCGACACCATCGGCCAGGAGGTGGACTCCTCGGCCACGGTCTGGATGCCGGGATAGCTGCCGTAGACGTCCTCGTTCAGTTGGCGCAGCAGCGTGATGGCGTCAAGGTTTTCGCGGCCGCCAAAACGGTTGGGGATCCATTCGCCGGAGCGGCGCGAATAGTCGAGGTAGAGCATGGAGGCGACGGCGTCCACCCGCAAGCCGTCCGCGTGGTAGCGGTCGAGCCAGAAGTGGGCGCTGCTGAGCAGGAAGCTGCGCACCTCGTGGCGGCCGTAATTGAAGATGCAGGAGTGCCAGTCGGGGTGAACCCCGAGGCGCGCGTCGGCATGCTCGTAGAGGTGGGTGCCGTCAAAGTTGGCGAGGCCGTGCGGATCGTCGGGGAAATGCGACGGAACCCAGTCGAGGATGACGCCGATGCCGTGCTGGTGCAGCTGATCGATCAGAAACATCAGATCTTGGGGCGTGCCGTAGCGGCTGGTGGGGGCGAAATAGCCGGTGACCTGATATCCCCAGGAGCCATAGAAGGGATGCTCCATGACGGGCAAAAATTCGACGTGAGTGAAGCCGGTGCGGCGCAGATGCGAAATCAGACGCGGCGCGATCTCGCGGTAATTCAGGGAGCGGTTGCCTTCGGCGGGGAGGCGCATCCAGGAACCGAGGTGGAGTTCATAGATCGAGATGGGGGCGGCGGCAGCGTTGGCACGGTCGCGGCTCGCCATCCAGTCGGCGTCGTTCCAGGCGTAGTCGAGCAAGGACACGATGGAGGCGGTGCGAGGCGGCAGCTCGGCTTCGAAGGCATACGGATCCGCTTTGGTGATCCAGGCGGAGGATCCGGAGGCATTGCGGGGATGAAGCGCGAACTTATAGAGGTGGCCGACGCCGAGGCCGGGGATGAAGCCCTCCCAAATACCGGAGCTGCCGCGCGGCTGAAGAGGAAATGCCTCCGGGTTCCACTGGTTGAAGTCGCCGACGACCGAGGCCCGCTCGGCATCGGGCGCCCACACCGCCACGTGAACGCCGGAAGGACGGCCATCGGCTGCGGGTTGGTAGTGAGCGCCGAGCTTGCGATACAGGCGAACGTGGCGGCCCTCCTGAAACCAGTGGAGATCGGCATCGCTGAAGACGGAAGGCGGAGCGGGCAAGGGCGCACGGCGGCGCGCCGGTCTGCGGGATGAAGCGGACGTCGAAGCTTTGCGAGGCATCTCAAAGCCACCTTAGCACCTTGGCGGAACGTTCGCTTTCGGCGAAATGGATATACTGAAGTTCAAGGTATGCCGATCACCGCGATCATCGTTGATGATGAGAAGTTGGCGCGGGACGAGCTGGGATTTCTGCTCAAGGCGTTCCCGGAGATCGCCGTCGTCGCGGAGGGCCAGAACGGCCTGGAGGCGGTAAAACTGGTGCGGCAGTACCAGCCGGACCTGCTGTTTTTGGATGCGCAGATGCCCGGCTTGGACGGCTTCGGAGCGGTGAAGATGCTGGAGCAGAAGCGCCTACCGATACCGTACCTGGTATTTGCGACCGCCTACGATCAGTATGCGTTGCAGGCGTTTGAAGTGAGCGCGGTGGATTACCTGCTCAAACCGTTCGACCAGCAGCGGTTGGCGAAAACGGTGGAGAAGGTCAAGCGTCATTTGCAGACTGGGGACTCGGTGGCAGGCAAGATCGATCGTGTCCTGCAGATGCTGGACAGCCGTCGCTCCGGCGGCACCGTCAAGGTGCCGGTGCGCGCCAACGGCCGGCAGTACCTGCTGGACCCGCAGGACATCGTTTTCGCGAAAGTGGACAACGGCGTGGTGCTGGTGGCCACGCGCCAGTTCGAGGGGCAGGCCAACTTTCGCACGATCGAGGACTTGCAGGCCCATTTGGACGCCCAAGTCTTCTGGCGCGCCCACCGCGCCTATTTGGTGAACCTGGATCACGTGCAGGAGGTGGTGCCGTGGTTCAACAGCAGCTATCAACTGCGCATGAACGACCGGAAGCAGAGCGAGATCCCGGTGAGCCGGAATCAGAGCCGGCAGTTGCGGGAGCGATTCCGGCTCTGACGGCGGAATGAACTGCCCATCCTACCGCTCGGTCTGTTGACGGAGCGCGAGCGTGGCTTCGATAATGGCTTCGATGGCTCTCAAGTTGCAAGCGTCGGCGAAAGCCGCGGCCCCAGGTGAACTCACCCCGGACCGCATGCTCGAACTCTACCGGGTGATGGTGCTCTCGCGGCGGTTGGATGACCGCGAAATCCTGCTGAAGCGGCAGCAAAAGATCTACTTCCAGATCAGCGGCGCGGGCCACGAAGCGATCACGGTGGCGGCGGGCGACCAATTGCGGCCCGGCTACGACTGGGTATATCCGTATTACCGCGACCGGGCGCTGTGCCTGCGGCTGGGGGTGACGCCGACAGAGATGCTGTTGGAGGCGGTGGGCGCAGCCGACGATCCGGCCTCGGGCGGGCGGCAGATGCCCTCGCACTGGGGACACGCCAAGTACAACATCGTCAGCAGCTCCAGCCCCACCGGGACGCAGTACCTGCAGGCGCTGGGCTGTGCGGAAGCGGGCCGGCACCTGCAGCGCCATCCCGAGGTGGATACGTGGCTGCGGGAACATCCGCACCCGCAACCCGCCCTGCACCACGCCGATGAGGTGGTGCTGGTGAGTTCGGGCGAAGGCGCGACGAGCGAAGGCGAGTTCTGGGAAGCACTCAACGGCGCGTGCCGGGAACAACTGCCGGTGCTGTTTCTGATCGAGGACAACGGCTACGCCATATCGGTGCCGGCGGAAGTGCAGGGCGCGGGGGTGAGCGTCGCCAGCCTGGTGGCGCGCTTCCCGCACCTGGAGGTCATCTCCTGCGACGGCTGCGACCTGGCGGAGAGCTACGCCGCCATCGGGCAGGCGCTGCGGCACTGCCGTAGCGGACGCGGTCCGGCGCTGGTGCAGGCGCAGGTGGTGCGGCCGTATTCGCACTCGCTTTCGGACGATGAACGGCTGTATCGGCCGGACGAAGAGCGGGAAGAGGAAGCGCGGCGCGACCCGATCGCGCGGCTGCGCGAGCGGCTGCTGCAGACCGGCACGGCGAGCGTGCAGGAGCTGGACGGGCTGGAAGCAGAGGTGGAGGCGGAGGTCGGCGCGGCGGCCGACGCGGCTCTGGCCGCGTCCCTTCCACCCAGCAGCTCGATTTACGACTTTTTGTATTCACCGGACGTGGACATGACGTCGGCGGCGTTCGAGAGCCAACCGGCCGCGGGCGACAGCAAGCCGCAGACCATGGTGGACCTGATCAATGCCTGTCTGCAGGACGAGATGGCGCGCGATCCACGCATCCTGGTGTTTGGCGAAGACGTGGCGGACTGCACGCGACAAGAGAACCTGAGCAAGGTGAAGGGCAAGGGCGGCGTGTTCAAGGTTACGGCCGGATTGCAGCGGCGCTTCGGCACCGAACGAGTCTACAATTCGCCGCTGGCGGAGGCTTCCATCGTCGGGCGGGCGATCGGACTGGCAACGCGAGGCCTGAAGCCGGTGCCGGAGGTGCAGTTTTTCGACTACATCTGGCCGGCGATGATGCAGATCCGCAACGAGCTGGCGGTGATGCGCTGGCGCTCGAACGGCAGCTTTGCGGCGCCCGTGGTGCTGCGCGTGGCGATCGGCGGCTACCTGACGGGGGGCGCGATTTACCACAGCCAATGTGGCGAGTCCATCTTCACTCATATTCCCGGGCTGCGGGTGGCGATGCCCTCGACCGCACTGGACGCGTGCGGATTGCTGCGCACGGCGTTGCGGGGCGAGGACCCGGTGTTGTTTCTCGAGCACAAGCGGCTGTACCGCGAGCCTTTCAACCGCGGGCCCAATCCGGGGCCGGACTACTGCATTCCCTTCGGCAAAGCGCGCGTGGCACGGCCGGGGAGCGATTTGACGGTCGTCACCTACGGCGCGGTGGTGCCGCGAGCGCTGCAGGCGGCGGAGAAGCTGGCGCACGAAACCGGTGTACAGGTGGAAGTGATCGACCTGCGCAGCCTGGCGCCGTACGACTGGGAAGCGATTGCCGCTTCGGTGCGCAAGACCTCCCGAGTCATCGTGGCCTATGAGGACGTGCTCAGCTTCGGCTACGGGGCGGAGATCGCGGCGCGGATTGCCGACGAGTTGTTCGAGGACCTGGACGCTCCGGTGCGGCGCGTGGCGGCCAAGGACGTGTTCTGCGCCTACCAGCCGTCGCTCGAAGACGTCATCCTGCCGCAGGCCGAGGATCTGCACCACGCGATGGCCGACCTGCTGCGCTATTAGCCCGCGATCAGGCTTTGCCGATCGCCACCAGATAGACCAGATAGCCATTGAGCAGGAGGATGGTCGCGGTCGCGATCCATCCGAGCACCGCAGTGGCACGCTGCACCGCCAGCGGCCCCATCACGCGCATGTCCTGCACCAATAGAATCAGCGGTACGATCGCGAACGGCAGGGCGAAACTCAAGACGACCTGCGTGAACACCAGGACTCGCAGCGGATCCATGCCGATCGCAATCACCACCAGGGCGGGAATGACAGTCAGAGCGCGGCGATAGAAGATATTGAAGTTGACGTGCAGGAAGCCTTCCAGTACCACTTGGCCGGCCATGGTACCGACCACGGAGGAGGACAGGCCGGAACACAGCAGCGCCAGCGCGAAGGCCCAGGCGGCGGCGCCGCCGAGCAGCGGGACGAGCGTCTTGTGCGCCAGCTCGATGGTCATCGTGTGGAGACCGCCGCGGTAGAAAACGGCGGCGGCCATGATGAGCATGGCGGAGTTCACCAGCCAGGAGCCGTTCATCGCCACCAGCACGTCCCAGAGCTCGTAGCGTGCGTGCCGCAGGCTGTGGCTGGGATCGTCGGCGCGGTAGCGGTGCTGCACCAGGGCGGAGTGAAGGTACACAACATGGGGCATCACCGTCGCCCCCAACATCGCCACCGCGAGATAGGCACTGGACTCGCTGATGTGGGGCACGAAGGTAGCCGTAAACACCGCCGGCCAGTCCGGACGGGCAAGAAGGATCTCGTAAAAATAGGCGGTGGCAATCACGCCGACAAACAGCATGATCACGTGCTCCAGGCGGCGGAATCCGTAGACCTCGACCGCCAGAATCAGGAACACGCCGCCGGTGGTGAGCAGCGCAGCCGTAAATAGCGGGACATGGAGGAGAAGATAGAAGCCGAGCGCCGCGCCGAGGAACTCGGCGATGTCGGTGGCCATGGCCGCCACTTCGGCGGCCAGCCAGAGGACGACCACGGTGGGGCGGGAGAAGCGCTCGCGGCACAGTTGAGGCAAGGTCTTGCCGGTGGCGATGCCGAGCTTGGCGGAGAGAAACTGCACCAGCATCGCCATCAGGTTTGACCAGAGCAGCACCCACAGCAGCAGGTAGCCGAACTCGGCGCCGCCTTGGATGTTGGCGGCAAAGTTGCCGGGGTCAATGTAGGCGATGCTGGCGATGAAGGCGGGACCGAAATAGAACCAAATCTCATGGCGGCGCCAACCGGAGCGAGGTGGTTCAGCGACGGTTGGGGCGCGTGCCGGTTCCGGATTCACAGCCCAGTCTACCGCAAGGATGGGTTCAGTCGAGGTGCTGACGCAATAGATTCAGCGCGGCCTGCACAGCGCCGCGGCGGATCATCCCGCGCTCGCCGAAGAAGCGATAGCGGCGCGCGCGAGCGGGAGACGCGGGGCCGCACAGGCCGATGAAGACCGTACCCACCGGCTTATGCCGCCGGGCGCCGCCGGGGCCGGCAATTCCGGTTATGCCGACGCCCCAGTCCGCGCCCAAGCGTTGGCGAGCGCCGCGAGCGAGTTGGCGAGCGATCACGGCGCTGACGGCGCCCTGAGCGGCGAGCGCCGACGGCTCGACGCCGGCCAGTGTCACCTTGAGGTCGTTGCTGTAGCAGACCACGCCGCCGCGGAAGAAGAGGGAGCTGCCGGGCTCATCGGTAAGGGCGGCGGCCAGCGCACCGCCGGTGCAGCTTTCCGCAACGGCCACGGTTTGACCGCGGGCAGCCAGCGCGGCGCCGACGACCTCGGCCAACGAGTGCCCTTCGCGGCTGAACACCGCCTTGCCCAAGCGGCGCTCAACGCGCCGTGCCAGTGTATCCGCCAGCACCTGCGCCCGCTGGCGGGTGGTTGCGCGGGCGCGGAAGTGCAGCTCCACATGCGGGGTGGCCACGGCCAGGATGGTGGTGGAGGGGTTGGCGACGCGGCGATAGAGCGGCGCCGCCCGGCGGTCCACCTCGGATTCGGGCAGGCCGGTAACGCTGAGTACGCGGCTGGCCAATGCCGCCGGCGGGGCGAGACGGCGCAGACGGGGGCGTACCTGGGCGGCAAACATGGGCTGCAGCTCGCCGGGCGGGCCGGGCAGCAGAATGAGGCAGCCGCGCGCCGTGGGGCACCACTGGCCGAGGGCGCTGCCGACGCGATTGGCCAGCCAGCGGGCGGGCTGCAGGCGCAGAGTCTGGCGCAAATCGGCGGCATAAAGACGCCGACCGCGGCGATGAACGCGCAGGCGCAGCCGACGCTCCGCTCGCGGATCCAGCACCAGGGGCAAGCGCAGGGCACGCGCGGCGGCGGCCACCGTGCGGTCATCCTCGGTGGGACCGAGACCGCCGGTGCAAATCACCACCTCGGCGCGCCGGCATGCGGCCGCCAGGCAGGCAGCCAGTTCGCGCACGTCATCGGGCAGCACGGCCTTGCGTTGCAAGGGAATGCCGAGATCGGCCAGTTCGCCGGCGAGGTAGAGCGAGTTGGTATCCGTGCGCTGCGCGCCCAACAGCTCGGCGCCAATGGCGATGATCTCAGCGCGCATCAAACCGCGGCCGCAGGCGGCAGTGGCAAGCCGGGGACCGGCCACGCCAGGCTGTAGAGGGCGTTGTGGGTTGCAAGAATGAGCGCCGCAGGGTGGGAACCGCCGCGCGCGCGGGAGGCAAAGGCCAAGCCGACGAGGTTGTTGCCGCTGACCACGCATTCGGCGCGGCCGTCGGAGCCGATGCGCACCACGCCGCGGCGCCCCTGGTAGGATGCCACGGCGCACAGGCGGCCAGCGGCATCGAAGGCGATGCCTTGCGGACGGCCGAGGCCGCGGAAAAAAGGCGTCACGCGGCCCGTGGGGCTGATGCGCCAGATCGTATCGTAGCTGGAGGTGCTGGGGCCGGAGACGTAGAGGTAATGGTCGGGGCCAAAAGCGAGGTGGTAGGCGGCGACACTGGGCTCGAGCGTGGCGAAGACGAACGTATTGCGTTGGGCATCGATCTTGAAGACGGTGCCGCTGCGATCGCCGGCATACAGATCACCGGCGGCGTCGAACGCAATCCCGGTCGCGATGCCCAGACCCTCGGCGACCAAGGTGGCGGCGCCGTTGGCGGACAGACGATAGACGGAGCCGTCATGGCGGCTGGAGGCAAAGAGGCTGCCGGAGCGGTCGAAAGCCAGCCCGCTGGGGTTAATGATAGCGCTGCTCCAGGCCTTGAGCACGAAATTCTCGTCGAGCTTGTAAATGCTGACCGGCGTCTTCTGCCCCCGGACTCCGCTGAGCGTGGCAAAAATATTGCCCTCGGCGTCGATCGCGGGATTGCACACCGGGTGGAGGTGTTCGGCGATCAGCACGCCAACTTCCAGTGCCGGGCCGCGGGAGGCGCCGCCACCGGCGATCTCGACCGGGCCAGAGACGGCGCTGTCGGGCACCCGCGCCACCACCAAGCGGGGGGTGGCCACCGTGACCGCGGCAGCGGCGCCGGTGATGCGCACCTCCGGGGCGACGCCCGCGGCAGCCAACTGGCGGCCGCGGATGCGGATTTCGCCGCCGGGGAGCACCGCCTCCGGGTCCAGGCTTTCGACGAATGCGGTTCCGTGCAACGGCATGGCAGCTCTTGCGCCTAGGATAACAAACGCGGCAGCAGCAAGGCGACCGCGGCGCACCCGCCCTGCACAGGGCCCGCCGAGGCCGGCGCCGCGCCCGCGGCGCCGGCGCGGTGATCGAGACCGGGGCAACCACCCGGCGCCGGGATCCACCGGCTTGGGGGCAGCGGCGACGGGCGCGGCCATGCCCACGCCCGCGGCTGCCTCCATACCCGCATGGCGTGAGGTTTTTGCAACACAAAAGTGATCGGCTCGGGGACCAACCTAAGTGGCTGCGCCAAGACTCTTGTCAGTATCGCCGCTGGGGGGGCACTCAGGGTCATGTCCATGGGGCGGATGGCAATCGAGGGCGCACCGGGCACCTACATCTCCGGCGCGCGGGCGCGGTGGCTACTGCAGGCCCGCCGGGCGCAGATCGCGGCGCCGGGAATCCTGCGCCTGCTGGACGGCGCCGGCGGCAGCACACGCTCCCCGAGCGGCGAACTGGGCGCGGCCTGGAGCGCATACTCCAGCGCCGGTGCGAGCAACTGCAGCGGCCAGCGCTGCCTGAAGGGCTACCGCATGAACGGCGGCGCGGTGAACCGCGCCCGCTAGCCACAGACATGCATTGCTTTCACCTCGGAAATGTGGCGCGCCGCGGCGGCAACCTTTGCCGGCAATTGCGAGTCAGATAGCGCGTCACATGCAAGACACCGGCGGCGCGGCCGCCGGCCGGGCAGCCCGCCGGAACCGCGGGTGCGGCAAGGCGCAGAGCGGCGGCGGCGCGCCTTTTCAACTCCATCATGATGCGAGCATGTTCCATGGGCACGAGGGCGGCGGTAGCGATCGCCCTGGCGGCGCTGGCGCCCGCGGCCTGGGCGGGGCCGCTCACCGGTAAATTCGTTCTGCCCACCGCGGGGCCGGTGGCCAACGGGACGCTGCTGCTGACGCTGAGCCAGCAGGGCGTGACCAGCCTGCCCGGCTATGCCGTGGTGCCGCAGACGGTGGACTGCTACACCTCGACCGACGGCAGCGTGGTGGGGGTGCCGAACCCGAAGCTGGGGCCGGGCGGCAGCGCCTTCGACGCCATCGGCACGCTGC
>DAIDIF010000264.1 GCA_027451805.1 Acidobacteriota bacterium
CGCCCGCGATCTCGCCGCGCCCACCATCGTCTTCGCCGGCCCGGAAGAAAGCGATGCGCTGCTCGCCCCCTTCGCCGCCCTCCCCAACTGCGAAATCCGCCGCGGCCTCTCCCTCGCCCAGCTCGCCGCCGATCTCGCCCGCTGCCGCGCCGTCGTCTCCAACCCCACCGGCCCCGCCCACCTCGCCGCCGCCGCCGGCGGCCGCGTCCTCGTGCTCGGCGAAATTCCCGCTTTCGATCCCGTCCCCCGCCCGCCCCGCGGCGCCGTCAGCCTCCTCCGCGCCCAGGGCACGATCGCCGCCATCCCCCTCGAAGCCGCCCGCGCCGCCCTCGCCCGCCTCTGGTCCGCCTGATCGCCGCTGCGCGGGCCCCTGCCACCGCCCCTACGCTCTCACCGCCTGCGCCAGCCCCACCCGCGCCCCTGGCCCCGCCTGCTCCGTCCCCCCGAACCGCCGCTCCCGCCGCGCGTAAATCTTCACCGCCCGCCGCAGCTCCCGCGCCCCGAACTCCGGCCACATCGTCCGCAGGAACACCAGCTCCGCGTACGCCGCCTCCCTCAGCAGAAAGTCCGACAGCCGCTTCTCCCCGCCGCACCGGATCAGCAAATCCACCGGTCCGCACTCGCCCTCCAGCGCCCGCTCCATCAGGTGCCGCATCGTCTCCGCGTTCGGCGCCAGGCCGCCGGTCCAGCGCGCCGCCGCCTCCGCCGCCGCCTGCGCCATCTCGCCCCGCGCCGAGTAATCCAGCGCCAGCCGCAGCCGCAGCCGCCGTCCCTCCCGCGTCGCCTGCTCCGTCGCCGCCAGCGCCGCCTGCAGTCCTGCCCCCAGCCGGTCCCGCCGCCCGATCGCCTCGCACCGCACCCCCTCCCGCGCCAGCTCCTCCCGCTCCTGCTCCAGATACCGCCGCAGCAGCGCCAGCAACGCCTCCACCTCCGCCGCCGGCCGCCGCCAGTTGTCGCTCGAAAACGCGTACAGCGTCAGCGTCCCGATCCCCAGCTTCGGCGCCGCCTTCACCACCCGCCGCACCGCCTCCGCCCCCGCCAAGTGCCCATAGCTGCGCGGCCACCCCCGCGCCTGCGCCCAGCGCCCGTTGCCGTCCATGATGATCCCGGCGTGCAACCCGCGGCCCGCCGCCAAAGGAGCTCCCTGAGCGAAAGTGCTTGTCATGGCAAAGTGTCCTCGCAAAAAAAATCGCCGCCGCCGGCTACCCGTTCGCCACCGCTTCCCGCCGCCGCCTCGCCCGCGCCGCCGCCCGCGCCGCGTCCTCGACCACCTGTTCCAATTGATTGACGTAGGCCGCGAACCGCTCCCGCCCCGCCGCCGTCAGCCGGCAGGTGGTGCGCGGCCGCCGCCGGTCGAAATCCTTGGCGATCTCCACCACCCCCGCCTCCTGCAGCACGCTCAGATGCCGGCTCAAGTTTCCATCGGTCAAGCCGCACAGCCGCTTGAGGTCGTTGAACTTCGCCCCCAGCGGATACGCCGCCAGCGACGCCAGGATCCCCAGCCGCGCCCGTTCATGCAGCAGCCGGTCCAGCCCGGCGTACTCAAATCGTCCCGTCGCGTTCGCTTCGCTCGTCATCGCGCTCCCTCGTCTTCCAGATAATCGCTGCCGCCATCGCCTGCCCCACCGCGAACGGCGCGCCCATCATCCACGGCGCCAAATCCCGCCCCGCCGCCGCGATGCACGCCAGCCCGGTCGCCAGATACCACGCCCCCACCGCCAGCACCGGCCGCGGCAGGATCCGGCAGGTGGCGAACACCCCCAGGCTGAAGATCACCTGCCTCAGCCCCGGCAGCAGCCCCGCGCTCGCCGGCGCATACCGCACCAGCACCCACGTCAGCAGCATCCCCGCGATCGCCGCCGGCAGAAACTGCTCCATCGCCGCCCGGATCATCTCGTCCGCCAGCCCGCCGTGCAGCCGCTTCGCCCGCGCCACCGCCTCCG
>DAIDIF010000265.1 GCA_027451805.1 Acidobacteriota bacterium
CGCGTGATCTATGCGGCGGCGGCGGGCGGCAACTTCTTCCCCGCCTTCGCGCGGCTGCACCCCAGGCACCGCTTCCCCACCACGGCGCTGCTGGCGCTGGGGCTGGTGGCGGCGGGGTTCTGCTTTCTGCGGCTGGACGAGGTGATCGCCGCCCTGGTGGCGATCCGCGTGCTGCTGCAGTACCTCTTGCAGGCGATCGGGCTGATCGTGCTGCGCCGGCGGCAGCCCGGGCTCCAGCGCCCGTTCCGCATGCCGCTCTATCCGCTGCCGGCTCTGGCCGCAATCGCGGGGTTTTTGTTCCTGCTGCTCGGCCCGCAGGGCGCGCTGCATGAGCTCGCCTGGGGCGGCGCCGTATTAGCCGCCGGCACCGCGGTCTTCGTCGCGCGGGCCCGGCGAGCGCGTCACGCTTGGCCCTTCGCGTCGCGGTAGGCGGCGGGCGCGGACGCGCCGGACTCGGGACGGGCGGGGCGCTGCGGGCGCAGCACCAGCCGCAGCAGCAGCGGGCCGAGCATGGACGTCAGCGCCGCCATGGCGATGCCGATGGAGTAGTAGGAAGCGGGGATGGCGGCGATGCGCAGGCTCTGGTCGGCGACCACGATGCCGACCTCGCCGCGCGGAATCATGCCCAGGCCGACCAGCAACGCCGAGCGGCGGCCGAGCGGCAGGGCGGAGAGGCCGCAGGCGACGAGCTTGGTCACCGCGGCGATGCCGGTGAGCGCGGCGATGAGCAGCAGCGCGTGCGCATTGGTCAGCACGGCGGGGCTGAGGCGGAGGCCGATGTTGGCCAAAAAGAAGGGCACGACGAAGCTGCTGACTGCGCCGGCGCGCTCGCTCAGCGCCTCGGCCAACTCGCGCGACTCGCTCACGAACATGCCCGCCAGGAACGAGCCGATGATCGCCGCCAGGCCGATGTAGGCCGACATGGCGGAAAAACCGAGCAGGATCACCAGCGCGAACGACCATTGCGGCGCGGCGGCGCGCATGCGGCCGAGCCGGCCGCGGATGCGGGGCAGCGCGGTGCGGCGCAGAAAGAGCACGGCGATGAAGAAGAGAGAGACGAAAACCACGGTGAGCAGCAGGTTGGCCCAGTGGGATTGGGCCTCGGAGAAGCTGGAGAGCATGGACAGCGCCAGCAAGCCCAGGATGTCGTCCAGCACCGCGGCGCCCAGGATGACGCGGCCGAAGGCGGTCTGGGCGGCGCCGAAGTCGGACAGGATCTTGGCGGTGATGCCGATGCTGGTGGCGACCAGCAGGGTGCCGACGAAGCGCGCGGTGATGGCGTTCTCGCCGATGGCGTGGGCGAAGGCCCAACCCGCGGCGAGCGGGGTGATGACGCCGAAGAAGCCCACCGCCATGCTGATGTAGCCGTGCTCCAGCACGTCCTCGGGCTGGGTCTTGAGGCCGGTTTCAAAGAGCAGGAAGATGATCCCCACTTCGGCCATGAACGAGATCGTGGGCGAAGGGCTGACCCAGCGCAGCAGGCCGGGGCCGACGATGAAGCCGGCGATGATCTGGCCGATCAGCGCGGGCTGGCCGAGGCGCTCGAAGAGCTCTTCCCCCAGCTTGGCGGCGACGAAGAGGATGAACAGGCTCAGCAGCGGCTCGATGGGCTGCGGCGGGGTCACGCCCTTTACCTTAGCGCAAGGCCAAGCGCCGGGTGAGAGGAGGCGCGGGGGGAGCGGAAACTAGGGGGCGCGGAGGACGCCGGCGCCGGCGATGGCATCGTCCTTGAGCGCCTGCAGCGCCTGGTTGGCCTCGGTGAAGGGGAATTCGCGCACGCGGGTGCGGACGCGGGCGCGGGCGGCCTCGGCGAGGAACTCGCGCCCGTCCGCGCGGGTGTTGTTGGCCACGCTGCGAATCAGGCGCTCGCCGTAGAGCCAGTCGTAGTTCAGCGGCGGGATGAGGCTCATGTGGATGCCGCCGAGCACCAGCGCGCCGCCGCGGTCGAGGGCGCGCAGCGCCGCGGGGACGAGTTCGCCGGCGGGCGCGAACATGATGGCCGCATCGAGCGGCACCGGCGGCGGGGCGGTGGCGTTGCCCACCCAGGCGGCGCCCAGTTCGGCCGCCAGCGCCTGGTGGCGGACGTGGTCGCGGGTGCAGACGTAGACTTCGGCGCCGCGGGCGCGGGCGATCTGAATGGCGAGGTGGCCGGCGGCGCCGAAGCCGTAAATGCCCAGCCGCACGCCCGCCCAGCGGCCGCCCTGGGCATCGCCCAGGCCGCACAGACGGAGCGAGCGGTACCCGATGATGCCGGCGCAGAGCAGGGGCGCGGCCTGGGCATCGCCCAGCTCGTCCGGCAGGGGATAGACGAAGGCGGCGCGGGCGAGCAGGAACTCGGCGTAACCGCCGGGCACGCTCCAGCCGGTAAACTCGGCGCGCTCGCACAGGTTTTCGCGGCCGGTCCTGCAGAAGCGGCACCCGCCGTCGGCGGAGTGCAGCCAGGCCACGCCGACGCGCTGGCCCAGCCGCAAGCCGGCGGTGTCTTCCGGGCCGAGCTCGACCACCTCGCCGACGACCTGGTGGCCGGGGATGATGTCGGGGCGGCGCTGCGGCAGCTCGCCTTCGGCGACGTGCAGGTCGGTGCGGCAGATGCCGCAGACGCGCATGCGCACCAGCACCTGGCCGGGGCCGGGCTGGGGGCGCGGCAGCTCCACGCGGCGCAGCGGCTGCTGGCTGACGGGAGCGGGATGTGTCAAAATCCAGGCTTGCATTCTGAATCCACTATAAATGCTGACTTCGCGCGCGTGGTGGCGATCCTGCGCCGGCTGCGCGCCCCGGATGGCTGCCCCTGGGACCGCGAGCAGACCTTCGACAGCATTCGTCCGCACACCTTGGAGGAAGCCTACGAGGTGCTGGAGGCGGTGACCGCGCGCGATCGCGCGGCGCTGCGCGAAGAGTTGGGCGACCTGCTGCTGCAGGTGGTCTTTTACGCCCAGATGGCGCAGGAAGCCGGCTGGTTCGCCATCGCCGACGTGTTGCGCGAATTGGAAGCCAAGCTGGTGCGGCGGCATCCGCACGTCTTCGGCGAGGCGGCCGGCTCGGCGCGCACGCCCGAGGAGGCGCTGGCGCGGTGGAACGCGGCCAAGGCGCAGGAGAAGCCGGCGGGCGCACGCCAGTCGCGGCTGAGTGGCATCGCCGCCGGCCTGCCCGGGCTGGCGGAGGCGCACAAGCTGGGACAGCGCGCGGCGGCGGTGGGCTTCGACTGGGCCGACGCGAGCGGCGTGGAAGCGAAGCTGGACGAAGAAATCGGCGAGCTGCGGCGGGCGCGGACCCAGGGCGGGCGCGAGGCGCAGGAGGCCGAACTGGGCGATCTGCTGTTCACGCTGGCGAACTGGGCGCGGCACGAGGCCCTCGATCCGGAAGCGGCGCTGAAGCACGCCAACCGCAAGTTCGAGCGCCGCTTCCGGGCGATGGAGGCGGCGGCCACGGAGGATTTGGAGCGGCTCAGCGCCGCCCAATGGGAGACGCTATGGCAACAGGCCAAGCAAGCCGAGACCGCGAGCTAGCCGCCGCGCTGCCGGTCCGGGTGCTGGAAACCCCGGAGGAGTTTGAAACCTGCGTGGCGTTGCAGAGCCGGACGTGGGGCTTCCACGACCGCGACTTGGTGCCGCGCCGCATGTTCGTGGTGGCGCGCAAGATCGGCGGCGCGGTGCTGGGCGCCTACGACGGCAAGCGGCTGGCGGGGTTCGCCCTGACCCTGCCGGCGCACCGGCCGGGGCAGACTTTCTGGCACTCGCACATGCTGGCGGTCGAGCCCGAGTACCGCGACCGCGGCCTGGGGCGGCGGCTGAAGCTGGCGCAGCGGGAGCAGGCGCTGGCCCTGGGCTTTGACCTGATCGAGTGGACCTTCGACCCGCTGGAGATGAAGAACGCCTACTTCAACCTGGAGACGCTGGGCGCGATCGCGCGGCATTACCACCCCAACCTCTACGGGCCGACCACCAGCGCGCTGCAAGGCGGGTTGCCCACCGACCGGCTGACGGCGGAGTGGTGGCTGCGCTCGCCCCGGGTGGCCGCGCTGGCGGCGGCGGTCGAGCCGCCGCCGCGGCCGCCGGTGGCGGCCGAGATCGCGGTGCCGCGCGAGATTCAGGACTGGAAGCAGGCCCACGACGCGCGCGCGGAAGCGCTGCAGGCGCACAACCGGACGGCGTTTCTGCGGCACTTCGGCGAGGGCATGATCGCCTTCGGGTGCGCGCGCCGGCCGGAAGCGTCCGCGTTCCTGCTGGGGTACGGAGAGCCGGCGTGAGCAGGATGAAGATCGAGGCGGCGACGCTGCGCGAGATTCGGATGCCGCTGGTGTCGTTTTTCGAGACCAGCTTCGCGCGCATGCAGCAGCGGCGCATCCTGCTGCTGGAACTGCGGGTGGAGGGCGTCTCCGGCTGGAGCGAGGTGACCTGCGGCGAAGCGCCCTTCTACAGCCACGAGTTCACCGACGCGGCGGCGATGGTGCTGAAGGAGTTCGCGCTGCCGCTGGCGGTGGGCCGCAGTTTCGAGCATCCGCGCGAGATCGCGGCCTGGCTGGCGCGCATCCGCGGCCACGCCATGGCCAAGGCCGCCATCGAGAACGCCGCCTGGGCGGCGTGGGCGGAGCTGGCAGGCCAGCCGCTGTGGCGGATGCTGGGCGGGACCCGGGAGGAGATTCCCTGTGGCGTCTCCATCGGCATCAAGGACACGGTCCAGGACCTGCTGGAGGCGATCGCCAGGGAGCTGGCCGCGGGCTACCAGCGCATCAAGGTCAAGATCAAGCCGGGCTGGGACTATGAGGTGCTGGGCGAGGTGCGCCGCCACTTCCCGGCGATCCTGCTGATGGGCGACGCCAACTCGGCGTATACGCTCGACGACACCGAACATCTGCGCCGCTTCGACGAGTTCGGCCTGATGATGCTGGAGCAGCCGCTCTGGCACGACGACATCTGGCTGCATGCCCGGCTGCAGCGCGCGCTGCGCACGCCGATCTGCCTGGACGAGGCCATTCATCACGTCCGCGACGCCGAGCAGGCCATCGCCCTCGGCGCCTGCAAAATCATCAATGTGAAGCTGGGGCGCGTGGGCGGATTCTCCGCCGCGCTGGCGGTGCACGCCGCCACCCAGGCAGCGGCAATGCCGGTGTGGTGCGGCGGGATGCTGGAGTCGGGCGTCGGGCGGGCGCACAACATCGCGCTCTCGACCCTGCCCAACTTCTCCCTCCCCGGCGACGTCTCCGCCAGCAAGCGCTACTGGAGCGAGGACGTGATCGAGCCCGAGGTCGAGGTCTCGGCGCAGGGCACCATCCGCGCGCCCGAGCGCCCGGGCCTGGGGTTCGCGGTGCGGCGCGAGCGCATCGAGAAGCTCAGCGCCTGGGAAGTGGCGCTCTAAGGGCGGCGGCGGCGCTCACCCCGGGGGCAGGATCTTCCATCCCTGCCAGGTGCGGCCGCCGGTGTTGCCCTGCTCGGGCTGTTCGGGATACTCGGTGTCCGGGCGCGGGCCGGGCTTGACTTTGGCGAGCACGTCGGCGGCGAGCTTTTCCAGCTTGAGGTTGAAGCGGAAACGGGTCGAGGCGTCAATCACGAAGGGCAGCGTGATCACCCGGCCGCCGGCACCCACAGGCGTGAGCACCTTGTGGATGGCCAGGCCTTTGAGGTCGAGCCAGGTCGTGGGTTGGCCATAGGCCGCGCTGAATTCCTCCGCCGTCAGCGCTTCACCCGGGTGCTCCAGAAACCAGCGGGTGATCTTCTTGAGGGCGGGATGCGTGGTGAGGAAATTATCCAGCGCAATCCACTCCATGCGGTCGTAGGCGCCTGTTTCGTCCATCATTTCCAGTCTATGAGAAGGTATCCTAGAACGGCAAGCATGCCGGAGTTTATCCCAGTTTTTTCCCTCGCCCGCCAGGCCGAAACCGTTGGCCCGGCGGTGCAGGCGGCGGCGGCGCGGGTGCTGGCCTCGGGCCGCTACGCCCAGGGGCCGGAGTGCGCCGCCTTCGAGCTCGAGGTGGCGGCGCTGTTGCACGGCGCGCCGGCGCCGGTGGGGGCGCTGACCTGCGCCAGCGGCACCGACGCGCTGCATCTGGCGCTGCGGGCGCTGGGGGTGGGGCCGGGCGACGTGGTGGTGACCTCGGCGTTCAGCTTTTTCGCCACCGCCGGGGCGATCCTGCTGGCCGGGGCGCGGCCCGAGTTCGTGGATATCGAGCCGGCGAGCTTCAACCTCGACCCCAAGGCGCTGGCGCAGGCGCTGGCGCGTCCGCTGGACCGCGCTCACGAGGGGCGGATCGCGGCCATTCTGCCCGTCCACCTCTACGGCGAAGTGGCGGATATGCCCAAGATTCTGGCGCTGGCGGGGGCGCGCGGCATTCCCGTGGTGGAGGACGCGGCGCAGGCGATCGGCGCCGAGCGCGACGGGCGCAGCGCGGGAGCCTGGGGCGCGGCCGGCTGCTTCAGCTTCTATCCCACCAAGAACCTGGGCGCGATGGGCGAAGGCGGGCTGGTGACCAGCCACGATCCGGCGCTGCTGGAGCGGCTCACGCTGCTGCGGGTGCACGGCAGCCGGAAGCGATACGAACACGAAATCCTGGGCTGGAACGCGCGCATGCACGAGCTGCAGGCGGCCATCCTGCGCGCCAAGCTGCCGCACCTCGAGGCCTGGAACCGGCGGCGGCGCGCGATCGCGGAGATCTACCACGAGAAGCTGCGCAAGGTAGCGCCGGTCACCCTGCCGGGGCTGGGCGCGGGGCGGGTGTTTCATCAATTCGTGGTGCGCGTGCCGCAGCGCGACGCGGTGCGGCGCTTCCTGCAGGAGCGCGGCGTCGGCACCGAGGTCTACTACCCCATCCCGCTGCACCAGCAGCCGGCGCTGCGCGATTATGCGCCGCCCGGGCCGCTGCCGGAGACCGAGCGCGCCGCGCGCGAGGCGCTGGCGCTGCCCATGTTCCCCGAGCTCACCGACGCCGAAGTCGAGCGCGTGGCCGCGGCGCTGGCGGCGTTCTTCCGGCGGCCGCAGGGAGCCAAGGCATGATCAACCGCATGGTGGTGGCGAACCTGCGCCGCCGCCCGATGCGCAGCCTGGTGAGCGTCACCGCGGTGGCGATCGAGGTGGTGCTCATCCTAATGATCGTGGGGCTGACCGAGGGCATGATCCACGACCAGCGCTCGCGCGTCAACGGCATCGGCGCGGACGTGGTCGTGCGCTCCGGCAACGGCTCGATGTTCGCCGAGCTCACCGGCAACACCCTGCCGCTGGCGGAAGCGGCGGTGTTCGCCCGCCAGCCGGGGGTGGAGGCGGTGGCGCCGATGTCGTTTCACGTCAGCAACGGCATCTCGGCGGTGGGCGGCATCGATCCGGCGTCGTTTGACGCGGTCAGCGGCGGGTTTCGTTTTCTCGCCGGGCGCATGTTCGCCCCCGGCAGCCACGAGGCGATCGAGGACGATCTGCAGGCGGCGGCGGGCCGCGATCACGTCGGCCAAACCCTGGACATGATGGGGCAAAAGTTCCGCCTGGTGGGCATTTTCGAGCACGGCATGGGCTCGCGCGTGTTCATTGACCTGGGCGTGTTGAATGGTCTGGCGGGCTCGCCCGGCAAAGCCGCGATGTTTTTCATCAAGACCCGGCCAGGCGTCTCTAAGCTGTCTGTTGTCAACGAGTTAAAGGCGCTGGTGCCGGCCGATACGGTACAGTCCATTGATCAGTATTTGAGCCTGTTTACGGCGCGCGAGATTTCGCCGGCTTTGCCGATATTCCAGACGGTGATGGTTGGCATCGCGGTTGCGATCGGTTTTTTGGTGATTTTTCTGTCGCTCTACACCACCGTGCTGGAGCGGACGCGGGAGATCGGCATTTTGAAGTCGCTGGGCGCTTCGCGCGGCTACATCGTGCGGGTGATCCTGCGCGAAAGCGAGTTACTGGCGGGGAGCGGCGCGGCGGTGGGGATTGTAGGGGCGTTTCTGCTGTGGCGCACGCTGGAGCATCTGTTCCCGACGTTGAGCATGGAGATGACCTGGACCTGGGTGGGCATCAGCCTGGCGATCGCGATGGTGTCGAGCGCGATCGGGGCGTTGTACCCCGCCTACCGGGCCGCCGGCCAGGATGCGATCGCGGCCCTGGCGTACGAATGAGACGAGGCGCATGAAACACTTCTTTGGAACCGATGGCATCCGCGGCGTGGCGGGCGAGCCGCCGCTCGACCGCGCCACCGTGTACGCGGTGGGGCTGGCGCTGGGCGACGACCTGGGTGCGGGCGCGAAAGTGGTGATGGGCGAAGACACGCGCGAGAGCAGCGGCTGGATCGCGGCCACGCTGGCGGTGGGACTGCGGGCGCGGGGCGTCGAGGTGGACCACGCCGGCGTGGTGCCGACGCCGGCGGTGGCCTACCTGGCGACGCGCGGGTATGCCGCCGGCGCGATGATCTCGGCCTCGCACAATCCGTTTCGCGACAATGGGATCAAGATCTTCGGCGGCAACGGTTACAAGCTGCCGGACAAGGACGAGGCGGTGATCGAACGCGCGCTGCTGGCCTACCAGGTAGCGCTGCCGGAGCTGCCCGCGGAGACGCCGCCGCTGCGCTCCGACCGCCGGCTGCGCGAGGCCTATGCCCGCCACCTGACCCAGCGCTTCGCGGCCACGTCGTTCAAGGAGCTGCGCATCGTCGCCGACTGCGCCCACGGCGCCGCCAGCGCGGTCGCGCCGGCGGTGTTCGCGGAGCTGGGGTTGCGGACCGAGGTGATGGGGGCGCGGCCGGACGGGCGCAACATCAACGCCGGCGTGGGCGCGCTGCATCCGGAGACGCTGGCCGAACGGGTGCGGGCGACCGGCGCCGACGCCGGGCTGGCGCTCGACGGCGACGCCGACCGGGCCATCCTGGTGGACGCCGAGGGAACCGTGGTGAACGGCGACAGCGTGCTGCTGATGGCCTCACGCGAGCTGCGGGCGCAGGGCCGGCTGAAGCCGGCGGCCGTGGTGGGCACGGTGATGACCAATTTCGGCCTGGAGCGGGCGCTGCAGGGGGAAGGCGTGGCGTTGCTGCGCACCGCGGTGGGCGACAAGTACGTGCTGGAGAAAATGCTGGAGACGGGCGCGGCGCTGGGCGGCGAACCCTCGGGACACGTCATCTTCTCGACCGAGGCCACCACCGGCGACGGCATCCTGACCGCCTTGCACTGCTTCGACATCATGGCCCGCAGCGGCCGGCCGCTGCGCGAGCTCTGTGACGGCTGGAACGAGCTGCCGCAGACCATCGTCAACGTGAAGGTGGCGCGCAAGGCGCCGCTCGAGACGCTGCCCGAGACCCAGGCGGCGATCGGGCGGGCGGAAAAGGAGCTGCGCGACGCCGGGCGCGTGCTGGTGCGCTACTCCGGCACCGAATCGCTCGCCCGCGTGATGGTGGAGGCGGAGTCGGCGGCGGCGGTGGAGCTCCACGCGCAATCGATCGCCGATGCGCTGCGGCGCGATCTGGGCGACTGAACCGCAGCCCCGGGACGCGCCGCTCTAGCTGGCCGGCGTATTGCGGCCGTATTTGCGCTGGAACCGCTCGATCCGGCCGGCGGTATCCACCAGCTTCTGCTTGCCGGTATAGAACGGGTGGCACTGCGAGCAGATTTCCACGTGGATGTCGCCCTTGTGCGTCGAGCGGGTGGCGAACGTATGGCCGCAGGCGCAGACCACGCGCACCGCATTGTAGGAGGGATGGATCTTCGGCTTCATGGCATACGGCCCTGGCGCTTGTCCGGGAAATTCCTATTCTACCCCAAGTCGGCCGCCCCGCGCGCCGGCGCGGCCCGGCCGGCGCCTTCACCCCGAGCGATGCCGCAGCGCCCGGAGCGCCACGTGCGCGCCGCCGAGGACGAGGCCGAGGCCGGCGTAGAGCAGGCCGTTTTCGAGCGTCAGCCAGACGGCGAGATGGCTGGCCTGGGTGGCGCTGAGCGAGGGTGCGGCATCCATCAGCCGCTGCGAGGCGGGCCACAGCCGCAGCCAGGTGCGCGCGCTCAGGCGCCAGCGGGCGTAGAGCGTGAGGATGAGGCCGAAGGCGGCCAGGATGCCGGCCAACCCCGCCCAGAACACCCACTGCACGAGGGTGACGATGGCGCGCACCCGCGCCGGCAAGGCGGGCGTGACCTCCAGCGGCTGCAGCAGCTTGTAATGGCGGCGTTTCTTGCGGGTCATCCCGCCTAGAGTAAGCAGCTAGAAGTGGCGGCGCAAGTCGGCCAGGCGCTCGAGCTGCAGAAATTGGCGGCCGGGACGGGGGGCAACCGCGTCCTGCTCCAGCACCCAGGTCCAGGGATGGGGGATGAGCACGGCGTTGAGGCCGGCCTCGAGCGCGGGATTGATGTCGGATTTGGGGCTATTGCCGATCATCCAGCAGGCCGCGGGCGCGGCGGCGAGGCCGGCGACGCGGGCGCGATAGGCGGCGGCGGTCTTTTCGGGCACGACGTGCACCTGCTCGAACAGCGGCTGCAGGCCCGAGAGCTCGACCTTGCGCGTCTGCTCGGCGTAATCGCCCTTGGTCATGAGCACCAGACGATGGCGGGTGGCGAGATCGCGCAGCGTGGTCTCCGCCTCGGGCACGAGCTCGATGGGTTCCTCGGCGATGCGGGCGGCGAGCTCGGCCACCGCGTCGGCGGCCTCCGGGTTCCAGCGCTCCGGCGCCAGGTCCTGAAAGGCGCGGGTGAGGGCCAGGGTGAAGCTCGCCAGGCCGTAGCCGATCTCGGCGATGACCCGGCGCTCGTGGGCGTTGATGCGCGCGCGCATGGCGGCGCGGTCGCCGCCCGCGGGCGCGACCAATTGATAGAAATGCTCGATGGCGCGCTCGAAGTAGACGTTGTTCTCCCACAGCGTGTCGTCGGCGTCGAGAAAGAGGGTGAAGCGCGCGGTCATGCCCGCCCCTCGAGCAGCGCCTCGATGCCGGCTTCGTCCAGCACCGTGACCCCCAGCTCCCGCGCCTTGTCCAGCTTGCTCCCCGCCTCCTCGCCGGCGACGACGTAGTCGGTTTTGGCGCTGACCGAGCCGCTGACCTTGCCGCCGGCCGCCTCGATGCGCGCTTTCATCTCCTCGCGCGAGAAGTGCGGCAGCGTGCCGGTGAGCACCAGCTTCTTGCCCGCCAGCGTTTGCGGCACGCGGGGCGCGCGCGGTTCCTGCCGCGGATCGAGCCCGGCGGCGCGCAGGCGGCGCACCAGATCGCGGTTGGCGGGCTCGCTGAAGAAGATGCGGATGGCGGCGGCGATGCGCGGACCCACCTCCTCCACCTGCTCCAGCTCGCCCTCGGAGGCCTCCATCAACGCTTCCAGGGAGCCGAACCGTTCGGCCAGCAGTTCGGCGGTGCGCTCGCCCACGAAGCGGATGCCGAGGCCGTAAATCAGGCGCCAGAGCGGATTGGCGCGGCTCTTGTCAATCTGGGCGATCAGGTTGCGCGCCGACTTTTCCCCCATGCGCTCCAGGGCCGCAAGCGGCTCGAGGTCGAGCTTTTCGTAGAGATCGGCGAGGTCGCGCACCATGCCGGTCTGCGTGAGCTGCTCGATGAGGGCGGGGCCGAGGCCGCCGATGTTCATCACGCCGCGGCGGGCGAAGTGGTGCAGCGACTGCTGCAGTTGGGCCGGGCAGTTGGGGTTGACGCAGCGCAGAATGACCTCGCCCGGCTCGCGATGCACGCCGCTGCCGCACACCGGGCAGCGCGTGGGCGCCTGGTACGGCTCCGGGCCGCGGGGCAGATCGGCGACCACCTCCAGCACCTTGGGGATGACGTCGCCGCTGCGCTCGATGCGCACGCTGTCGCCGACGCGCACCCCCAGGCGCTCGATCTCATCCAGGTTGTGCAGCGTCGAGCGGCTCACGGTGACGCCGCCCACCGCGACCGGCTCCAGCCAGGCGGTCGGGGTGAGCGCGCCGGTGCGGCCCACCGACATGACGATGTCGTTGACCCGGGTGACGGCCTGGCGGGCGGCGTACTTGTAGGCGATCGCCCAGCGCGGAAACTTGCTGGTCGAGCCCAGCTTCTGCCGCAGCCCCTCGTCGTCCACCTTGAGCACCACGCCGTCGATTTCGAACGGCAGGGTTTCGCGCTCGCGCTCGCACTCCTGCACGAAGTCCCAGGCGGCGGCCAGATCGCGGCAGGCCCGCCAGCGGCCGACCTTGAAGCCGGCCTGGGCCAGGGCGGCGAGGGTTTGCGCCTGGCTGGGGAGCAGCGGTTGGCCGTTGACCAGGGCGGCGTAGGCGTAAAAGTCGAGCCGGCGCGCGGCGGTGACGCGCGCGTCGAGCACGCGCACTGCGCCGGCGGCGGCGTTGCGCGGGTTGGCGAAGCGCGGCTCGCCTTCCTCCTCGCGCTCCTGGTTGAGGCGCTGGAAGGCGGCGCGCGGCATCAGCACCTCGCCCCGCACCTCGAAGCGGGGCGGCAGGCCGGCGGCGGCGCGCTCGGCCGCGCCGACCGTGAGCGGGATGGAGCGCAGGGTGCGCAGGTTCTCGGTGACCACCTCGCCGGTCTCGCCGTCGCCGCGGGTGAGGCCGCGGAGGAAACGGCCGGCCTCGTAATGCAGCGCCATGCTGAGGCCGTCGAACTTGAGCTCGGCCACGTAGGCCACCGGTTCCCCGCCCGCGCCCGCGCGCACCCGGCGGTCGAAATCGGCCAGTTCGGCCTGGCTGTAGGCGTTGTCCAGGCTGAGCAGGGGCGAGCTGTGCGCCGCCTTGGCCAGCCCGGCGCGGGGCTCGCCGCCGACGCGCTGGGTGGGCGAGTCGGGCGTGATCCATTCGGGGTGGGCGCGCTCGATCGCCGCCAGCCGCGCCATGAGGGCGTCGAAGTCGGCATCGCTGATCTGGGGCTGGTCCTCGACGTAATAGAGGCGCTCGTGGCGGCGGATGGCGTCGCGCAGCCGTTCCAGTTCCGCCTGGCTGGTTTCGCTCATGCGCGGCAGTGGCGGCACAAGCCGCCGAACTCGAGCCGGCCGGTCTGGATGGTGAAGCCGCAGGCCTGCTCCACCTGCTGCCGCAGGCGCTCGAAGGCCTCCGTCTGGTATTCCTCAATGCGGCCGCAGCGGAAGCAGGCGAGATGGAGATGGGCGCGGGCGCGGCTGACCTCGTAGAAGTGCTTTTCGCCCTCCAGGTGCATGAGGTCGAGCTCATCCACCAGGCCCAGCTTTTTCAGCATGCCCAGGGTGCGGTAGACGGTGGCCAGGTTGAGGCTGGCGTCGCCGGCTCGGGCCTGGCGCCAGAGGGTTTCGGCATCGAGATGGCGGCTGGCGTTCTGGATGGTTTCCAGCAGCAGCCGGCGCTGGCGGGTGAGGCGGATGCCGCGGCGGGCCAGCTCCGTGCGCAGATCGTAGCGCTCGGCCAATCGGGGGGCTGATTCGGACGCGCTCATCCTGTTCCCAATGGTATGCTGCTCTGCAACCGATGGACAATCTCACCCATTCGCTGGTGGCGGTGGCGCTGTCGCGGGTTTTCTTCAAGCGCCGCGTGGCCTACGCCACCACCGCGATGGTGATCGCCGCCAATCTGCCCGACCTGGACATGCTGTACAGCTGGCCGGGCATCCGCTATATCGAGTACCACCGCGGCGTCCTCCATTCGCTTGTGATGCTGCCGATTTGGGCGCTGCTGGTCGCCTGGGGGCTGCGCTGGTTTTGCGCCAAGCGCGGGCAGGCCCCGCCGGCGTGGTGGCTCGGGGGACTGCTGGGCGCGACCGGGGTGGGCGCCCATATTTTCCTGGACTGGACCAACATTTATGGGGTGCGGCTGTTCGCCCCCTTCAGCGAGCGCTGGTACGCGCTCGACCTGGAGCCGCGCTACGATCCCTGGATCTGGATCATCCTGATCGCGGCGCTCGGCTTTCCCATGCTGCTCACGCTGATCACCAGCGAAGTGCGCTCGCAGAAGGTGCGCAATCCGCACCGGCTGAGCGCGGTGATCGCGCTGGCGCTGGTGGCGGGCTGGATCGGGCTGCGGGCGAAGCAGCACGCGCAGGCGCTGGACCTGCTCAACGACCCCTACTTCGCCGGCATGTACGACGGGCAGTTGCCCTACGACTGGTCGGCGCTGCCCAACCGCTCCACCCCGTGGGAGTGGCAGGCGGTGGTGAACCTGCCGCGCAATTACCTGATCGCCGACATCAGCTCCCCGTGGAACGAAAATTACGGCCGCGTGCGGCCCCTCCGCAGCTACCTCAAGCCGCCGGCGACCCTGGCGGGCCGCATGGCCGAGGCCACCGGCTACGGCAAGATCATGCTGTGGTACGCCCGCTATCCCTACACCGACGTGCAGGAAGGCGCCAATGGCTCGCGGGTGCTGATCACCGACATGCGGTACGCCGTGGGGTTGCTGCGCCCCACCATGGGCGCGGTGATCACCGTTGACGGTTCCAACCAGGTGACTGGCGAAAGCTACCACGGCTGGTAACCGCGCCGCCGCAGGCTACCCGTGCGCCGCCCCCCGGCGCAGACGCCCGCCGGCCGCGGGCGGCAGGTCGGCCTCAGTTCCCCTTGGGGGCGGTGGGCATGTAGCCCTCGACGCTGCCCTCGTTCATGGTGATCAGGAACGGTTCGTTGGCGTTGGGCGGGTTGGGCTTGAAGGCGATGACCACGCCCTTGACGGTGATCGTCTGGCCCACCTTGGGGCGCTTGGCCGCCAGCGGGGCGGCGAGAATCACGCGCAGATTCGGCTCATCGGCAGGCGCGCCGGCCGTGGTCGGAATCGAGACCTCGACCGCTTTGGTTTCCACCGAAGTGGCGATGCCCTTGAGCTCGTAGCCTTGCCCCTTGACCTGCCTCCACTCGCCGGCAGCCAGGTCGGCGCGCTTCAGGCGGGCGACGATGCCGGCGAAGCTGTTGGGATCGGGCAGCGCGTTCTTGGCCGCCTGCACCTCGGCGTTGTATTTGGCCATGGCGGCGGCGTTGGCGATTTCCGCCTTGGACAAGATCTTGAAGCCGGCTGGCGGCGTGTCGTTGGCGCTGGCGGCCGCGGTCACCTGCTGCAGGCCGTCGGCCGAGCCGTGATACGCGGTGTAGACGGTGTTGAGGTAGTTGGAGAAGGCGGCCGTGCTGGGCGCGAGCGCCGAGGCTTTGGCGAGGTTGAAGATGCCGGAGTTATAGTCGGGCGTCTGCTGCGTCACCTGGGCGATGCCCATCCAGTAGTACGGCAGCGGATCCTTGGGATTCTGCTGCGTCGCCTTGGTCAGGGTGGCGACGGCGTCGGAGTAGTCCTTGCTGTTGAGCTGGGCGAAGCCCAAGGCCTTGGTCAGAATGGCGTCGTACTGCGGGCGCGCCGCGGCGGGCGCGCTGGAGAGCAACTGCTGGCCGCAGGTGGCGGCCTGCGTCAGCGACGCCATTTTGGAGGCCAGGTTGGGATCGCTGGGCTGCACCAGGGTGGGGTCGAGGTAGGCGATGATGGTGTAGGCGGGCAGCAGTTGAGCGGCGGTGACGCCAGGCGATTGGATCAGCGTCTCGGCGGTTTTCACCGCGTCCGCCTGCAGGCTCGGCACTTTGGCCTGGGCGCCCATCTCAATCTGGATCGCCTGATTCTTATAGTCGGAATCGGGATACTTTTGCACGAAAGCGGCGGCCAGCTGGGCCTGCCGGGAAGGATTGGCGGCGGCTTTGGCAGCGGCGGCAAAATCGTTGTACTCCGCGGTGCCATGCTTCCACTTCATCTTGGCGACCGGCACGGGCGCAGCCGGGGTCGGGCAGCTCGCCTGAAAATAGGCCCCCGCGGCGGGCGCGGGCACGGCGGGAACCGCCGCCCACCCGGAAAGCCCCAGGAGCACAACAACAGCAGACGTGGTGGACAGCTTCATGCTTTCTCCTTCAACGTGGACGCTTCAAAGGCAGGATTATAAAATATGAGAGCGTCCCCGGAGTCAAATTTTTCCCCTCTGAAATTGGATGCCCGTCACGCCCGCTGGTCGCAACTATGGCAGAACTCCCGCTGCAAGAGCAAGTCGCAATCGTAACCGGCGCCGGCGCCGGGATTGGCCGCGCCATCGCCCTGCGCCTAGCCGAGCTGGGGGCGACGGTCGCGCTGGCGGCCCGGAACTCGGCGCGGCTGGCCGCCGTCCAGGCCGAGGTTGCCGAGCGCGGCGGCCGGGCGCACGCCTGGCCCACCGACGTGCGCTCGCTCGCCCAGGTGGAGGCGCTGATCCGGGGCGTGGTCGAAACCCATGGCCGGCTCGATCTGCTGGGGAACAACGCCGGCATCGGGCGCTTCGGCGCGCCGCTGCACGAGATGGCGCCCGAGGCCTGGGCGGAGACCATGGAAACCAACCTGCGCGCGGTCTACTACGCCATCCGCGCGGCCGCGCCGCCCATGATCGCCCGCGGCGGCGGCCAGATCATTAATATCGCCTCGCTCGCCGGCCACAATCCGGTGCCGGGCGCGGCGGCGTATGCCGCCAGCAAGGCCGGCTTGCACGGGCTGACGGTTTCCGTCGCCGAGGAACTGCGCGGCTATGGGATTCGCGTCAGCCTGGTGTGCCCGGGCTCGGTGGACACCGACATCGCGCCGCAGTTGACTGCCGGCAAGAACCGCGCCCGCATGCTGCAACCCGGCGACATTGCGCATGTTGTCGCCATGCTGGCCACGCAGGCGCCACGCAGTTTCATCAGCGAGGTCCTGATCCGCCCGACGCAGAAGCCCTAATTCCTGTATTCTTGGCGCCAAGGCCAGGGCGGAGCGCGCAGGGCTGCGCGGGGTGAGGCGGCGCACCAATGATGAACCAGGTTGTGATGGGGCTCGACGGCGGCGGCACCAAGACCGACCTCGCCGTCGCCACTCCCGCCGGCGCGCCGCTGGCGCGGGTGCGGGCCGGCGGCAGCAGCCTGAGCCGGCGCCCGCCGGCGGAGGTGGAAGCCGAGCTGGCGGCCGGCATCAGGGCCGCCCTGGCCGCCGCGGGCGCGGCTCCGGACGAGTGCACGGCGGCAGCGGGCGGCTTTGCCTCGGCGGCTGACCCGGCGCACCGCGACGCCTACAGCGCCATGCTCCAGCGGCAGTTGCCGCGGGCGCGGGTGGAGGTGGTGACCGATGCGGAGATCGCCTGGCGCGGAGCCACCGGAGGCCGGGATGGCATTGTGGTCCTTGCCGGCACCGGCTCCATCGCCTGGGGCCGGTACCACGGGCGGACCGCGCGGGCCGGGGGGCTGGGGCCGGGGCGGGACGGCGGCAGCGCGGATTGGCTGGGGCGGCAGGCGGTAGCCGCCGCCCTGGCAGCCGCGCCCGCGGATGGCAACTATGCGGCGCTGGTTCCGGGCCTGGCGGCGGCGCCGGCGGCGGCCGAGCGGCTGGCGGCGTTGCTGGCGCAGGCGGGCCGCGAGTTGGCGGCGCTGCTCCAGGCCTGTGCGCGGCAGTTGGCCTGGGCGGCGCCGGCCGCCTACGCGGTGGGCGGCTTGATCGAGCGCTTTCCGGCGCTGCGGGCGGCCCTGCAGCTGGCCTGGCCGCACCCCCTGCTGCCGCCGCAAGCCGATGCCATCGCGGGAGCGCTGGCGCTTGCGCTGGCGGGAGCAACGCCGGCGACGGCAAGGCTGGAGCCGCTCTAGCATGCTGCATCCGCTCGATCTGTGGGTGCTGGTGCTCTACCTGGCGGCGATCACCCTCTTCGGCGTCTGGCTGCGGCGGCCCAACCCCTCCCTGCGCGACTACTTTTTGGCCGACGGCCAGCTGCCCTGGTGGGCGATTTCGTTTTCCATCGTCGCCGCCGAGACCAGCGTGCTCACGATCATCAGCACGCCCGGGCTGGGCTTTGCCGGCGACCTGGGGTTCCTGCAGCTCGTCTTCGGCTACCTGGTCGCCCGCATCCTAATCAGCCTGATCCTGATCCCCGCCTACTTCCGGGGGCGGCTGGCGACCGCCTATCAGCTCATCCAGCAGCGTTTCGGCAGCCGCGCCAAGACGGCGGCGGGGCTGATCTTCCTGGTGGGGCGATCGCTGGCCGAAGGCGTGCGCGTGTACGCGGTGGCGATCGTGATCGGGGTGATCCTGGCGGCGCTGCCGCCGGGCTGGCGCCTACCCTGGACGCCGGCGGAAGTGCTGGCGCTGATCGCGGTGCTGACGCTGATCTATACCTTCGCCGGCGGCCTGCGGGCGGTGGTGTGGACGGACTTCCTGCAGATCTGCATTTACGTCGCCGGGGCGGTGCTGAGCCTGGTCCTGCTGCTGCGCGAGGTGCCGGGCGGGTGGGCCACCGTGGTGGCGACGGCGGCGGCGCACGGCGACAAGCTGCGCATCTTCCACTTCAACTTCTCCTGGACCGAGACCTACACCTTCTGGTCGGGGCTGTGCGGCGGTACGTTTCTCACCATGGCGACGCACGGCACCGACCAGCTCATGGTGCAACGCCTGCTGGCGGCGCGCAGCCAGCGCGAAAGCGTGTGGGCGCTGCTGTCGAGCTGGATCGTGATCGTGCTGCAGTTCGCGCTCTTCCTGGTGATCGGGGTGGCGCTGTACGCCTACGCCCAGGTGCATCCGCTGCCGGAGGCAGCCGGCAGCTTCGGCCGCTACGACCGGCTCTACCCCCAGTACGTCGCCGGCCATCTGCCGGCCGGGCTGGCGGGGCTGGTGTTGGCGGCGGTGCTGGCCGCCTCCATGTCGAACCTGAGCGCGGCGCTGAACGCGCTCAGCTCGAGCACCATCCTCGATTTCTACAAGCCCTGGTTCGCGCCCGGGCGCAGCGAGCGGCATTATCTCTGGATGTCGCGCCTGGCGACGATCTTCTGGCTGCTGGTGATGGGGGCGGTGGCCTACGCCAGCCGGCACTCGCGCTCGGTGCTGGAGTCGGGGCTGGCGATCCTCTCCTACCCCTTCAGCGGGCTGCTGGGCATGTTCCTGCTGGCGACGCTGACCAAACGGGCGACGGAATGGGGCGCGATCCTGGGCATGGCGGCCGGCATCGGGGTGACCATCGTGCTCTCGCGGCTGGGGGTGGCCTACACCTGGTTCGTGGTGGCGGGGACGGTGATCACCTTCGGGGTGGGGTATGGTATCAGTTGGCTGAGCCTGGCGGGACGCCCGCCCGCGGTGCTGGCCCAGCGCGATTCCGCGTGACCACGCCATGAGTGCCTCGCAACCCGCTTCGAAGCCGCCCGCCCTCGCGCCCGACGGGCTGGTGCGCGCGCTGGGCCCGTGGGAGAGCGTGGCCATGGTGGTGGGCACGCTGATCGGGACCGGGATCTTTTTCGTCTCCAGCGACATGATCCGGGCCGTGCACACGGTGGGGTGGATCCTGCTGGCGTGGCTGGTGGGCGGGTTCCTGTCGCTGGCGGGCGCGCTGGCCTATGCTGAGCTGGGCACGCTGCGGCCGATGGCGGGCGGCGAGTATGTGTACATGCGCGACGGGCTGGGGCCGCAGTGGGGGTTCCTGTTCGGCTGGGGGATGTTCTGGATCGTGCGGCCGGCGTCGGTGGCGACCATCGGGGCGGGCTTCGCGCTGGCGGCGCGCTCGATCTGGCCGGCGCTCCAGCGGCCGCTGCTGGGCTGGAGCGCGCTGACGGGCGAGCACCTGGTGGGCGCGGGAGTGATCGCGCTGGTGACGGTCATCAATTACTTCGGGGTGCGCTATGGCGGCGGCGTCCAGGCGGTCTTCACCGGGCTGAAGCTGGCGTTGGTCGCGGTGCTGACGGTGGCGGCCTTCGCCTGGGGGCACGGGAGCTGGGTGCATCTGCGCCAGAGCCTGCCCGGGCCGGTGGGCGCGGGCGGGTTCGCGGCGGCGCTGGTGGCGGCGCTCTGGGCCTACGACGGCTGGAGCGACCTGACGCTGGCGGGGAGCGAGATCCGCGACCCGGCGCGCTCCATTCCGCGGGCGATGATCGTGGGCATCGGGGTGGTGTTTCTGTTTTACGCCGGCATCAACCTGGCCTACTTCTACCTGCTGCCGCCGGCGGCGGTGGCGGCCTCGCCCAACGTCGCCTCGGCGCTGGCGGCGCGGCTGATGGGCCCGGGCGGGGGCGCGTTCGTGGCGGTGGCAATCATGGTGTCGGCGTTCGCGACGCTGAACAGCTCGATCCTTTCGGGCGCGCGGGTGCCGTTCGCGATGGCGCGCGACGGGCGCTTTTTCCATCGCCTGGCGCACGTGCATCCACGCCACCGCACGCCCGACGTCTCGCTCTTCATCCAGGCCGCCTTTGCCATGGGCTTTTCCCTGACCGGCACCTACCGCGCGCTCTACACCCTGACGATCTTCGCCGAGTGGCTGTTTTACGGGCTGGCGGTGGCCTCGCTGTTCGTGTTCCGGCGGCGGGGGGAGCGGAGCCCGTTCCGCGGCTCGGGCTATCCGCTGCTGCCGGCGATCTTCGTGGTGGTGGCGGCGGTCCTGCTCACCGTGACCTACTTCCAGAACCTGGGCTACTCGACGCTGGGGCTGGGAATTATTCTGGCGGGGGTGCCGGGCTACGCCTATTTCTCGCGCCGGTCTCAGCGCGACGATGCCGCCGGCAGGGCGACGTAGAAGATGCTGCCCACCTCGGGCTGGCGCTCGGCCCAGATGCGTCCGCCGTGGCGCTCCATGATCTCGCGGCAGATGCACAGCCCCAGCCCGGTGCCGGCGGGCTTGCCGGTGAGCGCGTCGCCGCTCTGGTGGAACTTCTCGAAGATGCGTTCCTCCTCCCCGGGCGGGATGCCGATGCCGGTGTCGGCGACATAGAACATCACCTCCTGCTCGCGCACCGTGGCGCCCAGGGCGATGCTGCCCGATTCGGTGAACTTGACCGCGTTGCTGAGCAGGTTGGTGAAGACCTGCATCAGGCGGTCGGGATCGGCGGTCACCGGCGGCAGGCCGGGGGCGATGTGGTCCTGCAGCCAGAGGCCCTTCTGCGCCGCCATCACCTGGAAGACCTCGAGCGACTGGCGCGCCAGCTCGTCCAGCTGCACCGGGCGCGGGTGCCAGTCCATCTTGCCGGCTTCGATCTTGGCGAGATCCAGGACGTCGTTGATGAGCCGGGTGAGGCGGTCGGACTCGCTCATGATGATGTCGAGAAACTCGGCGCGCACGGCCGGATCCTCGTCCGGGTAGTCGCGCAGGATCTCGGAGAACGAGCGGATGGAGGTGAGCGGGGTGCGCAGCTCGTGGCTGACGTTGGCGAGGAAGCTGCTCTTCAATTCGTTGAGGCGGCGCAGATCGGCGTTGGCGCGGCGGAGCTCGTCGCCGGCGCGTTCCAGATCGCGGGTGCGCTGGCGCACCAGATCCTCCAGGTGGTCGCGGTGCAGGCGCAACTCCTGGCCCGCCAGGTTGAGCTCGCGATTGGCGGCATGGAGCGCCGCCGCCTGGCGGCTGAGCATCTGCGAGAACTGCGCCAGGGTGAGGCCGATGAGGGCGTAGCCGGCGAGCGCGCCGGCCACCAGCGTGACTGCCAGCTCGGCGGGATGGTTCCAGGGCACCCCGAGCAGGCCGGAGGAGGTGGGCGAGCGCAGCGCCTCCAGCCCGACCAGGGCGGCGAAGCTGACCGCGGCCAGGCCGGTGATCCAGAGGGCGGCGCGGCGCGGCAGCACCATGTTGGCGTAGAGGATGCTGACCACGTAGAACAGCAGCGCCAGCCACTGGGTAACACCGGCATAGTGGGTGAGCAGGGTGATCAGCGCCAGTTCGAGGGCGAAGTAGGTGAAGGCGGCGCCGTGCAGGCGGCGCTCGTCCTGCACCGCGGCGCTGGCGCGGACGAAGCCCCAGGCCAGGCCATACCAGCCGGCCAGCAGGCCCAGCACCACCCAGGGCACCGGCCAGCCCAGCACCCGCGCCGAGATCGCCAGCACGAAGATGCCGCCCAGGGCGAGCTCGCGGTAGTGATTGATGTAGGCGAGGCGGAGGCGGGCGTCGTCCAGGCCGGCGCCGGCTTTGCCGCGCCCCGCCGCCGGGGGCGGACGGCGGGCAAAAAAAGCGCGGCCGCCGCTCGCCATGGCTTATTCCTGCACCGGGTCGCGGAAGCGGTACCCGACGCCGTAAACGCCTTCGATACAGTCCGGCCCCTCGCCGAACTGCTCCAGCATCTTGCTCTTCAGCCGGTTGATGTGCGCGTCCACGGCGCGGTGGTAACCGTCGTAGGTAAACCCCCACACCTGCGCCAGCAGGTTCTCGCGGGTGAAGACCCGCCCCGGCGCGCTCATCATCAGCTTGAGCAGGGCCAGCTCCTTGGGGGTGAGGCGCACCGCCGCCTCGCCCTTGCGCAACTGGTGGCGGTCGCGGTCGAGCACCAGGTCGTCCACCTGCAGCAGTTCGCTGGGGGCGCTCACCTCGCCGCCGCCGGCGCGGCGGCGCAGGGCGCGGATGCGGGCCTCCAGCTCGGCCGGGCTGAACGGCTTGGCGAGGTAGTCGTCGGCGCCGAACTCCAGGCCGGTGATCTTGTCGAGGTCGGAGCCGCGGGCGGAGATGAGAATGATGGGCTGCTCGCGCCGCGCGGCGCGGAGCTGCTTGCACAGGCTGAGGCCGTCCAGCTTGGGCAGCATGACGTCGAGCACCGCGACGCTGTAGCGGCGGCGCAGCGCCTCCTCCAGGCCGGCCTCGCCGTCGTCACAGCAGGTAACCTTGTACCCCTGGCGCTGCAGTTGATAGCTGACGCTGCGCTGAATGTGGCGGTCATCCTCCACCAGCAGGATGGCCGCGGCGCGCGTGCCGCTGTCTTCGGGGCCACCCGCCATCTCCGATCGCAAGCTAGGAGCCGTATACGACATAGCCACTCACTTTCCCGGGGGGGAGTGACATCGTTAGAGTATGCCGTCGCGCATCCCGTTGTAAATTCCCACCTTGGGGCGGCCTGCATCCGGGTGGCGGCCGGGCCTACCCGCCGGTCTGCAGCGTCAGAAACGCCAGTTCCGGCGGCGCGCCCACGCGCATGGGGAGAATCACCTTGCCCAGGCCGCGGCTGACATACATCTGGGTGCCCTCGAGGCTGAGGAACCCGGCGGGCAAAAAGCGCTGGTACAGCGGCGCGGCGAAGCCGAACTTGATCTGGCCGCCATGGGTGTGGCCGGAGAGCACCAGATCCACGCCGCAGGCGGCGGCCTCGGCCAGCGCCAGCGGATTGTGGGCGAGCAGCAGGGTGAAGTCGGTGGAGGGGCCGAGCGCCGCGGCCACGTCGGGGTTCTGGCGGGAGTCGTCCACCCCGGCGATCTGGAACGCGGCGCCGCGCCAGCGCAGGCGGCGATGCTGGTTGCGCAGCACCTGGATACCGCGCCGGCGCAGGGCGCGGGTGAGGGGCTCGGCGCCGGCGCGGAAGTCGTGGTTGCCGAGCACCGCGAACACGCCCAGCGGGGCGCGCAGGTGGGCGAGCAGCTCGCTGACCGGCTCAATGAAGACCGGGGACTGGGTGACGAAGTCGCCGGTGATGGCGATCAGGTCGGGGCGCTGCGCCTGCGTCAACTCAATCACCCGCTGCAGCGCCTGGCGGGAGAGGAACAGGCCGTAGTGAATGTCGGAGAGGTGGGCGATCTTGAGGCCGTCGAGCGGCTCCGGCAGGTGCGGCAGCGGCACCTGCAACAGGCTGATCTGCGGGTCGCGGACCCGCAGGCGGCGGCGGTGCAGGATGGTCTGCACCTGGCGCCAGGAGCGGTGGCGCAGGCGGGAGGCGCGCGGCGGCGTGGCGCGTTTGCCTTTCATGGCCGCGGGCGGTCGGCGAGGTAGGCTTCGGACGGGGGCAGGGGCTCGGTGCGGCCGGCGAACAGATCGGCAAAGCCGGCCAGCAGGGCGGCGTGCACCCTGCCGTTGCTGGCCAGGATTTCGGGACTGTGAAGCTGGTGGGGGCGGCCGAGCATGTCGCTCACCTGGCCGCCGGCTTCGCGCACGATGAGCGCGCCGGCGGCCGTGTCCCAGGGCTTCAGGTTGAACTCCCAGAAGCCCTCGAAGCGGCCGCAGGCGGTGTAGCAGAGATCGAGCGCGGCCGCGCCCAGGCGGCGCATGCCGTGCGTGTGCAGGGTGAAGTACTGGTAAAAGTGGATATTGGGATTCTGATGGCGCTTGCGCGAGGGAAAGCCGGTCGCCAGCAGGGACTCGCCCAGCGTGGCGCAGCGCGACACGGCGATGGGCGCGCCATTGAGCTGCGCGCCGCCGCCGCGGGTGGCGGTGAACATCTCCTCCAACACCGGGTTGTAGACCACCCCCGCCAGCATCTCGCCCTCGCGCTCGAGGCCGAGCGAGACGGCGAACAGGGGCAGGCCGTGGGCGTAGTTGGTGGTGCCGTCGAGCGGATCCACGTACCAGCAGTAGCCGCTCGCCGCCTGGGTGCGGCCGCCCTCCTCCGCGATCATGGCATGATCGGGAAAGTGCTCGCGCAACCGGGCGGTGATCAGCCGCTCGGAGTCGCGGTCGGCGGGGGTGACCA
>DAIDIF010000266.1 GCA_027451805.1 Acidobacteriota bacterium
AAGGAGTTCGGCGACCGGGTGCAGACCTTCTTCGGCCACGTGCAAAAGATCGGCAAGGCCGTCGACGACGCCGGCAAGGCCTTCAACGCCGCCGTCGCCTCCCACCGCAGCCGCCTGGCGCCGCAGGCCGCCAAGCTCGAGCACCTCCACGCCGGCTGGAACGAGTCCGCCGAGCTCAAGCCGGTCGACAACCGCCCCCTGCTCGAAGCCGGCGACGATCACAGCGCAGCCGCCGGCGAGTAGCCGCCCCGTGCCCCGTCAGCGAGCTCATGGCGCAGGCGGAGTCCAGAGTTCGGCCGCGCGGAGTGGCGGCAGGGCCGGGACCGGGTTCCGCGCCCCTGGGTGCCGGGGCCAGCCTCCTTGGGTTGTCCCGAGGCAGTAGAGCGGCCCGCCGAAGGCATCGAGCGCCGCGGCGACGCCTGGGTCATTTTCGCGGCCGCCGAGACCGCCGAACCCGACGATTCGCAAAGCCGCCCGCTCACCCGCCTCGCGCACATATTTGAGGTTTGTGGCCCTGCATTCTAAATCGTCCACGTCCTCCAACAGGAGACCATGAGTCGCCCATAATACTATCGGGCTACCTGTAACGTTGGGGTAGACATTCACTACAATCACCCCGCTGTAGCCTTCGTCCCGGCTCATGCAGATGACGCGGCGCATCGTCAGGGCCCCGACAGGGTCGGGATTCGGCTGTCCCGGGTTGAGCAGCAGCCAAGCCACGAGGCCCCTCCCTCCGGGCCATTCCCTGCGAAGCCAATATTGATACGAAGGTCGCGCTCCGGTCGGGTGCTGCTCGAAGGCGTCAGTGCATTGAATGAGTCCCACCGTGCGCGCTGTTGCGACCACCATTCTGCGATGGTACAAGAGACTCGTGACTCTCTGGAACGGAACCCACGGCCAGCCCGCTATCCCCCCGGCATCCTCACCACCGCCGCCCCCGCCGGCGTGAGGGCGATCTCCGGCGCGAACAGCCCCAGGTTCTGCCGCCGCCACCAGGCGCCGGTCGAGCGTTTTTCCGCCGGGGTGGTGAACCAGTACTGCCACAGCACCGCCCGCACCGCGCGCGGTGGCTTGGCGGCGAAGGGGTTGGCGGCGAACAGTCGCGTCACGACCGGCGTGCCCTCCAGCAGGCGCAGCTCGACCTGCTCGACCCAGGTGTTCTCCTGCCAGGGGGCGAGCGAGGCGAACCACAGGTTCCAGTCGAAGCGCGGCTGGTAGGGGGCGAACAGGAACAGGTCGCCGAGCGGCGCGCGGTCCGGCGCCTGCGGCTTGTACTTGCATCCGTAGGCCTGCCAATGCGTGCCGTCGTTCGAGCCCTGGAACTCGACCTCGTACCGGTGCGGCGTCATCGTCGCGAACAGCCCGAACGGGTCCACGATGCGCAAGGGCGTCAGGAGTTCGGTGACCGTGTCCGGGGCGGGGAAGGGCGGCCACAGCCGCTGCGCCAGGTTGGCGCCGGTGATCAGCACCCAGGCCGCCAGCGCCAGCGAGCCGGCGGCGGCGGCCCATCCGCCCGCCGCCCCGCCCGCGTCCGCCTGGGGCCGCCCGCGCAGCCGCAGCTTGGCCGCAATCCAGCCGAGGTGCCGGTCGTCGAGCAGCGCCAGCCCCAGGCCCAGCACCAGCCAGTTGAGAAAGCCGTAGTTGGCGGTGGCGATGATCGCGAGCTGGAACGGCGTCGTGATCCAGAAGCAGGCGATGCGCCAGCGGCGCGGAAAGAAGCAGAGCCAGCAGACGCCCAGCTCGAGCCCCAGGATCGAGCCGGCGATGGCGGCTTCGGCGAAGTGCGGCAGGTAATTTTGCGCGTACCAGCCGAGCAGGTTGGGCAGCGGCAGGTTCTGATAGTACTGGTCGAGCGCGGTGAGATGGCGCCAGGCGGGGTCGCCGCTCAGCAGCTTGGCGATCCCGGAGCCGAAGTAGATGCTGAACCACAGCCAGCGGAAGCTGAACACGCTCCACCACGACGGCGCGCGGTCGTTCAAAAACAGCGCCAGAAATCCGGCCGCCATCAGCATGCCGTCCGACTGGTAGCTGGCGAACACCTGCGCCGCCGCGGCCAGCGAGAGAAAGCACACGGCGCACACCCCCAGCGCCCAGCGCGGATGGAAGCGCGCCATGGCGGCGACGGCGGCCAGCAGCCCCAGGCCGCAGACCACATGCAACGCCAGCGTGCCCTGGCCCAGCCAGAGCAGCGTGGGGGCGAACAGGACGCGATTCACCGGCCCAAAGTGCGCGCGCACGGCGGCCAGGTAATCGCCGGCCGGCAGAATGCCGTTGGGGCCGATCAGCCCCGGCGCCTCCCGCCACCAACTCCCCAGCGCCCAGAAGAAAATGAAGCCCAGTCAGCGCTCCAGCGCGCCTGCCACCTGGCGCGAGCCGGGGAGGCGGCGCTCGAGCCAGGCAGGCGGCGGGTTCATCCGCCCTCGTCCTCGAGCCCGACCTCCTGCACCCGCGCCAGGAGCTTCTTGTAGGGGATCTGCAGGCGCTCGGCAGCCTGCTGCTTGTTCCAACGGCACTCTTCCAGCGCGGCGCGGACCAGGCGGCGCTCGATCAGCCGGTTGGCGCGGTCGAGCACCTCCGGCAGCGGGCCGTTCCAGTCGAAGTCGTCGGGCAGGCCGAGCTCGTCGGCGGCGGGGCCGGGGGATTTGCGCAGGTCGCGCAACTGCAGGTCCTCGGCGCGGATCTCCTCGCCCTCGGCCAGGATCACCGCGCGCTCGATCGCGTTCTGCAGCTCGCGCACGTTGCCCGGCCAGCGGTAGGCGGCGAGCGCCTGCTGCACCGCCGGGCTCAGCCGCAGCGGCGGCTTCTTGAACTCGCGGCAGAACTGCTGCAGGAAGTTTTCCGCCAGCGCCAGCACGTCCTTGCCGCGCTCGCGCAGCGGCGGGATGGTGATGGGGAAGGCGGAGAGGCGGAAGTAGAGATCGTCGCGGAACTGCTTGCGCTGGGCGGCGAGCTCGAGGTCGCGGTTGGTGGCGGCGACGACGCGCACGTCCACCTGCACGGTCTGCACCCCGCCCACGCGCTCGAAGGCGCGCTCCTCCAGCACCCGCAGGATCTTGGCCTGCACCGCCAGCGGGATCTCGCCGATCTCGTCCAGGAAGATGGTGCCGCGGTGGGCGAGCTCGAACTTGCCCAGCTTGCGGGCGTTGGCACCGGTAAAGGCGCCCTTCTCGTGGCCGAACAGCTCGGTCTCGACCAGGCTTTCGGGGATGGCGGCGCAGTTGATGGCCACGAAGGACTCCGCCGCGCGGGGGCTGAGCTGGTGCAGGGCGCGGGCGAAGATCTCCTTGCCGGTGCCGCTTTCGCCCAGCAGCAGCGCGGTGGTGTCGGTGGGGGCGATGCGCTGCAGCGCGGCGGCGGCGCGCTGCATGGAGTCGTGCTCGCCGATGATGCGCGGAAAGCCGTAGCGCGCCGCCGCCTCCTCCTTGAGCAGCACGTTTTCCCGCAGCAGGCGCTGCTGCTGCATGGCGCGGCGCAGCAGCAGCATGAGGTGGGCGAGGTCGAGCGGCTTTTGGATGAAGTCGAAGGCGCCGTCCTTCATGGCGCGCACCGCCTCTTCGATCGAGCCGTAGGCGGTCATGATGATCACCGGCGTCGACGGCGCCGCCTCCCGCGCCGCCTGCAGAACCTGCAGCCCGCTCTGCCCGGGCCGCTTGAGGTCGCTCAGCACCAGCCCGTACTGGCGGCGGCGCAACTGGCGCACGGCGGCGTCGCCGTCGGCGGCCTCCTCCACCGCGTAGCCTTCGTTGGCGAGCGCGGTCTTGAGCATCAGCCGCAACTCGTGCTTGTCTTCCACCAGCAGGATGGTTTCCATGGCGGGCATCAGGCGGCCTCCGGCGCCGGTGGCAGAAGCATCTCGAACACCGTGTGTCCGGGAGCGGAATCGGCGAGCAGGATGATGCCGCGGTGCGCGGTCACGATCTTGTGCGCCATCGCCAGGCCCAGCCCGGTGCCGCTGGCCTTGGTGGTGAAAAAGGGGATGAAGATCTTTTCCGCCACCTCGGGCGGCATGCCGGGGCCGTCGTCGGCAAAGAGGATGCAGACCGCCCCCTGCTGCCAGCCGCCGAACTCGACGGTGATGTGGCCGCCGCGGCCGCTGGCGGCGATCGCTTCGCCGGCGTTGCGCAGCAGGTTCATGATTGCGGAGGTGAGCAGCACGGCGTCGCCGGCGACGGCGGGAAAGGGGCCGTGGACGCCAATCTCGATCTGGGGGAAGTCCTGCACCCGCATGGAATCGGCGCACTCCCGCAGCAGCGCGCCGAGCTCGACCCGCTCCGGCTGGATGGCGAGCGGGCGGGCGAAGGCCAGGAACTCGGTGGCGATGTTGGTCAGCATCGCCACCTGCTCGAGGATCTTGCCCGCCTGGGCGCGCGCCTCGCCCGTGGAGGCGGCGCGCAGCATCTGCCCGTAGCCGGAAATCGTCGCCAGGGCGTTTTTGAACTCGTGCGCAATGCCCGCCGCCATCTCCCCCAGCGCGCTCAGGCTGCGGCGGCGCTGCAGCTCCTCCTCCAGCGCGTGGATGGCGGTGAGGTCGGTGAGCAGGCAGATGAGGCCGGAGGGGCCGGAGGCGGCGGCCGGGCCGCGCAGCGGAAACGCGGTGATGCCGAGCTGGCGGCCGATGCCGGCGGGAGTGGTGTAGCGCAGCGTCTTGCGCTGCAGGATGGCGAGCGAACGGTAGACCTCGATCAGGCGCTCGGCGGCCACGCCCAGCAGCTCGCCGCCGGGTTCGCTCAGTTCGGCGTCGCGGAACAGCTCGGCCAGGGTGAGCCCCTGCGGCTGGTCGAAGCCGAGCGCGGCGCGGGCGGCGGGATTGGCCTCCTGCACCCGCCCGGCGGCGTCGAAAAAGACGACCCCGCTGGGCAGGAAGCGCAGCACCTCCTGGGACAGGCGCAAGGCGTCGGTGGCGGTGGGCGCCGGCGGCGGCATGGCAGTTATTCTAGTCTCGGCCCTGTGAGGCCCGCCATACCGAGGCTGATTCACTCCTGCGTCAGCCGAGCGGGCCCAGCCACACCCGCCACAGCGCTGCGCCCCACACAAGCGCCGCCGCCCCGCCGGCGGCCAGGAACACGCCGAAGGGGATGGCGCCGCGCGCCAGGAAAACGGCGGTGCTTTCCCGCGCCCGGCGCCAGGAGCGGCCGCGGCGGCGGCGCTGGGCGAAGACCAGCGCCGCCTGCAGCGCGCCGGCGGCGGCGCCGGCCAGCGAGCCCAGAAACAGCCCCACCAGCCCGGTGCTCACGCCCAAAAACGCCCCCAGCAGGCCGATCATCTTGACGTCGCCCCAGCCCAGCCCTTCGCGCCCCCGCCAGCGTCCGTAGCCCAGGCCCAGCAGCGCCGCCAGTCCGGCGCCGCCGCAGCCCGCCGCCAGCGCCGAGGCCAGGCCGGGGCCGGCGCCGGCCAGCGCCAGCCCCACCGCCCCGCCGCCGAGCGTGATCTCGTCCGGCAGTTGGCGGGTTTCCCAATCGGCGGCTGC
>DAIDIF010000267.1 GCA_027451805.1 Acidobacteriota bacterium
CTCGTCCTCGGGCGCCGGCGGGCGCGCCAGCCGGCGGATCGCCTCGGGCAGGTCGTCGGCGTAGACCAGCCGGTTGCCGACTGCGAGCACAATCTTCTTCATCTCCGGCAGCCGCGCCTGCGGCGCCTGGATGTAGATCGGCTCGACGTAGAGAAACGTTCCGTCCACCGGCAGCACCAGCGTGGTGGCGCGGATCACGCGGCTGCCCTGCTGGTTCCACAGGCTGAGGTCCTTGCTGATGGTGCGGTCCTGGTCGATCAGGCTCTCGATCTGCAGCGGGCCGTAGATCAACTGCTCCTTCGGCAGCCGGTAGAAGATGAGCTGCCCGTAATGCGCCGGGTCGCAGCGCGCCGCCACCCAGGCGATCAGGTTGTCGCGGTTGTGGCTGGTGAAGGGCACCAGCAGCACGAACTCCGCCTGCTGGTCCCCGGGCAGCCGCAACATGACGTAGTAGGGCTGGGTGGGCTCGGTCTGCTCCTGCGCCACCACCTGGCGCGCGATGTCCCACTGGTCTTCCTTGTTGTAGAACACCTGCGGGTCCTGCATGTGGTAGAGGCGGTAGATCTCCGCCTGCGCGTCGAAGATCTCCTGCGGATAGCGGATGTGGGCCAGCAGGTCGGCGGGCATGGCCGAGCGCGGCAGGAACAGGTGCGGGAAGATGGCGCGGTAGGCCGCGATGATCGGATCCTTGGGATCGAAGACGTACATCCGCACCGTGCCGTTGTAGGCATCCACCGTGATCTTGACGCTGTTGCGGATGTAGTTGACCTCGCTGCCGTCGGCCATGGTCACCGGCTGCGCGTAAGGGTGCTGGTCGCTGGTGGTGTAGGCGTCCAGCATCCAGAACAGATGGCCGCGGCTGTCCACCACGAGGTAGGGGTCGGGATCGAGGGTGAGGAAGGGCGCCAGCGTCTGCACCCGGTCCACGATCTGGCGGTGCAGCAGCAATCGCGTCTGCGGGGTGAAGTAGGTCGTGAGCAGGACGTTGGCGTCGTTCTGCCGGACGGCGGCGGCGAAGCGGAGCAGGTCGCTGGAAAGGACGACGCCGTCGCGGCCCGAGTATTGGGTGTAGGCGTTGTCGTCGCCCTTGGGATAGTCGAACTCGTCCTGGCGCGTATCCACGTAGACCGGGCGGTTGGTGTTTTCGCCGAAGTAGATGCCCGGACGGGTGATGGTGAGGTCGGGATAGGAACTCTCCGGCGGCGCGTTCTGAATGATCAGCCGGGGCAGGCCGTCGGCGGTCGCGGTATTGACCAGGCCGGCGACGGCGCCATAGCCGTGCGTGTACTGCAGGCTGAGGTTGACCCAGGATTGCGCGTTTTGCGGCAGCAGGTTGGTGTCGAGCGTGCGCGCCGCGATCAGCACCTGGCGCGTCTGTCCCTGGATGCGGTAGCGGTCCACGTCCACGTGGGGGAAGGCGTAGTAGGGGCGCAGCGCCTGCAACTGGGTGGCGTCTTCCTGGAACGGCGCGGCGTCCCAGAGGCGGAGGTTTTCGGCGGTGTCGGGATACTTGGCCAGGTCCAGGGTGTCGGTCTGCCGCGGGACGAACGGCTCCTCGTGCGCGGTTTGCGCCAGGTTGTAGGCCATGCGCGTGGCCTGGATGTGGTCGGTGATGTAGGGGCGCTCGAGCGTGAGCTCGTTGGGCTGGACGTAGAGCGAGCGCACCGCCGCCTGGATGAGGGAGGGCGCGATCGCCAACACCAGGAACGCGATGATGACGGTGGGGGCGAGCCAGGCGGGCGTGTCCGCCGGCACCCACTCGGCCAGGGTGGCGCCGAGCGAGCCCGGGGTATAGTGGCGCAGCGCGCGCGAGCGCCGGCGCGCCACCCCGATCAGCAGCGCCAGCCCCAGCGCCCCCGCGATCTGCACCCACAGCAGCGGCAGCCCGAGCCGCACATCCACGAAGTCGGCGCCGGTGAGAAAGCTGTGGCTGGAAAACAGCAGGCCGTAGCGCGCGAACCATTGCGCCCCGGCGAAGAGCGCCAGCAGCAGCACCGCCGCCAGGCGGATCAGGGCGGTGAGCGGGACGCGATGCCGCGGCGGCAGCGCCGCGCTCGAGCCGCCGGCGTAGCCGTGCCCCTGCATCTGCGCCAGCATCCGCTCCCGCACCTCCTGCATCCGCTCGAACGACGAGCCCAGCACCACCGCGCCCCCGGCCAGCACCAGGCCGGCCACGGCCAGGCCGCCGATCCAGTCGAACGCCATCTGGTAGAACGGCAGGCGGAAGAAGTAGAACGCCAGGTCCTTGTGGAAGATGGGGTCGGTGTAGACCCCGGTGTCGTGCGCGCCCAGATAGAGCGCGATCGTCCAGGGGTTGACGATGTTGACCGAGACGAAGATGCCCAGCAGCGCCGCCAGCAGATACCCCACTCCGCCAAACAGCCGGGTGCGCGCCAGCGGTGAGGGCGACCGCCGCCGGCCCAGGGCGAAGGCGGCCATCAGCAGTGCCGCCGCCACCAGCGCCAGCGCCGTTTGCGGCAGCCAGCGGATGCGCAGGAACTGCCAGAAGGTACCCGCCTGGCCCATCGTTTTCCACCAGGCGTAGTCGATCCAGAAGCGCGAGCCCTCGATGACGATGTAGAGCCCCAGAATGGCGAACCCGGCGTCGCGCGCCAGCTTGGCGCCATCCAACTCCCCGTGCCGGCGGCGGGCGCGCAGCGCCGCCGCCACGGCCACCAATCCGAAAGCGACGACGAGAAGGGTGGGTATCAAAGCGGTGGCCGGTCAGGCGGGGGCGGAGAGCGCGGTGAACAGCTCGCGCCGCATGTCGTCGAGCGGCGCCGGCTTGCCGGTCCAGAGCTCAAACTGCCGCGCCCCCTGCAGCGCCAGCATCTCGAAGCCGTGGATCACGCGCGCCCCCCGTTCGCGGGCGCGGCGCAGCAGCTCGGTTTCCAGCGGGTTGTACACCAAATCGAAGACCACCGGAGCGTGGATCTCGTCCGCCTCCAGCAGCGATTCTCCTGTCTTGGGATATTGTCCCACCGGTGTGGCGTGCACGATCGCCTGGAAGCTGAGCTTTTTCAGCTCGGCGCGCGACACCACCTTGGCGCGCGCCTCCGCCGCCAGCTTCTGCGCGTGCTCCCGCGTGCGGTTGTGGATGAAGACCTGCGCCCCGTTGCCGCGCAGCCCGAAGACCGCGGCGCGGGCCGCCCCGCCGGCCCCCAGCACCAGAATCTTGGCCCCGCGCAGCGGCAGCGCCAGTGACAGCGGCTCGACCACCCCGGCGATGTCGGTGTTGTAGCCGTAGAATTTGCCCTGGCTGCGCACCACGGTGTTGATGGCGCCCACCAGCTTGCCCAGCGGATCGATCCGCTCCAGCCGGTCGAGGATGGCGCTCTTGTAGGGATGGGTGACGCTCAGCCCGCTGAGCGGGATGTCGTCGGCGAAGTCCAGCACCTCGGCCGGCCGCTTGGTGGGCAGCGGCAGGTAGACCGCATTCATCCCCAGGCGGCGATAGGCGGCGTTGTGCATCAGCGGCGATAGCGAGTGCGCCAGCGGATACCCCAGCACCCCGTAAATGCGCGTCGCCTTGTTGAGCGCCTCCACCCGATAGAGGTGGCGCAGATCGGCGAGCGTGGGCTGGCCCGCGGCCGTGGCCTCCTCCGGGTCGAGCGCGGCATAGGTCATCGCGCCGCCGGCGCGCATGCTCAGGATCCGGCTCAGCAGCCCCGACTCCCCCATGCAGAAGCCGATCAGCGGCGTGGCGCCGGTGTAGGCGTCCAGACAGCGCAGCATCTCGATGTTCTGCCGCCAGGTGTTGGCGGTGGGGACGAGCTTATAGAGGTCGGCCGGGATCGCCTCCAGGCGCTCCAGCAGCGGACCCAGCGGCGGAGCGGTCTTATAGTCGTGGTAGGAAACGATGAGGTTGGTCTGCTGGCGCAGGCCGGCCAGCGCACTGGCCGGCAGGCGCTCGGCGCTCTGCAGTTCCAGGTCGATCAGCGCGCAGCCGGCGGCGGCGGCATGCTTGAGCACCGCCCACTCCGCCTCGGTCGAGCCCTTGAAGCCACCCCCATAGGTGCTCTTGCGGCAGGTGGCGATCACCAGCGTTTGCGGCGAGGAGCGCAGGAACTCCCGCAGCGGCTGGATGGCCGAGGTCGGCTGTTTCAGTGCGTCCAGCCGCAGCTCCAGCAGCGACTCCTCGCGCGCCGCGCGCTCCGCGCGCTGCATCAGTTCGCCCGCCGTCGGCGCCTGCAAGGCGATGCAAAGGCGAGGGATCCGCCCGGGCGAAACCCGGTTCGAAAGAACACTGCGGGCGGATGCAGCCGGAGAGACCATGACTTGCTGGGCGCTAAAAGCTACGGACGCGGGGAGATGGTATCCGGCTGGCGGGGGCGATGTCTAGGAAAAACGCCGGTCGAAACTACTTCGGCCGCGGCGTTTGGGCCAAAGCCCGGTATAACGGACGCAGGCCGGGGGGCAAAAGCCGCAAGTGCAAGGCTTGCGTGGCTTGGTCGCCACGGGCAAAAGGCCCGGTCCAGGCCGCCGCGGTGGGCATCGCCTCCAGATTGGCGGCGGTGGCTTGCAGCAGCCGCACCAACCCCGCCCGTGCCTGGGCCAGCTTGGCGCCGCGCAGTCCGTAGTGCCGCAATATGGCCTCTGCGGTGGCCATGTGCGCCACCGCGCCCGGGCCCACCAAGGTTGCCGCCAGGTGATAGGCCGATTTGGCCTTGGCGCTCAGCGCCAGCTCCCGCCCGCCCCAAATCGCCACCAGTTGCAGCGCGGTCTGGCGGGCGCGGGCATCGCCCTCGCAGGTGAAGACCACCCCTTGCGGGCTGGGCACCGGCGCCCAAGGGTGGCTCCTGCGGGCCGCCGGCGCCGGCGGCTTGGGGAAGGTCATCATCGGATGCAGCGAGCCCACCGCCGCCCCGCGGCGGCGAAACGGCGCCAGCACGCTGGAGTCGCGCGCGCCGCTCAGGTGCAGAATGCGCCAGCCGCGCCACTCCGGCCGGCGCGGGGCAAGGTCGCGCGCCAGAGGGGCGAGCGCGTCATCGGGCACCGCCAGCACCAGGCCGCCGGGCGGCTCGCCCGGCAGGCGCGCCAGCCAGGCGGCGAGCTGGCGGCGGGCGATTAATTGCAGCCGCTCGGGCTCGCTGTCCGCCAGCCAGGCGGCGAAAGCGGTGCCGGCGCGGCCGGCGCCTACGACAGTCCAGCGCATGGCTTTAGTGCGCCGCTGGCGCGCGTCGCGCGAGGGTGGGCGTCCAGGTCGCGGTGTTGAAGCGGTCGCCGGTGCGGAGATAGTAGTAGCCGAGGCCGTGGTGGACTTTGTGGTCCCACACCGCCACCCGGCCGGGGCCGTTGACCGTCAACTCATCGCCATGCACCGTGATCGAGGTGCCCTGGTCGAGCCCCAGCCCGAGCATCCCGGGATGCGCCCGCATCACCGCCGCCAGGTCGTTTTCGCGGTGGCGGGCGTTGACGTGCTGGTCAATGGCGACGTTGGTGAACAACCCGAAGCCGGTTTCGTGCCCCGGCGCCATCATGATGCGGTTGTCGTTGGGATGCTCCGAACCGCGCACCATGAACGATGCCTGGATGCTCGCCCCCGCCGAGCCGCCGCCCACCACCCCGCCGCGGGCCAGCAGCGCGAAGATCGCCCGCAGCGTGCGCGTGCCGTTGTAGGCGTCGGCCAGCCGCCACTGCCGGCCGCCGACCAGCCAGACGCCGGTGGCGCGCGCGAGCGGAGCCGCGAAGGCGCGGGAGTTGGCCAGGCTGCGATCGGTGGTGTGCAGCACGGTGCAGTGCGTGCCCGCGAAGGTGGCGCGGGGGAAGCCCTTGCCCGACAACGATTGGGTGCAGAAGCGCGCCAGTTGCGCCGCCGTTTCCGGATGGGTGACGTCGGCGGTGGGAATCACCACGATCCGCGCCCGCTCGCGCCCGCCCGCCAGGCGGAGGAAACGCGGCACGTCGAGGTGGTAGTCCATCCCCCCGCTGATGACCAGGTAGCCGTGCTTGGGGCCATGCGACGGCGCCGCGGCCAGCGGCAGCATGGCGGCGACCCAGAGAAACAGCAGCAGCCGGCGGCCCATGCCGAGAGGCTACCACAACGCGACCCTGCCTACGGCACGCCCGCCGGGTACAGCTCCAGGTTGTGCGCGCTGTTGAGCAGCGCCATGTGGGTAAAAGCCTGGGGGAAGTTGCCCAGCAGTTGGCCGGTGCGCGGATCGATCTCCTCGCTGAAGAGCCCGAGCGGGCTGGCGTAGCCCAGCATGTGCTCGAAGCGGGCGCGGGCCTCGTCGGCGCAGCCCAGCAGGGTGAGGCAATCCACCAGCCAGAAGGTGCAGATGGCGAAGGCGCCTTCCGGGCCGCCCACGCCGTCGTCGCCGGTGTTCTGGTAGCGGGCAAGGAGCGAGTCGGCCCCGAGCGTGTGCTGGATGCGGCGGATGGTGGCCGCCATGCGCGGATCGTGCGGCGAGCAGAAGCGCAGCAGCGGCAGCAGCAGCAGGCTGGAGTCGAGGCTGGGGTTGTCGAAGCTCTGGGTGAAGGCGTGCACTTCCGGGTGGTAGCCGCGGCGCATCACCTCGTGATGAATCTGGGCGCGGCAGGCCTCCCAGGCGGCCACCGGCGCGGGCAGCCGGTGGCGTTGGGCGAGCTTGATGCCGCGGTCGAGCGCCACCCAGCACAGCACCTTGGAGTAGACGAACTGCTGCGGTCCGCCGCGCACCTCCCAGATGCTCTCGTCCGGCTCGCGCCAATGCGCGGCGGCGTACTCCACCAGCCGCGCCAGCGCCTTCCAGACGCCGGCGTCGAGCCCGTTGCGCCACTGGGCGTAGGTGTAGGCCGCATCCAGCACCTCGCCGTAGGCATCGAGCTGGCGCTGCCGCGCGGCGCCGTTGCCGATGCGCACCGGGCGCGAGTTGCGGTAGCCGGCAAGATGCGGGAGCTCGCGCTCCTTGAGGTCGGTCGCGCCGTCCACGCGGTAGCAGACTTGCAGCGGCGGTGGATGGGCGTCGGCGATCTGCGCGAGGAACTCGAGAAAGCGCCCGGCCTCGTCATGGTAGCCCAGCAGCGACAGTCCGTAGAGCGCGAAGGTGGCGTCGCGCGGCCAGCAGTAGCGGTAATCCCAATTGCGCGGCCCCCCGATCGCCTCCGGCAGGCTGGTGGTGGGCGCGGCGACGATCGCCCCGGTGGGGGCGTAGACCAGCGCCTTGAGCACCAGCGCGCTGCGCTCCACCGCCGCGCGGTAGGGGCCGTGGTAGGTCGCCTTCGCCGCCCAGTCGCTCCAGCGGGCGCTGGTGTAGGCCAGCGAGTGGCGCAGCCGCCCCCCCTCCAGGGCCGCCGGCGCCGCGCCCCAGCCGAAGACGAACCAGGCGGGCGCGTCCGCCGCCGGACGGCCGCGGCCGCGCAGCTCGCCGTCCGCGGCCGCCAGCGGGAAGCTGGCGGCGGCCCACAGCGGCGTGGGCCCGTCGGCGTGCCAGATGCCGTTCGCGCCGGGCTGCCAGCGCACCGCCAGCCGTCCGTAATCCAGCCGCGGCGCGCACACCAGGTCCAGCTCGGCGCCGCCGCCCGCGCCCGCCGCCTCGGCCCAGCGGCAGAGCGCGCCGTCGCCGTAGCCGGCCGCGATCGCCCCATCGAAGCGCGCCGGCATCCAATCGGTGATGCGCGCGTGCGGGAACTCGGTCACCAGCACGTTGGTGCGCTCTACGTAGCGCTGCGTGCCCAGCCCGCCGCCCGGTGGCGCGAAGCGGCACGCCCCGGCGTGCGGATCCAGCAGCGTGGCGAAGACCGAGCTGGCGTCGAAACGCGGCACGCACAGCCACGCCACGCTCCCGTCGCGCCCCACCAGCGCCGCCGTCAGCCCATCCGCCAGCAGCCCGTGGTCGCCGATCGCGAGCATGGAAACTAGGGTAGCGTGCCGCCCCCGCCGCGCACAAAGGCCGCTGGCCTTTGCTATACTCCTTGTGCGGGGTGGAGCAGTCCGGTAGCTCGTTGGGCTCATAACCCAAAGGTCGGTGGTTCAAATCCACCCCCCGCAACCAA
>DAIDIF010000268.1 GCA_027451805.1 Acidobacteriota bacterium
GCGTACACGCCGGCGCGCGCCCACACCCCGGGCGCGCCGTAGCGCCGGGCGTTAGCGGTGCACCGCGCGGGGCGCACTCCGACGGCGCGCAACCACCGGCGCCGCCGCCGCAGCAGCAGCACCTGCCCGACGGCGGCGGCGGCGCGGATCCGTTCGCACCGCCCGTGGCCGAGGCGCCGGCGTTCATTCCGCAGCCGGCGGAACGCCTATTTGCACCGTTCAGGCCGACGCCATCGGCGGCGCCCGTGTCCGCCTTTGGCGGTGCTCACATGTACCAACCGGACGATGTGAACGCCATCATGACGGGCGACGCCCCCAGGGAGCAGCCACAGCAACAGCAGCAGCCACAGGACGAGGGACCCGCGCGCATGACCTGAGCGCGGCGGGGGGAAGCCGTTGGTTGCATCAACGCCACTTTATAAAACCTCGTTATCGGGCCGCCCCGCCCACCTGGAAACCCGAACCCGCAGCGGTGGCGGTTTCTTCTTTTTCGCGCCAGCCAGCGTTGCTTTTTTTGGCCGCGCGCGGACCGCCCGCGCCGGGAATCAGGAAGCGAGCGAGTGAGTCGTACGTACGCACGCGCGCGAGGATGGCCGCCGGAGCACTGGTGCCGCAAAGCCCCGCCGCCGACTACCACGTGGGCATCCTGCGCCCGACGGGCCCGGGCCCGGCGGGCCAGAGCACGGGCGTGTCGCGCGGGCTCGCCTTTGGCCAGAACCGCAGCCAGTCCAACGGGCACAACCGCTACCTGAACGCCAACTACGTGCCGCGCATCTTCGCGCCGCCCTACGACCAGTGCCAGTTCCACGCGGGCGCGCTCGTGTTCTCCAACAACGCGTCCTACACGCCCAACGGCGGCGGGCACGGGCCGCGCGACCAGGAGCTGGCCGAGAACCGGACGCTGCGCGACGACTCGTGCATCCCGCTGCACGTGCTCAACATGATCTCGCGCGACGCGGCGCGCAACGCGCGCAGCCTGGTGGCCCAGTACCGCGCGGGGGCGTCGATGCGCGCGGCGCTCATGAACCCGTTGAACATCTTTGAGGTGCCCGAGAAGGCGCTCGCGCCGCAGCTGCAGCACCTGGTGCTGAACGGCGTCGCGGACGAGTTCTCGATGGTGCCGCTCTCGTGGACCGCGACCGGCGCGGCGCTGCTGTACAACTTTTTGGGCGCCGTGGTGATCCAGAACAACGAGGCGCCGCCCGCGCTCGGCGGCCAGGACAACCCGGTGCTCTCGCTGAACGTGGGCAACGCCGGCGCGGTGCCCTACCCCGTCAAGGACATCTGGGGCGCCGAGGCGCAGGAGATGGCCTACCTGTACCTGATCGTGAAGCTCGTGCCCGTGCCGGGCGCGCCCGGCCTGGTGCAGGTCGCCTGGCTGCCGTACGCCACGGTCGACAAGAGCGTGCCCGCCCGGCGCCTGGCATTCCAGGGCCACAACGGCTACGAGGAGGGCTACCACATCCTGGTCGGCCAGGTGCGCGACCGGCTCACCGACCCGGTCGGCAAGGAGATCATCGCACGCGCCATCGGCATGGACCCCAGCGCCAGCCCGCGCGAGTGCGACGCCGCCTTTGGGCTGCTGCCCGACCTCATGGTGGACCTCTGCGAGAACCGGCGCGTGACGATCTAGAGGCGCAGCCGCCCGGGAGGACAGCCCGCCAATCG
>DAIDIF010000269.1 GCA_027451805.1 Acidobacteriota bacterium
GGGGCAGGGCGGCGCGGGCGGAAGCGGAGAAGGAATAGGACTGGTAAAAGGGGTTCCAATCGCTGACGTGGATGCCCCAGTAGTCGGCCATGCGGGAGTCGCGGAAGTGATAGGCGCCGCTGAAAGCGAGACCGAAGACGATGATCACGAGCAGCAGCAGGATTTCGCCGCCGGAGAGGCCGCTGCGGGCGCTGGGGGGGCGGAGGAAGTGCTCGATCAGGCGGGTGAGGCCCCAGACGATGAGCAGCACCGGCCAGTAGTTGGCGATCCAGGCGCCGAGCGGGAACTGGGGCAGGGTGTGGCGCAGGAGGATGAGCACGCCGACGGTGAGCACCAGCAGCGGGAAGAACAGGCTGGCGGGCGCGGGGTGGTTGGCGGGGCGGGGGAGGAGGCGGCGGAGCAGGCCCAAGGCGCCGCCGAAGACGAGGAAGGCGGCGACGGCGGCCAGGGTGGTGAAGCCGGGGCGCAGCAGGTGCAGCAGCAGGAGCGCGCCGACGGCGATCAGCACCAGCGCCGGGGTGAGGCGGCGGAGTTGGCACGAGGGGCAGGCGCAGGCGGTCATGGCGAAGGTACGCGGCTGGGGGGGCGCTGGTTCCGCGGCTTAGGGGGCGGTGGTTCCCTTTTGGCGCAGCAGGAGGAAGATGCCCAAGGCGATGAGCGCTCCGGGCCAGAGATAGCGCGAGAAGTCGTAGTAGAAGAAGCCCATGCTGTGCAGCAGGAAGATGGCGCCGATGACGATGAGAACGATGGCGGCGATGGGGGCGTTGATCTGGCGGGGCTGGCCGAAGCCGAGGAAATCGCTGGGCGGCTGGCCGGCCTGGATGGCCTTGGCGCTACGATAGGCGTCGATCACCATGTAGAAATAGAAACCGGCGATGCTGAGGCCGATGAAGGCGCCGCCGGCGTCGCTGGAGACCCAGTTGGCGATGGAGATGAGGAAGGCGAAGATCACCACCTGGAGGAAGGCTTTGAGGTACTGGCCGTTGTAGACGGCGCCGACGCCGGGGATGAAGCCGAGCAGGGTGGCGAGGCCGGCGTTGGGGACGTGGGGGCCGGACGCGGCGGCCGGAGCGGACGCCGCGGCGGCGAAGCCGGACGGGGGCGCGGCCGGAGCGTGGACGCCGGGGGCGGAGATGGGCTGGCCGAGCTGGCGGGCGAGGCACTCCTGGCAATAGACGACGCCGTAGATCTCGCGCTGATCTTCGGCGCAGAGGGGCCGGCCGCAGGTGCGGCAGAAGGCGGTGGCCTCGCGATCAGGGTGCACGTAGCAATTCATAGTTGTCTCCGGTAGGGGCGGCGAAGCACGACAGGAAAAGCCAAGGCCAGTTGCGCGTCGGGGACGGCGTGGCCGATCCGCTGCGAGCGGTCGTGCGCGCCGCCAGGCGCGGCGGGCGCGCCGGACGCGGGCGCCGGCTTCTGCATTTGATGGATGGCGGCTTCGATCTCGTAGACGAAGCGCAAGTCGTGATAATAGCTGACGCCGCGCGCCCAGGCGCGGTCCCACTGGCGCTGGAGCGAAGCGGCGAGCGTCGTTGGGGCGAGCTGGCTGAGGCCGTTGCCGCGGAACACCTGGGCGAGGTTGACCTGGGCGGCGTTGAGCAGCAGGGCGACGGCGAAGACCGACATGGCCAGGCCCAGGGCGAAGCGGGGAGACATCAGCGACGCCCAGAAGCCGCGCAGACCGGCGGCGGCGCGGGGCCTGGGCGCCAGCGTCTGGGCGAGAATGCGGGCCAGCAGGCGCGGGGAGGGCTCGACGGCGGGCAGGGCGGCGAGCGCGGCCTGGGCGGCAGCGACCGCCGCCAGCAGGCCGGAGCAGGCCGGGCACTGCGCCAGGTGGGCGCGGGCGAGCGCGGCCGGCGCGGGCGCGAGCGTACCCTCGCGATACTCGCTGAGCGCGGACTCGAAGTCGGCGCAGGACCAGCTTCCCGGCATGGGGGTGATGTCGTTCATGGGTTGGACTCCATGATTTGGATATTGGGGCGCAAGAGGCGCGCCAATTCAATACGTCCGCGGTTGATGCGCGATTTCACCGTACCTTCGGGCAGACGGAGCACGGCGGCGATTTCCTTGTAGTCGAGATCCTGAAGGTCGCGCAGGATGACGGCTTCGCGCAACTCGGGAGATAGACGCAGCAGGGCGTGCTGGACGTGCTCCTGCACTTCCCTGCCCCAGACGGCGTGATCGGCGGGGCGTCCCGGGGCGGCAAGCGGCAACGGGACGGTGTCGCCGTCGGGGGTGGCGGTTTCGATGGGATCGGTCAGGCGGTCGGGCTTGGCGCGGCGGTAGTGGTCAATCAGCAGATTGCGGGTGAGGGTGGTGAGCCAGGTGGCGAGGCTGCCGAAGTCGGCGCGGTAGGAGCCGAGGTTGCGATACAGGCGGATGAAGACGTCCTGGGCGAGATCCTCGGCGTCCTCGGCGCGGCCGGTGAAGCGGTAGCAGAGGCTGTAGATGCGGCGGGAGTGGAGGCGAACCACCTCTTCCCATGCGGCGGCATCTCCGGCGAGACAGCGGTCTACGAGCTGGCGATCTTGCACGTTAATTCCAACAGCCGGCGCCGGCGACGCGGACCGGGACGCGGCCCGGGCGCGCGGCTTGGCGGCCGCGACCGGCAGGAGCGGCCCGAGAGCCATCTCACCGGCTCGTTTTGGATTAAACCACAGGGTAGCGGCGCTCACATCAGTAATAACGGAATTGGGGCGCCACGGGTTCGGTAAACTACCAGAGGAAGCACGGAACCCCCCTTGATGAAGCGCAAGCGCCTCTGGCTCACCATTTTGGCTGTCGTGGTGGGCGTGCTCGTGGTGTGGCAATTCCGCCATAGCCCGGAGTGGCGGCAATTCAGCTGGGCGGCGGTATGGCAGGCGACGGCGGAGGCAAAGGCGGGGGACATTTTTGGCTCCGTAGTGCTGATTTACGCCACTTACGTGATCCGGACCTGGCGGTGGGAGGTGCTGATGGCGACGCCGGGGCGGTTCTGGCCGATTTTGAAGGGGACGATGATCGGGTTTACGGGCACGGCGCTGCTGGGGCGACCAGGAGAGCTGGTGCGGCCGTACTACATTGCGCGCAAGCACCGGGGCGGGCTGCCGCCGCAGCTGGCGGTATGGATGCTGGAGCGGATGTTCGACATGAGCGGGGTGGTGCTGCTGGTGGGGCTGGATCTGGCGCTGAGCCCGGACATCCAGGCGCTGACGCGGAGCGGCGGCTATCAGGGGGCGTTTCAGAAAGCCGGGATGGTGCTGAGCGCGGGGATTGCGGGACTGATGGCGGCGCTGTACCTCTTCCACCTGCGGGCGCCGAAGGTGCTGGCGCGGCTGCGGCTGCGGCAGGAGAAAGCGCCCAGCCGGTTGCGGATGAAGGCGGAGCATTTCCTGGAGACGCTGGCGCAGGGGATGGAAGGGTTGCGGCGGGGGAGGAAGCTGGCGGCGGCGGTGGCGCTGACGATGCTGCTATGGGTGACGGTGAGCGCGGCGATCTGGCTGGCGGTGCGGGCGTATCCGGAGATGCTGCCGGGGTTCGGGTTCGCGGCGGGGATTTTTCTGATGGGGCTGACGGCGATCGGCTCGGTGCTGCAGTTGCCGGCGGTGGGGGGCGGTTTTCAGGTGCTGACGATCTTCGGGCTGACGAAGATCTTCGGGGCGAATTTGGCGGAGGCGACGAGCGCGGCGCTGATCGTGTGGCTGGTGTGCATTTACGCGATCGCGCCGCTGGGGGCGGCGCTGGCGGCGCACGAGGGGGTCAGGCTGCGGGCGGGGAGCACGCAGGCGGACACCGGAGGCGGCGTAGACTAAGGCGCGCCGGGCACCCGCCGATGGATGCATCATTGCGAACGAGCAGGTGCTGGACATTGTCACGGGGAAACGCAGCCGCGGGCGCGCGCACGGAGGCGCACGGCGCGGCGCTGCCGGCGCAGTGGCAGGCGGCGTGGGCGCGAGACGCGGAGCGGCCGGCGGTGGCCGATCCGCGGCCGGAGCGGCGGACGGCGCGGCTGCTGGCGGCGTTTATCGCGACCGGGCTGATCTATCTGGCGCTGCCGGGGACGTTTTTGGGGGTGACCAACCTGCTGGCGATCGCGGCGGCGAAACTGCCGGCGGCGCCGCCAACGGCCTGGATACAGGCGCACGGACAGGCGCAGGTGTTCGGCTGGGTGGGGAGCTTCATTCTCGGCATCTCGCTCTCCATCCTGCCGAAGTTCCGCGCCGTGGCGCTGCGGCCGCTGTGGCTGGGGTGGGCGGCGTGGGGGCTGTGGACGGCGGGGGTGGCGGCGCGCTGGCTGGCGGGGCTAGGGTATGCGGCGGCGCACGCCGGGCTGATCGCGGGGACGGGGCTGATGCTGGCGGGGTTCGCGGCAAGCCAGTACGTGCTGGTGGTGGCGCCGCGGCAGCAGAAACCAGCGGCGACCCGCGCCGCCGGAGGCGCGGGCGGGCTGGATGCGGCGTCGCTGCTGGGGATGGCGGGGTTTGGCGGGTTGGCGGTGGCGCTGGCGGTGAACCTGGGGGCGGCGATCGCGGCGACGACGGCGGCGTACGGAGCGGGATGGGACCGGCGGGTGGTGGAGCTGGCGATCTGGGCGTTCATCGTACCCATCGCGCTGGGATACAGCACGCGGTTCGTGACGGTGTTCGCGGGACTGCGGGCGCATCGGCTGGAGCAGGGGCGGCCGCGGCTGGCGGCGCTGCTGGCCGCAGGCGTGGGCGTGCTGGCGGCGGCGACGCTGGCGGGGTGGTTTGGGACAGCCGACGCTCTAGCGCTGGCGCTGGCGCTCGCCGGGACGTGGGGGCTGCGGGTGTGGGAGCCGGAAGTGAAGGCGGCGAAGACGGCGGGCGTGTATGCCGGCTATCCGGTGTTTCTGCGGCTGGCGTTCGGGTGGCTGATCGCGGGCGCGGCGCTGGAGGTATGGGCGGACCTGGCGCCGGGGGCGGCGGGGCTGCCGGGAGCGGGGCGGCATGCGGTGACGGTGGGGTTCATCGCGACGCTGATCTTCGCGCTGGGGCCGCGCATGCTGCCGAGCTTTCTCAACAGCCGGCAGCTGCGCAGCGCCAAGCTGATGGCGGCGAGCTTGTGGCTGCTGACGCTGGGCTGCGGGCTGCGGGTGGCGGGCGAGGCGGCGGCGTATGGGACGCAGGCGGGGTGGGCGTGGCGGGTGCTGCCGGTGTCGGCGTTCCTGGAGCTGGCGGCGGTGCTGCTGTTCGTCCTGAATTTGGCACTGACGCTGGCGCAGCGGCCGCCGGCGTGGGTTCGGGCGGAGCTGCTGAGCGGGGAGACGCTGGTGTACTGGTGCGTGGCGAGCTATCCGCGAACGCGCAAGCTGCTGGCGCGGGCGGGGCTGACGACGCTGGCGCGGGCGCGGGAGGTTCCGCGTTCGCTGACGCTCCAGGAAGCGGCGGCGGCGGACGGGGCGCCCACCGAGGCGCTGCTGGCAGCGCTGCGCGGGTACTTTGCGCGGCACGCGCCGCGGTGAGTGGCTCGGCCACCTCTCTCCGGAGCCGCCCTGCCGTTGGTCGGGCTGGGGCCGGGCTACGATCCCCGGCCACGGACGCCCGCGGGCGCTCCGGGCGTCTCCCAGTTGCCGCGATTGACGCGGCCTGAACTTTGCGCTATAAAGTGCATAGGGCGGGCGACGCCGTGAGCTTGGCGTGAACAAGAGCAAACCATCCCTGGACCGGGCGATGAGCGAGATCGCGGAGATCCGCGGGCTTTGCTT
>DAIDIF010000270.1 GCA_027451805.1 Acidobacteriota bacterium
TCGGCGGCAGGCTCGGCTTCGACGGCTCCCTCAACTCGAACGGCCGCCAGGCGACCTCCCAGGGCACGCTGCAGCTGGAACAAGTCCGCCTGGCGCCCAATGCCACGCCCGCCGCCGTGCCCGTGAACATTGCCTACGCCATTGCCTACGATTTGCGCCGCAGCGTGGGCGCGCTGACCCGGGGCGAGGTTCACATCGGCAAAGCGCTGGCCACGCTCACCGGAACCTACAACATGGCTGGCCCGACGACGACGCTCGGCATGAAGCTGGCCGGCACCGCCATGCCCGCGACCGATCTGCAGGGCATGTTCCCCGCCCTCGGCGTCGCCCTGCCCCGCGGTGCGGCGCTGCAATCCGGAACTCTGAATACCGCTCTGAGCTTCCTCGGCCCGATCGACCAACTCGTAATCGCCGGCAATGTGAACCTCGCGAACGCCAAGCTGACCGGCTTCAACCTCGGCGGCGAGCTGGGCGCGCTGCAGGCGTTTGCGCGCCTCGGCAACGCCGGCAGCAACACGTTGATCCAGACGCTGAGCGCCAATCTGCGCATCGCCGCCACCGGCACAACCCTGCAAAACCTGAAGGCGATCGTGCCGGCCATCGGCACCCTGACCGGCAATGGCGCCATCAGCCCGGCGGGCCAGCTCAACTGCCGCATGCTGGCGACGCTCGCCCCCAATCCGGTCACCACGGCGACGACGAACCTGGCCGCCAAGAGCCGCATCGGCGGCATCGTTGCCGGGGCATTCGGGGCCCTGACCGGAGGCAAGACCGGCGCCGCCGCCACCAAAGGCGGTCTCAGTATCCCCTTTAGCATCACCGGGACCACCGCCCAACCGGTATTCCGGCCCGCCTTGGGGCATTGAGCGCGGCAGGGCGATCACACCCGGGTAGCACCGCAATCGAGACTTGCGGTGACCGGCGCGGTGGATAAAATATAAGCCCTATGCGCCTCGCTCCGCTGCTCACCGGTCTCGCCCTCGCCACCCCCCTGGTTCTCGCCCAGAGCTTCCCCGTCGTCTCCACCCCCGCCGCCGCCCACGACACTTCCCTGCCGCTCGCACAGCTCATCGCCACCGCGCCTCCGGCGCCGCGCTTTCCCTTCGGCCGCGGCGGACGTGGCCGCGGCGGGCGCGGTCCGGCGCGCCGCTTCGTCCCGCCGCCGCCGCCCGCACCGGTCATGCCACCGCCGGTCTCCGCCGCCGCCGCCGCCATCGAGCAGACCCAGCCCGGCCCGCGTCCGCCCGCGCCGCTGCTCGCCAGTTTCAACGGCCTCGGCGCCGGCTTCCAGGGCCCGCAGGGCACCGCCCCCTTCCGCAACCCCAGCGACAACAGTCTCGCCGTCGGGCCCACCCGAATCATCCAGACGGTCAACTCCCGATTCGCCATCTTCGACAAGACCGGGCGCGTGCTCTACGGCCCCATCCCCACCCGCGTCGTCTTCGACGGCTTCCCGGGCGAGTGCGGCCACGTCGGCTTCGGCGACGTGGTCGTCCGCTATGACCAATTGGCCCGCCGCTGGGTCTGGGTCATGCCCATCTTCCGCAAGCCCGCCGGCAGCACGCCGCAAACGCCCTTCGGCATGTGTTACGCCGTGAGCCAAACCTCCAATCCCCTCGGCCGCTACTTCCGCTACGACTTCGCCCGCAAGCTCTTCCCCGACTATCCCCGCCTCGGTGTCTGGCCGGACGGCTACTACCTCGGCACCTCCACCGGCGACACCGTCATCCAGAAGCACGCCTGCGTCGCCGACCGCGCCGCCATGCTGCGCGGCGCCGAGGCCAGCGAGCAATGCGCCATCATCAACGGCGTCAACTTCCTCAACCCCATGGATCTCGAAGGCCGCCGCCTCCCGCCCGTCGGCGCGCCCGAGCTCATCTTCGCCAACGGTGGCACCCAGCTCCGCAAGATCTTTCACGGCGCCTCGATTCATTACTACCGCTTCCACGTCAGCTGGCAGGATCCCTCGCGCTCCTCCGTCAGCGGCCCCTTCCGCATCCCGGTCGCGCCCTATCACTACCTCTGCAACGGCCAGCTCACCAGTTGCGTCCCCCAGCCCGGCACCAACCACCGCCTCGATGCCCAGGGCGACAAGCTGATGCAACCCGTCGTCTATCGCCGCATCGGCAACCGCCAGTTCGTCGCGCTGCTCGACTCCGTGAACACCCGCGGCGGAGGCGGCGGCGTGCGCTGGTACGAGCTTGCGTTCGACGGCGCCGGCACGCCCCGCCTGCGGCAGCAGGGCACCTACGCCCCCGGTGGCGGCTTCCGCTGGATGGCCAGCCTCGGCATGGACCGCCAGGGCAACCTCGCCATGGGCTACTCCTACGGCGACGGCATGACCTACGCCGGCCAGCGCCTCACCGGCCGCCTCGCCAACGACCCGGGCGGCAAAATGACCTTCGGCGAGACGATCCTCGCCCGCGGCGGCGCGGCCCAGACCAACACCGTCCGCTGGGAGGACTACACCACCATGGACGTGGACCCCAGCGACGACTGCACCTTCTGGTACGTCGGCGACTACCTCCCGCCCGGCGCCACCGCCTACACCACCCGCATCGGCAGCATTCGCCTCTGTCACTAAGTCCGCCGGCTGAAAACTTTCTTGCGCCTCCGGTGTCTACCCGCTTCGGAGGCGCAAGATCATGTTCGAACAGAGCTTGGTCAACTCCGGTCGTACCCGCACCCCGCAAGCCGTCCTGCTCTCCTCGCTGCTACAAGCTGCGCTCATCGCCGCCGCCGCTCTTTTTCCCCTGCTCCGTGTCGCCGGGTTCGACGCGCCGCGCCCCGCCGCGCCGGTCGCCTTCGCGCTCCAGCCCGCCCCCGTCCGCGCCCGCCCGCTGCCGCCTGCCACTTCGTTTCACCCGCTGCTCGCCGCGCCGCTCGCGCCATCGCTGCCCGCGCCGCCGGTCTTGGTCTTCCCCCGCAGCGCCGCTCCGGCAACCCCCATCGCGCCCCTGCCCGCCGTCGTCGCGGGCCCAAGCCGCCCGCCGCCGCTGCCCGGCCCCGCCCTGCTGCCCCCGCCGCCG
>DAIDIF010000271.1 GCA_027451805.1 Acidobacteriota bacterium
GTGCGCCGCCTGCGCGCGCTGCGCCCGCCGCCGCGCATCCAAGTGGAGCTGCCCAAGCTGCCGTTGGCGGGTGAGCCGCTCTCGCTGCGCGCGGCCGTCTGCCGCCTGCCGCGGCAGGCGCCGCAACAGGTGCGGCGCTCCTGGGGGCCGTGGCGGGCTTCCGGCCAGTGGTGGACCGACGGCGCCTGGAGCCGCGACGCCTGGGATGTCGAGTTCGCGGGCGCGGCGCCGCGCCGCCTCTGCCGCCTGCTCTACGACCGCCGCGCCCGCGCCTGGTTCCTGCTGGGCGATTACGACTAGGAGCCTCGCGCCATGGCTTACGTCGAGTTGCATTGCGCCAGCGCGTTCAGCTTTTTGCGCGGCGCCTCGCTGCCGGAGGAGCTGGCCGAGCGCGCCGCCGCGCTGGAGATGCCCGCGCTGGCGCTGCTCGACGCCGGCGGCTACTACGGCCTGCCGCGCTTTCACCAGGCCTGCCGCCGCCTCCAGCTGCGCTCCCTGCTCGGCGCCGAGGTCACGCTCGAGGATGGCAGCGCGCTGCCGCTGCTCATCGCCACCCGCGCCGGCTACCGCTCCCTTGCCCGCCTGCTCAGCCGCATGCACCTGCGCGCGCCGGCGAAAGGGCAGGGAAGGCTGTTTTATTCCGAACTGGAGGAGCTCGAGGGCGTGATCGCGCTCTCCGGCGACGAGCGCGGCCCGCTCGCCTGCGCCCTGCAGCAGCAGGGGATCGAGGGCGCGGCGCGGCGGCTGGAGCAGTTGCAGGCGGCGCTGGGCCACGACAACCTCTATCTCGAGCTGCAGCGCCATCACCTGCGCGCCCAGGAGGAGCGCAACCAGGCGGCGGCGGCGCTGGGGGCGCGGCTCCGGCTGCCGCTCCTCGCCACCAACGGCGTGCGCTACGCCACCCCCGCCGGCCGCACCGTGCTCGACGTCTTCACCTGCCTGCGCCACCACACCCGCCTCGACCGCGCCGGCCGCCGGCTCGCCCCCAACGCGCAGCGCTACCTCGCCGCCCCGGCGCGCATGGAACGGCTCTTCGCCGACCACCCCGCGGCAGTGGAGCGCACCGCCGAAGTGGCCGCGCGGCTGGAGTTTACGCTCGGCGATCTGGGCTACGCCTTTCCCCAGCCCGAGGTGCCCGCCGGCCACACCGCCGCGAGCTGGCTGGCCGAACTCGCCTGGGCGGGCGCCCGCCGCCGCTACCGTCCGCTGCGCGACACGCACCGCCGCCAGCTCGAGCACGAGCTCGCCATCATCAACAAACTGAACCTCGCCGGCTACTTCCTCATCCTCGACGACGTGATGCGCTACTGCCGCGAGCAGGGCATCCTCGCCCAGGGCCGCGGCTCGGCCGCCAACAGCGCCGTCTGCTACTGCCTCGGCATCACCGCCGTCGATCCGGTGGGCATGGAGCTGCTGTTCGAGCGCTTCCTCTCCGAGGAGCGCGGCGAGTGGCCCGACATCGACGTGGATCTGCCCTCGGGCGAGCTGCGCGAGCGCGTGATCCAGTACGTCTACGCCCGCTATGGCGGCAACTCGCCCCGCACCGGCGCCGCCATGACCGCCAACGTCATCACCTACCGCGGCCGCGGCGCCGCGCGCGAGGTGGGCAAGGTGCTGGATTTTCCCGACGCCGCCATCGCCCGCCTGGCGCAGGTGATGGGCTCGGCGCACCGCGTGCTCGAGCCGCCAAGCTGGCAGGAGGCGCTGCGCCAGCGCGGCGGCCTGCCGCGCTTTCCCCCCGCCCTCGCCGACATCGCGCCCGCGGTCGCCGCAGCCCTGGCGCAGGCCGGCTTCGACGCCGCCCATCCGCAGATCCTGCGCTTCCTCTATCTCTGCCAGGCGCTGCAGGATCTGCCCCGCCATCTCGGCCAGCACTCCGGCGGCATGGTGCTGTGCCAGGGGCCGCTGGCCGAGGTGGTGCCGCTTGAGCCGGCCACGATGCCCGGCCGCGTCGTCATCCAGTGGGACAAGGAAGACTGCGCCGACCTCGGCCTGATCAAAGTCGATCTGCTCGGGCTGGGCATGATGGCGGCCCTGCAGGAGGCGCTGGGGCGGGTGCGCGACCGCCTGCCGCGCGCCCAGGGCAGCGCGGCCGTCGCCGATCTCGACTGGCTGCCGCCCGAAGACCCCGCGGTCTACCGCAGCCTGCGCGCCGCCGACACCGTGGGCGTGTTCCAGGTGGAGTCGCGCGCGCAGATGGCGACGCTGCCCCGCCTGCGGCCGCGCTGCTTCTACGACCTGGTGATCGAGGTCGCCATCATCCGCCCCGGCCCCATCACCGGCGATTTGGTCAACCCCTACCTGCGCCGCCGCGCCGGCGAGGAACCGGTGCATTACGCGCATCCGCTGCTCGAGCCCACCCTGCGCCGCACGCTGGGCGTGCCGCTGTTCCAGGAGCAGCTCCTGAAGATGGCGATGGTGGTGGCCGGCTTCACCGGCGGGCAGGCGGAGGAGCTGCGCCGCGCCATGGGGTTCAAGCGCAGCGAGCAGCGCATGGCGCTGATCGAGCGCCAGCTTCACCAGGGCATGGCCGAGCGCGGCCTGGACGAAGCCGCCGCCGCCGAGGTGATCCGCTCCATCACGTCGTTTGCCCTTTACGGCTTTCCCGAATCCCACGCCGCCAGCTTCGCGCTGCTGGTCTACGCCAGCGTGTACTTGAAGGTCCATTTCCCCGAGGAGTTCCTGGCGGCGCTGCTCAACCACCAGCCCATGGGCTTTTACCACCCCGCCACGCTGGTGCGCGATGCCCGGCGCCACGGGGTGCTGGTGCTGCCCATCTCCGCCGCCGCTTCGGATTGGGACTGCACCACCGGG
>DAIDIF010000272.1 GCA_027451805.1 Acidobacteriota bacterium
CGAAACTGACGGCCATCGCGGGCAAAGTGCCCACGCCCGGAGTGTTTTTCGCCCGCGGCGGCCCGGCGCTCAAGCCCGGGCAACTGGAGTCGTTTGTGAACGAGAACACCGACTTCAACATCCTGGTGAGCCTCGTGCAGGTGGGCTTGGATATGGCGCCCACGCCGGCCCAAATCGCCACCTGGGAGAGCGATTGCCAGCACTATAACCAGACGGTCGCGGCCTGGAATCAGATGCGGACGCAGACGCTGGCCGCCTTCAACAGGGTGCTGGGCCGGAATCACCTGCAGCCGATCGCGGTGAGCCCAACCCAGTTGCAGGACCCGAGCTGCTCCTTCCAGTAAGGAGGGGGAGCCGCCGGGCGGAGCCGCCTATTGCGCGGTGAACGTCGCCTGCATCATCGGCACCCACAAGTTGGGGTCGAGATGCACCGCGGTGGGCGCCGCCGCGAGCGGTATGGTCAGGGTGTTGTGCTGCTTGTCCACCAGCATCGTCACGATCGCCCGCTGCGGAACCGCGGCCGCGCCGCGGCCGGCGCGCCCGGCCGGCGGGTGCGGCGCCAAGCCGGCGGGCAGCGTCACGCCTGGCGGCAGCGCGAGGCCGATCTGGATCGGCATGCGGTACAGGCCCTGCGTCTGCGTCTGATCGAGCGTGATCCTGAGCTGCCTGGCTTTTGGGTCGTAATGCCACCCGCCGCTGAGCTTCATGTAGCCGCCGCGGTTGAGCCACTCATGAAAGAACCAGGATAGGTTGCGGTTGGCCGGCGGACAGTGGCTGGTCGCGATGCAGGCGTCCTGCATGGCCTTGCGCAAATCGTCAGTCGTGGCCTGGCTGTCGTAGTACCGGTGGTAGTACCGCCGGATGCCGGCCCAGAAATCGCGGGTGCCGAGCACGCCGCGCAGCATGTGCAGCACCATCGCGCCGCCCTGGTAGATCTGCGGCGCGTTCTTGAACACGTTGCTGCCATGCTTCAGGTTGTTGTGGACCACGGTCTCCGCCGGGTGCGCCGCCTCGTACGCCATCGCCCGGTCGCGCGTGCTCTTCACGCCGGCGAGGAACGCATCGCGGCCTTGGCTGTGCTCGATGTAGAGCAGGTTGAAGTAGGTCGCGAACCCCTCGCTCAGCCACACGTCGTCCCAACTCGCCTCGGTCACCGAATCGCCGAACCATTGGTGCGCCATCTCATGCGCCGAAGTGCCGTAAGAGCCGCCGTAATAAAAGATCGTCGTTGCCGGTTCGGTGGCGCCGCCGCTGAACGCCGCCTCCACCTGCGCCAGCTTCTCGTAGGCAAAGGGTCCGATGTGGCTGCGATAGAACTCGAAGATGTCCTTGGTGTCGCCTTCGATCGCCTTGAATCCCGCGGCCCGGTCCTGCGGAAACACCCAGGCCGAAAGCTGCACGGGGCCCTCGTGCCCGAAGTACTGCACCGCCATTTGCGCCACGCCGAGCGAGTACTGCCAGGAGGGGATCGGCTGCTTCTCGGTCCACACCGTGCGGCGCAGCCCGTGGCCCAGGTCCAACTGCTCCGTCAGCAGGCCGTTGGAGATCACCTGATACTTCGCCGGCGCGGTCACCGCGATCGTTTTCGGCGCCTTGACCGAGATGTTGTCAATGGTGGCCAGCCAGTTTCTGGCCTTGTTGGGCCAGTTGTCGGTGAAGAAGGCGCGATCGCCGTAGGGGGTGACGCCGATGTTCAAGCCGGCTGCCGGCACGCCGTGGTAGTCGACTTCGATGCGGAACTCCTCGCCTGGGCGCGCGGTCGCGGGCAATTGGATGCGCAAGCGGTCGTCGGCGTGGGTGTAGGCGAGCTTTTGCGCGGCGCCGCCTGTCACGTTGGTGACGCTGGTTACCGTCATGCCGGTGCCGACGTTGCTCGGCGGCGCCGGAACGGGAGCGGTCGAGCCGGGCCGCGGCCGCGGCGCGGGCTTGAGGCAGGGGTTCAAGCGGTCCGGCGGCACCGGCGACGTGATCCGCTGGCAGAGGTTCAAGGTGAGCTCGCGCGCGCCCTGCGGCTGGAGCTTGAGGTCGATGAAGTCCCTGACCGTGATCGCGTTGGAAGCGTCGCCCAGCCGGACGTCAAAGCTGTAGCGCAGAATCTTGATTCCCGGCTGCCGCGGAAACTGATCCGCCGCGGCGCGCACTCCCAGCGCGCTCACGGCAACGAGCAGCGCACCCAGTGCGCGGCACCATGCTCCCGCGGCCGCGTCTCGGCCGCTATGCGTTCGGCTCTTCCCGATCGTTTCCATCATGGATTCCTGTCCTTCCTTGTTGCCGGCTTGGGCGCGAGGATCTGCTGCAGGTAGTCGGTCGCGCCGGGGGTGCGGACGAGGTGGGGGAACATCAGGCCGCCGGTGTAAGCGACGGCGTAGGTGGCGGTGACGCCGTCGGCCTGGGCGGTGAGGCGCAGCGGCTGCCGGGTGCGCTGGGCCTGGGCGATGGCGCTCCACAACCGCGCGGTGGTGTAGGGACGGCCGCCGATGGAGACGAGCTGCATGCCGGGCGCGAGGCCGGCCCGGAAGGCGGGGCCGTTCCAGAGCACGTCCACGATGCGGCCCTGGCGGTCGAGGAACAGCCCGACCGAGAACATGGCGTTGACGCCCGACATGCCAAGCTCGCCCGGGCCGACGTTCTCGTGCGCGCTCTCGTAACGCGACGGACGATCGGAATAGGTCAGCCGCCAGCCGGCGGCGGCGATGCCGGAGAGCAGCGGGACCTGCCCGCCCACGCCATCCAGCCAATGGTGCAGGAACCCGGCCCAGTCGTAGGGCTGGACGGCGTTGAGCCCGTTGACGACGTCGTTGAAGGTGTAGGTGCGGGTGACGAAGCTGCCGTTGTCGACGCCGTAGAACCGCCGGGCAAAGTCGTCGATCGAACGCCGATCGTGGCTGAGCGTGCGGATCTTCATATCGACGGCGAGCCACAGCAGCTCGCCCTCGCGGTAGAAGTCGGTCTGGCGGCGCCAGTTCGACCAGGCGGTGGGCGAGCTGTAGAGCAACTGCGCGGCGGTGGTGGTATCGCCCAGCGGGCGCCAGGCGCGGCCAGTCTGGTGGGCCATGACCGCGGCGCGGTAGGCGACCGCCTGGCGCCAGGTGCGCGGCGACCAGAGCCCGCTGCGCGCGGTCAGGACGTCGCCCAGGTAGGTGGTCAGGCCCTCGTAGACCCAGACCATCCCGGTGTGCTCGGGGGTTTCGAAATCGGGCTGCCAGAGCTGGGCCGGACGCATGAACTTGCCGTTCCAGGAGTGGGTGTACTCGTGCGGCAGGAGCGAAGCGTCGAGCATGAAGTGGTCGGGATCGGCGAACATTTTCGCGCCGCCGCGGGCGCGGTCGTCGCTCGACTGGTGGTGCTCGAGGCCGCCGACCGAGACGTAGTCGCTCAAGGTGAGCAGCAGGTGGTAGTCGCCGTAGTGATGGGAGTGAAACAGCGCCTGCGCCTGCTCAATCAGGTTCCGGTAGTCGGTGATTTGGGCGGGAGAGATGGCCAGCGAGGCCGCGGTGTCGCCCACCATATCGAGGTAGCGACGCACCTTCGAGCCGGACGGGGTGAGATCGATCTGGCGGAAATACTCGCCGGCGATCACCGGCGAATCCACCAGGGTGTTGAACGGGACGGGGCGGAACGTGATGCGCCCCCCGCTCCGCGTCCGCGTCTTGAGCGCGCTGGCGTAGCCCCAGCCGGCGGGGATCACCAGCGTGGGGGCGAACGTCTGCGCTTTGGTCGGAACGCCGGCGCGATAGAGCCCGACTTCATTCCATTCCAGGCCCAGGAGGCGGGGCGTGATGCGGTCGCGCGAGGGAAATTGGAAGCGAATCGAGATTTGCCCGACGCCGGCGGGGACGGCGAGGTGGAAGGCGAACATGTCGACCGGGTCGCGCGTCCACGCCAGCCGCCTGCCGGCGGCGGTGATCTCGAGGCCCATCATGTCGCCGATGGGGCCGTCGGGGGCGTGATCGCCCGGGATCCATTTCGGGTAGTAGAGCGTCAGCGGTCCGGGCGCAACCGGCATCACCTCGTGGACATACAGGATCGCTTGCTGCGGATGCGGCAATCGCACGGTGAGCGCAACCGGGCCGGGCAGCGGCGGCAGCGCCGCCTGCGCCGGAGAGGATGCCGATGCCGCCAGGAGCGCCGCGCCGGCCAGCAGGGCCAATCGTTTCATAGGTTCCCCCTTCCGCATCGCCGTCCCAGGTGTATCACCGCGGCCGCGGCTGGTGCAAGCGGCTTAGAGCGCGCCGGCCTCGCTCGCGGCGTAGCGGGTCACCATGCGTCGGCTTACGCGCAGCCGCCCCAAGCCCTCGCGGAAGGCGGCCATGTGCGGGGTTTGGGCATGGTCCTCGAGCGCGGCGGCATCCCGCCAGAGCTCGCTCAACTGGAAGCGGTTCGGGTCGAGCAGATCGGTGGCGAAGGCGTAGTGAAGGCAGCCGGGTTCGCGGACGGTGGCTTCGGTCATGGCGCGCATCAGCTGTGCGGCCTGCGGCACATCCGCGGGAGCGACGTCGAACTGGCCGAGAACAATGATCATGGGCGCGTCCTGAGGACTGCCCCGCCATGGTAGCGCACCCGCTATGCGCCGCGCAGGCGGGCGAAGGCGGCGAGGGCGGCGCGGCGGGCGGCGGCATGCGCGACGATGGGGGGCGGGTAGTTCCCTGCACCGGCGCCGGGCCGGAGCTCGGGCAGCCAGCGGCGGATGTAGGCTTGGTCGGGATCGAAGCGGCGCTGCTGGCGCTCGGGGTTGAAGATGCGGAAGTAGGGGGCAGCGTCGGCGCCGCAGCCGGCGGTCCACTGCCAGCCGAGGGTGTTGTTGGCGAGGTCGGCGTCGACCAGCGTGTCCCAAAACCAGCGCGCGCCCTCCTGCCAGGGCAGGCGGAGGTGCTTGACCAGGAACGAGCCCGCCACCATGCGGGCGCGGTTGTGCATCCAGCCGGTGCGCCAGAGCTGGCGCATGGCGGCGTCCACCAGGGGGTAGCCGGTGCGGCCGCGCTGCCAGGCGCGCAGACCGGCCGGATCGTCGCGCCAGGGGAAAGCGGCGAAGCGCGGCTGCAGCGGCTCTTCCGGAGAATGCGGAAAGTGCCACAACAGGTGCGCGCCGAAGTCGCGCCACCCCAGCTGGCGGCGGAACGCCTCGCCGTGCGCGCCGGCAGCGGCGTGCCAGGCCTGCCGCACGCTGATCTCGCCGAAGTGCAGGTGCGGTGACAACACCGAGGTCGCCGATTCCGCCAGCCGGTCGCGCCCGGCGGGGTAGCGCGCCAGCCGCGCGCGGAAGCGGCGCAGGGCGGCCAGCGCGCCGGCTTCGCCGGGACGCCACAGGCGATCCCAGCCGTCGGCCCAGGGGGGGCGGGGCAGCAGGCCCAGCGCGGCCAGGGGCAGCGAAGCCGGCCAGCGCGCCGGTCCCGCGACCGCCCGCGGCGCGGGCTGGGGCCGGGCCGGCGGAGGCAAACGCTGGGCAGCGCGCCAAAAGGCGGTGAACACCCGCAGCGGCCGCTCAGGGGCGCGCCCGGCCACGGTTCCCGGCTCGTACAATGTGGCTTCGGCAAAACTCGCGACGCGCAGTCCTTGGCGCTCGAGCGCGGCGGCGACCGCGGCGTCGCGGCGGCGGGCGGCGGGCTCGGGGCGGCGATTCCAGACGACCTGGGTTGCGCCGGTGGCGCGCGCGAGGCGAAGCAGCGCGGCGGCGCTGGGACCGCGGCGCAGGATCAGGCGGAGGCCTTGGGCCTCGAGCGAAGCCTGGAGTGCGGCGAGCGAACGATGAAGCCACCAGCGCGAAGCGGCGCCGGGGGGCCAGGCGCCATCTTCCTGGGGGGCCCAGATGTAGACGGGGACAACCGGGCCGCCGAGTGCGGCCGCGGCACGCCAGGCGGGATTGTCGCGCAGGCGGAGGTCGAGCCGGAACCAGACCAGCGCCGCGTCCGGCACACTCATCCCGCCATTGTAGGTGGCACGGCCTTCCCGAGTTGCTTGGGCCCGACCCGAAAGCCCCCTTCCGCGATGGGCGGGCCCACCCGGGCCCCCACGCGGGGTATAGTGGTGCCGAGGTGCCGGAATGAAGCGAACCGTCGGATGGCTGGGACTGGTGGTGGTGCCGCTGGCGCTGGCGCAGGCGCCGGCCAGCCCGTTTGCGATCGAACATTTTTCCGCGACCATGCAGATGGCGGCCGGGCCAGCGGGCGCCATGGCGATGAAGATCTACAAGTCGGGCGACGAGTACCGCACGGACATGCCCAGCGGCGGCTACATGGTGATGAACCTGGCGACCCACAAGAGCTTCATGGTGATGCCGACGGGCATGTGCATGGAGATGCCGATGCAGATGGGAGCGGGGCGCGGGCCCAACCCCTTCGCCGCGCACGGCACGGTGACGGTCGAACCCTTGGGCAGCGACACCATCGACGGCCACGCCTGCCGGGTGGAGCGGGTGACGGTAACGACGCCGAAGGAGGCGCCGCAGGTGATGAAGGTCTGGTCGGCGACCGACCTCGAGGGCTTTCCCCTGCGGGTCGAGACGGAGAGCAACGGGCACACGATGCAGATCAACTACAAGGACGTGAGCCTGGCCGCGCCGGCGGCATCGCTGTTCACGCAGCCGGCGAACTGCCGCACCATGCCGGGGATGCCCGGCCGCTAACCCTCGCGCATTGCTTTCCGGGCCGAGGTGGCGCTAAATAGAAGGCGCTGTTCCGAGGCTGCGAGATGAAGATGCGTTTGCTGGTGCTGGGGGCGGTGTGCGCTGCCCTGTTCCCTGCCCTGTCCCCTGCCCAGTCGCCGACGGCGGCCGAGATCGCGCGCTGGAAGCAGGAGGCGGCCCACGTCACCATCACCCGGGACGACTGGGGCATCGCCCACGTGCGCGGCACGACCGACGCGGAGGCGGTGTTCGGGATGGAGTACGCGCAGGCGGAGGACGACTTTCACCGCGTCGAGGTCAACTACCTCACCGGGCTGGGCGAGATGGCGGAGGCGTACGGACCGGCCTGGATCTGGAGCGATCTGCGGGCGCGGTTCTATGTCAACCCGGCGATTCTGAAGGCCGACTACGCGCGCAGCCCGGCCTGGCTGCAGCAGCTCATGAACGCGTTCGCCGACGGGCTGAACTATTTCCTGTACGTCCATCAGCACGACGTGCACCCGATGGTGATCCATCACTTCGAGCCGTGGATGGCGCTGGCGTTCACCGAAGGCTCGATCGGCGGGGACATCGAGCGGGCCAATCTGCACAACCTGCAGGCGTTTTACGGCCGGCAGCCGGGCGCAGCCGCGCTGCCCGGGCCGCCGGCGCGGGACGCGGCCAACTACCTGCCGCCGGTGCCGGGCGGGTCGAACGGCATCGCCATCGGGCCGCGGAACACGGCCGATCATCACGCCTATCTGATGATCAACCCGCACACGTCGTTCTATTTCCGCTCGGAGCTGCAGATGACGAGCGCGCAGGGGCTGGACGCGTACGGGGCGGCGACCTGGGGGCAGTTTTTCATCTACCAGGGGTGGAACCGGCGGGTGGGCTGGATGCACACCTCGAGCGGCGTGGACAACATCGACTTCTATCTGGAGAAGATCACGCCCAAGGGCGGTGGCTACCAGTACGAATACGGCGGCAAGGAGTACCCGGTGCGGCAGGCGCCGGTGACGATCGAGTACAAGACGCCGGAGGGGATGCGGAGCCGGACGTTTACCGCCTACTGGACGATTCACGGGCCGGTGATCGGCGAGGTGGACGGCCACTGGGAGACGTTCCAGATCATGCACCGGCCGGTGCGGGCGCTGGAGCAGGACTTTCTGCGCACCAAGGCGCAGAACTACGCCCAGTTCAAGAAGACGATGCAGCTGCACACCAACTCGTCGAACAACACCATCTACGCCGACGCCGACGGCAACATCGCCTATTGGCATTCGGACTTCATTCCCCGCCGCGACCCCAAGTTCGACTACACCAAGCCGGTGGACGGGAGCAACCCGGCGACCAACTGGAACGGACTGCTGACGCTGGCACAGACGCCGCACCTGAAGGACCCGGCGGTGGGCTGGCTCTACAACTCGAACAACTGGCCGTGGTCGGCGGCGGGGCCGGACAGCCCCAAGCGCGCCGACTTTCCCGTCTACGTGGAGCGCGGGCGGTTCGAGTCCATGCGCGGCGTGCACGCGCTGCGGGTGCTCACCGGCATTCACGACCTGACGCTGAACGGGCTGATCCACAACGTGGATTTCGACAGCTACCAGCCCTGGTTTACGCACACCATTCCGGTGCTGGTGAAGGCGTGGGACGAGGCGCCGGCCTCGAACCCGCTGAAGGCGAAGCTGCGGGCGCCGATCGCGCTGCTGCGGACGTGGAACCTGCGCTGGGGCTATGACTCCATCCCCACGTCGGTGGCGGTGTACTGGGGCGGGCAGATGCTGCGCGTGACCGGGCGGGAGGCGCACCGCGAGGGCGAGGACGACAGCTCCTACGTGGCGGCCAAGGCGACGCCGCAGCAACTGCTGGGCGCGCTGGCGGTGGCGATCGACAAGCTCGACCGCGACTTCGGCACCTGGCGCACGCCCTGGGGCAAGATCAACCGCTTCCAGCGGCTGGACGATTCCATCTTCCATCCGCATTTCAACGACACGCTGCCGAGCACGCCGGTGCCGTTCACCACCGCGGTGTGGGGCTCGCTGGCATCGTTCGCGGCGCGGCAGTATCCCAACACCAAGCGCATTTACGGCAGCAGCGGCAACAGCTTCGTGGCGGCGATCGACTTCGGGCCGAAGATCGTGGCGCGGGCGGTGACGGCGGGGGGCGAGAGCGGCAACCCGAGCTCGCCGCACTTCCGCGACCAGGCGGTGCGCTTCGCCACCGGCAACCTGCGCACGGTCTACTTTTACCGCTCGCAGCTCCAGGGACACACCGAGCGGGTTTATCACCCGGGCCAATGAAGCGCCCGCGCGTGCGGCTGTTGGCGATCGTGCCGCCCGCACTGCCGGCGGCGGCGCGGCTGCGGGGGTTGCGCGGGGTGGCGCTGGCGCTGGGGTGCGATGCGGCCACGATTGCGGGCGCCGCGCCCGAGGCGGAAGTCATTCTCTACTCGTCGCTGGCGGGCGGCACGCCGCCGTTCCGCGACGTCTGGCCGCACACCGGCCCGAGCTTGCGCTGGGTGCATTCCTTTGAAGCGGGCGTGGACCGGCTGCTGACGCCGGAGCTCGCCGCCAGCGCGGTGCGGGTGACGAACGCGCGCGGGGTGTATACGGAATCGCTGGCCGAGTTCGCGGTGCTGGGGGTGCTGTGGTTCGCCAAGCAGGCGCGGCGGCTGGTGGAGCAGCAGCGGGCGCGGCGCTGGGAGCAGTTCGAGGTGGAGCTGGCGCGGGGCCGGACAGCGGCGGTGGTGGGCTACGGCGCGGTGGGGCGGACGTGCGCGGGAGCGCTGCGCAAGCTGGGGATGAAGATCGTGCCGGTGGGGCGGGCGGAGACGGCGGAGCGCGAGAAGCTGCACGCGATTCTGGGCCAGGCGGACGTGCTGCTGGCGGCGGCGCCGCTGACGCCGGCGACGCGCCATCTGCTCGACGCCGCCGCGTTCGCGGCGCTGAAGCGGGGCGGGATTGTGATCAACGTGGGGCGCGGGCCGGTGGTGGACGAAGCGGCGCTGATCGCCGCGCTGCAGGCGGGCCAGGTGGGCGGGGCGGCGCTGGACGTATTCGAACGCGAGCCGCTGCCGCCGGAGCATCCCTTCTGGGCGATGGAGAACGTGCTGCTCTCGCCGCACGCGACCGACCGGACGCGGACGCCACACTGGACGGAGCTGGGGATGCGCTGCTTCCTGGCGAACTTCTCCCGCTACCGCCGCCGCCTGCCGCTGCTGACGCCGGTCAACAAGGCGGCCGGCTACTGACCGCTGCGGCTTACCGCCCGGCGTGAGCTATCGGCGCAAGTTTTGCATTGACGCCGGGCGCTCCGCCGGACCATTGTAGGCAAAAGGATCCCTGCGATCCCTGGGAAGGATTTGCCGCCATGCCCATCGCCCGCCGCCGCGCGCTTGCCGCCGCCCTGTTTGCCGTTCTGCTCGCCTCCACGCTCTGCCTGGGGGCAGCCGCCCCGGGCGGGGCGGCCGTGGGCCCTGCCGCCGCAGTGGACCCGTTCCTCGGAACGGGGACCGGGCCGGGCGGCACGATCAACCTGTTTCCCGGGCCGTCGCTGCCGTTCGGCATGGTGCAGCTGAGCCCGGATACCGAGGCCCGCGGCTACGGCTACCACTACGCCGAGCCCGACATCCAGGGCTTCAGCATGACCCACATGAGCGGCCCCGGGTGCGACAACGAAGGCGATGTCTTCTTCACCGCGACCACGGGCGCGGTGCACACGCAGATCGCCAACTTCGAGTCGCCCTACAGCCACGCGCAGGAGTCGGCGCGGCCGGGCTATTACCAGGTGAAGCTGACGCGCTGGAACACCAACGTCGAGCTCACCGCGACGATGCATACCGGCGTGGCGCGCTTCACCTTCCCGGCAGGCAAGCGTGCCAACGTGCTGGTGCCAATCAGCCACACGCTCGACCACACCGTGGGGGCGCAGGTGCAGGTGGTGAGCCACCGCGAGATTACCGGCTACGTCGAGGATCATTGCTTTTGCGGCAGCCGAGCCACCTACAAGGTCTATTTCGACATGGCGTTCAGCCAGCCGTTCGCGCGGTTCGGCACCTGGCACGGCGCCTTGGGCGCGGCCGGCAAGATCACCGCGGACAGCCGCAAGGCGGTGCAGACCGCGCATCCGCAGTGGATCGGGGCCTATGCGAGCTGGCCGTCGTCGCCCGCGGCGCGGACGGTGACGGTGCGGGTGGGCATCTCCTATGTGGACGCGGCGGGGGCGGCGCGCAACCTCGCCGCCGAGGCCGCCGGGCAGAGCTTCGCGGCGCTGCGCGCCGCGGCCGGGAACGCCTGGAACCACGATCTGGAGGCGATTCAGGTGTCCGGCGGCAGCGCCAAGGAGCGGCGGGTGTTCTACACCGCGCTCTATCACAGCCTGCTGATGCCCAGCGTCTTCAACGACGCCGACGGGCGCTACCTCGGCTTTGATGGCAAGATTCATCAGGCCGCGCCCGGCCACGCGGTCTACGCCAACTACTCCGGCTGGGACATCTACCGCAGCGAGATGCCGCTGCTGGCGCTGATTACCCCGCGGCGGTTCGAGGACATGTGCGAGTCGGTGGTGCTGATGGACCAGCAGGGCGGCTGGATCGACCGCTGGCCGCAAATCAATCATTACACCAACGTGATGGCGGGCAGCCCGCTGACCATCGGGCTGGCGATGGCGTGGCTGGACGGTCTGCACGGGTTCGACCTGCAGGCCGGGTGGCAGGGGATGGTGAAGGACGCCACCACAGCGCCGCCCAAGGGCGCGCCCTATCAGGGCGAGGTCAGCATGGACTGGATCAACCAGGTCCATTACGTGCCCAACGACAAGCAGGCCTACGGCTCGGTGTCGCAGCTGCAGGAAGACGCCATCGCCTACGCTTCGCTGTACGACCTGGCCAAGGCGCGCGGCGACGCAGCGGCGGCGAAACAGTTCTACGACCGCGCGCTGTACGTGCGCAATCTCTTCGACACCGCCGACCGGTATTTCCGGCCGCGCAACGCCGACGGCGCCTGGACGCCGCACTTCGACCCCAGCCGGCAGGGGGGCGCGGGCGCGGTCTACCGCCAGGTGAGCCAGATGGCGCCCGCGCGCCGGAAGAAGATGATGGCCGCGCTGCTCGCCCTGCGCGACAAATCCCCCGCCCGGCGCGCGGAGTTCCTGGCCAGCACGCCGGTGCGGACCGGCTTCACCGCGGCGGAGCAGACGCTGCTGCGCCAGGCGGTGCGTCTGATGGTCCCCACCGGTTTCATCGAAGGCTCGGGGTGGCATTATCAGTGGCTCGACCCGGAGGACATGCGCTGGCTGATCGGCGCCGTGGGCCGCGAGCGCTTCAATCGCCGGCTGGAGGCGTTCTTCGACTACGCCCAGCCGGGCTGGCACGGGCAATACTACAACCCCTACAACGAGACCGATCTGGAGGCGCCGTTCGAGTTCGACTTTTCCGGCATGCCGTGGGAGACGCAGCGCGTGGTGCGCAAGATCCTCAGCCAGAACTACACCACCTCGGTCAACGGCATTCCGGGCAACGACGATTGCGGCGAGATGTCGTCGTGGGCGGTGTTGAGCATGATGGGGGTCTATACCGTGGACCCGGCGAGCACGGCGTACGAGCTGGCCAGCCCGGTGTTTTCGCGGGTGACGATTCGCCTGCACGCGCCCTACGCCGGCAAGCAATTCGTCATTGCCGCCTCACCCGATCCGGCGGCGAACCCCTACATTCAGGGCGTGGCGATTGACGGCCAGCCGCTGCAACACGACTGGATCTGGTACCGCCAGATCACCGCCGGCGGCGAAATGCAGGTGACGCTGGGGGCGCAGCCGAACCGCGCGTGGGGCTCGGCGCCGGCGGACGCGCCGCCTTCGCTGAGCCGGGAACGGCCCTAGGGCAACAGACACGGCCTGTTTTCACCGGGGGCTCCGCCCCCGCCGCCTCCCGTTGGCCGGCGCCGCCTGGCCGCTCAATGGCGCTCCTCTTCAGGGCCAGTTGCGTGGCACGGGCTTCGGCGCGGTCAGCGGCCGGCGCACTGGGGGCGAGTGTCGTGCCAGCCGTCGCGGATGAAGGCGAAGACCTGGTCGGTGAGATCCTGAACCATCTTGATGGGGTCGTTGTAGGAGCCCTGGGTGTAGCGGCTGCTGATGTTGCCCTGGCCCCAACCGGCGAGGTTGACGTTGCCGGTGTAGATTTCATTGTTGTCGTAGAAGTTGTAGGTCAGGGTGAAGTTGAGCTGGGAGCCGTTCTGGAGCGAGAAGCTGTCGCCGTAGGGCTTGCCGTCCTGATTGAGTTGGTCGAGGACCACTTGCCGCAGGCTGACGGCGCCGCCAGCGCGGTCGCGTGGGGTGTAGTCGAAATTGATCGGCAGGGACACGACCAGGTTCTGATAGCGGATGGGCTGCACCGAAGGATCGCACGGCGCCGGCGGCGCGGGGCGGTAGCGGTTCACGGCACAGCCAGAGGCCAGGAACAAGCTAGCCACGCCGACGACGATTCCGCATACGGTTCTCATGGGCACCCTCCGAGCTCCGAGACCATGATCGGCAGGAAAGCTTTTCGACTTGACTGGAAGAAACAGTACAGATCATGACCCATTCGGTCGGCGGCAAGACAAACGGCGTCCCGCGCCAGAAAGGCGCGGGACGCCGTTGGAGATGTGCTCTAGGGTTCTTTAGTATTGGCCGCCGAGGGGGGTGTTGGGGGGCAGGGTGTTGCTGATGGCCGTGATCTTGCCGGCGTGGGCCCGGTTGAACTGGGGCACGACGGTGGACTTGAGGCGGTCGAAGCCGGCGCGCGCGGTGGCGAGTTGGGCTTCGATCTCGCGCAGGACGCGGATCTGGGTCGAGGTCGGCGCATAGTCGGCGCCGCCGGCCTCGTCGCTGGCGCCCTCGCCGACGCCGCCGGAGAGCCAAATCAGGTTCATGTAGACCTTGTAGGCCACCGGGAAGTACTTGTCGTCGCTGAGCATGTCGGCGCGGGTGACGAGCTGGAGCTCGACGTTGAGGATCTGGTGATCGAGCTGCGCCAGCGCGGGCTGGTCGGCGGCCGCGAGGGTGTGCTGCTCGTCCTGAATCTGCTTGCGCCAGACCTCCATCTGGTTGACCATCTCCGAGGTCTCGGTGATGTCGTTGCGGATCTTCACCTGCATCGCGGTGGATTGCCGCAGGGCCGGGGTGCCGGTGATGACGGCGGGATCTTTGAGCAGGTTGAAGGGCTGGGTGTAGCTCTGACCGTTGACCGTGATCCGGACCTGGTACTTGCCGGGCGCGGCCAGGGGCACGCCGGTGCGCGGGGTGATGCCCCAGTGGATGATGGTGCGGATGGACTTGCCCTGGAAGCGCGGCTCCTGCCAGATGTAGGGGTTTTCGGGCGGGGTGGTGCGCAACTCGACCAGCTTGGGGCCATCGTAGAGGATGTCCCAGTAGGCGCCGTTGAGGCCCTGGTGGGCGGTGAGCATTTGGGTGCGGACGACGGCGCCGGAGGCGTCGAGGATCTGCATTTTCACCGGGCCGGTGGGAGCATCGGCGAGATGAAAGAGGAAGTTGGGATACTGCGGCTGGGCGGCGGTGGGGAAGGCGCTGCGCGCCTGGCGAAACATGTCGGTGGGCTGGAAGAGGCGGGTGGCGCCGCTGGGCGGGTCGGGGCTGCCGGTCTGTTCGAGCAGGCTGATGTCGGGCAGGATGTAGAGGCCGCGGCCGTAGGTGGAGACGTCCACGTCGTGGAAGCGCGGCTCGACCGTGATCCAGCTCACAGGCGAAGGCGGCAGGCCGCGGTTGAAGTGGGTCCAGTGGCCGCCGTCGTCAAGCGAGTAATAGAAGGCGTGGGCGGTGCCGGCGAACAGCAGGCCCTCGCGATTGGGATCCTGGGCGACGCTGAGCACGTAGTCCAGCGGATTGGTGGCGGGCAGATCGCTGGTGATGTTGGTCCAGGTCTGGCCGTAATCGGTGGTCTTGAGGATGTAGGGCTTGTAGTTGTTGTGGCCGGCGAGGCGGAAGTCCACGGCGACGTAGGCGGAGCCGGGATGGAAGGTGGAGGGGGCGATCTCGTTGAACTCGCCCCAGGCGGGCAGGTGGAGGTTGGCGGTGACATCCACCCACTGCGGGTGGGCGGATTCGTCGTCGCGGGTGTACCAAAGCTTGCCGTCATTGGTGCCGGCCCACATCAGGCCGCGCTGGATGGTCGAGGGTGCAATCGCCCACACGACTTCGCCGTCGTACTGGGCGAGGTTGTCGCCTTCGATGCCGCCGTTGGGGACGATACGGGCGGGGTTGCGGGTGGAGAGGTCGGGGCTGACCGGGGACCAGGAGTACCCCTTGTCGTCGGTGCGCAGGATGACCTGGCAGCCGTAGTAGACGTTGTTGTGGTCGAAGGGATCAATCGCCAGGGGCGAGGTCCAGTGGCAGCGGTAGCGGACTTCGTTGGGGGGCGAGTCGAGGGTGATCTTTTGCGGCTCGACCGAGTGGGCGGTGCCTTCGCGCTGATCGAAGCGGGTGAGCTTGCCGCCGTAGCAGGTGGCCCATACGACATTGGCGTCGGTGGGATCGGGCACGGTGTAGCCGGATTCGCAGCCGCCGATGTTGGGCTGCCACTGCAGTTGCTGGACGGGGCCGCGGCCGAAGGCGTTGAAACCGCCAGGCGGCACGGTGGACTGGCCATTGGGACCGAGGGCGAAGCCGGCGGGCGGTTTTTGCGCCTTGGGATAAGCCGCCAGAAGCTGCTGGTTGATCGCGCCACGGCCGCCGCGCCCGAAGAAGCCGCGGCCGCCGAAGCCGCGGCCGGCCGGCATGAACTCGGTCTTGGGGAGCATGCCGTTGCCGGTGATCTCGCTCACGGTGGAGGGGCCGCGCATGGTGCCGTCGTCCTGGCGATTGGAGTAGATCCAGTAGGGGACGCGGTTGTCGGTGAAGACGTGGTAGGTCTGACCGTTGGGGAGGGCGACGTGCAGGGCGGTGCCGGCGCCGGTGGCGATGCTGGCGCCGCCGTCGTCGGTCAGGACGTAGCGGGCGGGGTCGGTGGGATCCATCCACATGCCGTGGCAGTCGCCGCAACTGGCGGCGCCGACCTGGCGCAGCTTGCCGCCTTCGCCGGTGAAGGTGTGGCCGCCGTCCTCGGAGCGATGGAAGCTGCTGCTGGTGATGAGGACGTCGTTCTCGTTCTTGGGATTCACCAGGACGTTGATGTAGTAGCCGGCGCGGCCGATGAGGGTGCGGTCCCAGCTCACCACATGCCAGCTCGCGCCGCCATCGCTGGTGCGCCAAAGCGAGCCTTGGTTGTGGGTTTGAATCAGGGCATAGACGCGCTTGGGATTGGAGGGGGCGATGGCGACCGCGGTCTTGCCCAAGGGCGGATGCGGCAGGCCGTGGGTGAGATGCGTCCAGGTCTGGCCGTTGTCGTGGGAGACGTAGATGCCGCTGCCGGGGCCGCCGCTGGCCTCGACCCAGGTGCGCTGCTTCACCTGCCAGGTGCCGGCGAAGATGGTGTTGGGATCGCTGGGATCCATGCTGATGCTGCTGCAGCCGGTGTCAGGGTTGACGAAGAGGGTGCGCTTCCAGGTGACGCCGCCGTCGGTGGTGCGGAAGACGCCGCGGTTCTGCTGGGGCGAGCTGTTGCGCCCCTCGGCGCAGACCAGGACGTTGTTGACGTCTTTGGGATTGATGACGATGCCGGCGATGCGGCCGGTGGGGACCAGCCCCATGTGCTGCCAGGTCGCGCCGGCGTCGGTGGATTTATAGACGCCGTCGCCGACGATGTCGGCGGGGCGGATGACCCAGGGCTCGCCGGTTCCGACCCAGACGGTGTTGGGGTCGGAAGGAGCGACGGCGATGGCGCCGATGGCGGCGGCGTCCTGCTTATCGAAGATGGGCCGGAAGGTGTGACCGCCGTCCACCGATTTCCAGAGGCCGCCGGAGGCCGAGCCGAGATAGTAGATGGACGGGTCGCCGGGCACGCCGGCGGCGGAGGCGATGCGCCCGCCCGGGGCGGGGCCCATATAGTGAAATTGCAACGCGGGCGGCGTGGTGGTGCGCTGCGGGCCGGCGGGACCGCGGCCGAACTGGGCGGCCAACGGGAGGGAGAGAGCAAGGCAAAGGGCAAACTTCAAAAGGCGGGACAAGCGCGGCATCAGGCACCCCGGGGAAATCAAGCCTATGGTAAATGCCTGCCCAGAGGGGCGCAATGGAAATTTATACTTTATCTCGCGAGCTGACAGACCGGCCATGCCGGCGATCGCGTCGCTCGAGCTGTGGGCGTGGCCCAGGCGGCGCGCCGCGCCCCCGATACCGCAACCGAGGGCCTACGCTTCCCGTGGGGCGGCGCGACGGCCCGCGGACGCGACCCTAACCGCGGAGTAGGCGATGCCGGCATAGAGGGGAGCGGTGACGAGTCCCTGGTCAAAGCAGCCCGAGGCGCGGCAGCGGGGGCTGATGAAATTCGCCCATAGGCGCTGCCAGTATGAGCCGCGCAGGGCGAACCTCGTACTCCAGGCGGGGTTCAGCCAGATATAGAGCGGGAATAGCGCAGCCGGCACCAGCCAAACCCACGCGCCCGGGGCTTTCCAGCGATTCAGGGCGCCGGGTCGAGGCCGCGTGAGCCATGCTACGGCCGCCTCGATGGCAATGGTCGAGCCCCAGAGCGGGCTGGCGATGAGGTAGTCGAGCAGGCTGACGTGAGTGCTCCGCATGTAGCCACTGACCACGAACAGGATACGATTGGCGATTAGCCCGCCGAGGAAGGCGGCCAGTTCGAGCCCGAAGCCGGCCAGCCAGACGCGCGCTGCGGCCAGCGGCCGTTGGGCCGCCGGGCGCGCGGCACGACCGCGGAGGGCGCGGCGGAATGCCGCGCGGGCGGCCGAGTAGGCGAGCGCCGCGGAGGCTGGCATTGTATAGAAAATGAGGTAGAGGCCCAGCTCACCGCTTGCCGGGGGGTTGAAATAGGCGCGCCAGGCGGTGTGCGTGTCGCCCATCTGCAGCATGCCCGCGGCCACCGCGAGCACGAACGGAACCCAGACCCAAAGGCCGGCTCGCCCCGCGAAAATACCCGCCGGCTCGCGGCGACCGCGGATGCTGACCGCGAGCGCGACGGCTGCCGCCAGGAGCCCCACGGTTGCGAGGCCGAACCATTCGGAGCCGACGATTCGGCTGATCGGGGCCGCCTTGGGCAGCCGGACGACAATTACTGCGAGAGCGATCCAGCCGACGTAGCAGCCGAGGGCGATTATGCATTCAGCGAGGTACTGCGTGATTGCCCTCAGAATGGGAGAATTGGGCATAGGGCGGCGGACATAGCGGTTACTCGACGTTTTTGCATTCCCACTGGCCGTGCTGTGGGCCTCCGACAAGGCCCCCTCTGACGTAAGCGCATTGCATCGGCGCTGGCCCGCCCCCGTCGATGGTCCCGAAGGGGCTTGACGCCGGGTAGCCGTCCATAGGCCCGCCTATGTCCCAGCCCGCGCTGATGCCGGATCCGGCAGGAGGCGGGTACTCGCGTGCGGGGAAGTCGTAGCTGCCGTTGGGGTCGGTGCCGGGCTAGCCGTGGGCGATGTCCTGGGTCTTGCCGGTGAAATCGCGGTAGCCCGCGGCGGCGCCGGTTTCTTCTTCGCCGAAGGGGGCATAGGCGGTAGCGGCGTCCAGCGTCTGGCTGGGGCTCGAGCTCGGGCGGGCGCTGCCCAGATAGTCGGAGTGACGATAGTAGTCAAGGCCACTGGCGGTGAACACCGCCCCGGCGCCGCCGGGCAGGGGATGTCGGCGCGGGTTAGGGTTTGGCCGCTCATGACCGCGATTTTACTCCCGTCGGGGGCGTAGACGAACTCCTGCCCGCCGGCTTCCACCGGGCGGTTGAGCGCGTCGTACGTCACCGCGACGTTTTCGAACGTCTTCGCCTTGCCGTCGGGATCGTACTCGTTGACCGCGGTCGCACCTTGCGTCGGGTCGTTGAGCAAGTCGCCGTCGGAATCGTTTTCGCCGGTGACGCTGCCGACGCTGGCGATCTGGTTGTAGAGGTTGTAGTTGACGTTGAAGCTCGTGCCGGAACCGACGGTCTTGGAGAGGTTGCCGAAGGGATCAAAGCTGTAGCTCTGGCTCCAGAGGCAACTGCCGCTCGGGCCGTTGGCCATGCCGGCGACGCGGCCCAGCGCGTCAAAAGTGTAGCCGCAGTCCTGCGAGTCGCTCGACCCGGTGATGTTGTCGGCGACCTGCATGGTCTCGAGCTCGCCGTTGGGGTACCAGCCGAGGTTGCCGGCGTCGGTCTGGCCGCCGACGCTGGACTGCCACTGCGTCATGCGGCCGGTATTGGCGTCATCGGTAAACGCATCGCGATCGCCGAAACCGAACTCGAGGCCGCTCAGGCCCAAGGCGGTGTAGGCGGCGCCGTGCGGGTAGCTGGTGGCGCTATAGGGGTAAACGAGCGGCGAGCTGCCGTAGTCGACCGCGTTCACGCGCCCCTCGCCGGCGAGGCCGGGGACGTAGAGGCCGCTCGGGGCGCCGTTGGCGCTGTAGGTGAGCGAGCTGGTGTAATAGGCGCCGGAGTTGGGCGAGGACTGCCAGACTTCGGTGGGCCTCCCGGCTACGTCATAACTGAACCCCAGATCGGTGATCTTGGCGCTCGGGCTGCCGGTGTAGGCTTCCGCCAGGCGGCCCTTGGCGTAGGCCATGGCGGCGCCGTCCATGCTCCGTTTCGTTGACGGCCGGGTAGTTGAAGACCCGGGTGCCCGCCGGCGTGACGTCGGCGGGAGCGCGCGCTTGCCCCGTATACTGGGGCGATGGCGGGGGCGGGGCAAAAACTGGGGCCGTATGAGATCGTCGTGCTGCTGGGGGCGGGCGGCATGGGCGAGGTGTACCGGGCGCGGGACACGCGGCTGGGGCGCGAGGTCGCCATCAAGATCCTGCCGGCGGAGCTGGCGGCGGACGCGGAGCGGCTGCGGCGGTTTCGCCAGGAAGCGCAGACGCTGGCGGCCCTGAACCACCCCAACCTGCTGGCGATTTTCGACGTGGGCGAGGCGGAAGGCGCGCCCTACCTGGTGAGCGAACTGCTGGTGGGCGAGACGCTGCAGGCGCGGCTCGAGCGCGGGCCGGCGGGGGCGCGCAAGTCGGCGGAGTGGGGGCAGCAGATCGCGGCGGGGCTGGCGGCGGCGCACGCCAGCGGGATCGTGCACCGCGACCTCAAGCCGGCGAACATTTTTCTTTGCAGCGACGGGCGGGTCAAGATCCTGGATTTCGGCCTGGCGCGGCTGGCGCAGCCCAAGGCGGGGCCGGACGACGCCACGCTGGGCGGCAGCACCACGCCGGGGATGGCGCTGGGCACGGTGGGGTACATGGCGCCGGAGCAGGTGCGGGGCGAGACCGCGGACGCGCGGGCGGATATTTTCGCCTTCGGCGCGGTGCTGTACGAGATGCTCACCGGAGCCAAACCCTTCCACCGTTCGACGGCGGCGGATACGATGACGGCGATTCTACGTGACGAGCCGGCGGAGCCGCCAGCGACGGCGCCGCTGCCGGCGGGGCTGGAGCGGATCGTGCGGCGCTGTCTGGAAAAGGCGCCGGAGCAGCGGTTTCAGAGCGCCAGCGATCTCAGCTTCGCACTGGAGACGGCGTTCGGAAGCTCGACCGGCGGCCAGCCGGCGGTGGCTTCGGTGAACGCGGCGGTGCCGCGGCCGGCACAGCGCCGCGCGCCGTGGTGGGGCTCCGCCCTCGTCGGCGGGATGATTGGGGCAGCGATTGCCGGCGGCCTGGCTTGGGGATTCTGGCCGCATCCGTTTGACATCGGGAAACTGCGGTACACACCGTTTTCCTTCAAGGCGGGCGGGCAGGAGGATCCGGTGTGGGCGCCGAACGGCAAGGCGGTGGCGTTCGCGGCGGCCGACCAGCCGCAGGACAAAGCCCAAGTGTATGTGCGGTACCTGGGCAAAGAGACGGCGACGAAGCTGACCGACGGCCCCGATGCGGCGCATCCGTTCGCGTGGTCGCCCGACAGCAGCCGCATCTATTACGCCACGGCGAGCAACATCCACGCGCAGGGCATTTACTCGGTGTCGGCGGTGGGCGGCGAGCCGACGCTGGTGCTGAATACGCAATCCGGACCGGGGAAAGGGTTTGGCGTGGTCAACGGGGTCGGGTCGGTGGCGCTGTCGCCCGACGGCAAGGCGTTGGTGGGGATGTGGCAGGCGCACCCCGGCGGAACGATCGGGCTGGGCATCAGCTCACCGCCGGGCAGCGCGCCCCGGCTCTATGCGCCGGCGCCGTTTGCGACGGCGTCGGTCATGAATCCGCCCTGCCTGCGCTTCTCGCCGGACGGAAAATCCATCCTGTTGCTGCAACACTCGGCTGATCGCGCCCGCGACGAGGCCTGGCTGATTCCATGGCCGGCGGGGAGCGGGACGCCGCGGCTGGTGCTGCAAGGCGTGCCGCAGCTTGGCGTCACGCCCGATTTCAGCTGGATGCCCGACAGCCGGCGCATCGTGATCGCGCTGGGCGAGCCGGGAACGATCACGGCGCATTTGTGGATGTACGACGTCAGGACCGGCGCTCATTTCGCGCTGGGGTCGGGCGGGCACGTGGAAGCGATGCCGGCGGTCTCGCCCGACGGGCAGGACCTCATTTACGCCAGCCAGAACATCAACTACGACATCGTCAACGTCGCCATCAAGGACGGCAAAGTGACGCCGCTGCTGGCGACGGCGCGCATGGAGGCGATGCCGGCGTGGGCGGCGAAGGCGCCATTGATGGCCTACGTCACCGACCGCACCGGCCCAGGCGAGATCTGGGTCGACTCCCCCAGCGAAGGCCAGCGGCCGGCGGTTACGGCGAGCGATTTTCCCGGCCGCACGGCGCCGTTCCTGTTGGCGCCGGCGCTGTCGCCGAATGGCAGCCGGCTGATCTTCGAGAGTGTCGGCGGAACCGGGCAGACGAATGTGCGGTTGTGGCTCGCGGCCGTGAACGGCGGGGCGCCGCAGCGGTTAACCAGCCAATCCGGCGCAGGCGAGTTCGGCGGCGTCTGGTCGCCGGACGGGAACGCCTACGTCTATTTGCGCTTGCTGGGCGACCGCGCCCAACTGGCCGTGGTGGCGACCAGCGGCGACGCGACGCCGCGCGTGCTGGTGGACAACGTGGAGACGTTTGTCCCGAGCTGGTCGCCGACCGGCCAGTGGATCGCCTATGACGACGCCAACGAGGTGTGGCAGCTCATTTCGCCGGATGGCAAGCAGCATCGGACGTTGGGCAAACTCAACACCGACGTCCTGGCGTTTTCCCGTGACGGCAACACGCTTTACGGCATCATGAACGATCCGCAGCACGAGTTTTTCTCGCTGCCCGTGACGGGCGGCCAGCCGCATGTCATTGCCGCCCTCGGCTTCGGAGACGGTCCGGCGACCCCAAGCCAGCCGGGCGAGCGGCTCTCGCTGACGCCCGACGGCGCCAGCTTCAGCTACAGCATCGCCACGCCGACCAGCTACCTGTGGCGGGTGAGCGGGCTGGCCGCCGCCCAGCGTTGAGCGCCAATCCCAAACTCGGGCCCCCTTTGGCCGCGCGGCGGCCGCAGCTGGCCGTACGCTGCGGCGAGACGGTGACGGACGAGTTCGCCTGGCTGCGCGAGCGCGACGATCCGGAGGTGCGGGCGTACCTCGAGGCGGAGAACGCTTTCACGGCGGCGCAAACGGCGCACCTGAAGCCGCTGGAAGACAAGCTCTACGCCGAGATTCTGGGGCGGATTCAGCAGACGGATTTGAGCGTGCCGGTGCGGCGCGACGGGTACTGGTACTACAGCCGGACGGAGGAGGGGAAACAGTATCCAATTCCCTGCCGGCGCGAGGGTTCGATGGAGGCGCCGGAGGAGGTGCTGCTCGACCTCAACGCGCTGGCCGAGGGGCACAGCTTTTTGGGCCTGGGGGCGTTTCAGGTGAGCGACGACACTCACCTGCTGGCTTATACGCTCGACACCACCGGGATGCGGCGCTACCGGCTCGAGATCAAGGACCTGCGCACGGGCGCGTTGCTTGCGGACACGGCGGAGCGGGTGACGTCGCTGGAATGGCTGAGCGGGAGCGCGTCCGTCCTCTGCTTCACCACCGAGGACGAGACCACGAAGCGCAGCGACCGGCTCTTTCGGCTGCGGCTGGGGAGCGCGGCGGAGGAGATCTACCACGAAGCCGACGAGCTGTATCACATCGGCGTGGCGCGGACGCGGGACCGGCGCTGGATGCTGCTCGGCATCGGGGCGACCGACTCGACCGAGTACCGCTACTGGCCGGCGGACGCGGCGGAGGCAACGCCGCGGCTGTTCCTGGCGCGGCAGCGCGACCACAAATACGACCTGGATCATCGCGACGGGCTGTTCTACATCCGCACCAACTGGGAGGCGAAGAACTACCGGCTGATGACCACGCCGGTGGAGACGCCGGAGCGGGAGCACTGGCGGGAGATGATTCCCCACCGAGGGGATGTGCTGCTCGACGGGCTCGATCTGTTCGCCGGCTACGCGGTGGTGACCGAGCAATTCGAGGCGCTGGCCCGGCTGCGGGTGCTGGAGTTTTCGACCGGCGCGTGGCGGGAGATCGCGTTTCCGGAGCCGGTGTACGACCTGGGACCGGGGGCGAATCCGGAGTTCGCGGCCACCAGCTTCCGCTACCAGTACCAGAGCCCGGTGACGCCGCCGAGTGTGTACGACGACAACTTCACCGACGGCACGAGCACGCTGCTGAAACGGCAGCCGGTGCTGGGCGGGTACGAGCCCGAGCAGTATGCGTGCGCGCGGCTGTGGGCGACGGGGCGGGACGGGACCCGGATCCCGCTGTCAGCGGCGTGGCGCAAGGACCGGACGCGTGACCGGCCGGGGCCGCTGCTGCTGTACGGCTACGGGGCGTACGGTTATGGGTTGAGCGCCGGCTTCTCCAGCGTGCGGCTGAGCCTGCTCGACCGCGGCGTGGCCTACGTCATCGCGCACGTGCGCGGCGGCAACGAGATGGGCGAGGCCTGGCACGACGCCGGCATGCTCATGCACAAGAAGAACACTTTCTTCGATTTTATTGATTCGGCGGAGTTTCTGATCTCACAGCACTGGACCACGCCGGAGCAATTGGCGATCGAGGGGGGCAGCGCCGGCGGGCTTTTGATCGGGGCGGTGGTGAACCTGCGGCCGGAACTGTTCCGGGCGGCGCATCTGGCGGTGCCGTTCGTGGACGTGATGAACACGATGTGCGACGCGAGCCTGCCGCTGACGGTAGGCGAGTATCTGGAGTGGGGCGATCCGCGCGACGCCAAGGCCTACGCCTACATGCGCTCGTATAGCCCCTACGACAACCTGGAGACGCAGCGGTATCCGGCGCTGCTGGTGACGACCAGCTGGAACGACAGCCAGGTGATGTACTGGGAGCCGGCGAAGTACGTAGCCAGGCTGCGGGCGCTGAATCCGGAGGCCGACGCGCTGCTCAAAACGAACCTGGGCGCGGGGCATGGCGGGGCGAGCGGACGGTATGACCGGCTGCGGGAGACCGCGTTCGAGTTCGCCTGGATGCTGGAGAAGCTGGGGCGGGCGGAAACGACCCTGGGGGCGTAATCTCCCGGCCGGCGAGGCATCGGCGCCGCCTCGAGGCGCGCTAGTCGTCGGTCGCGGCGGCTTTGGATTTGGGCGGAGCCAGGCCGATGGCTTTGGCCAGCCGCCGGTGGATCGCTCCCACGCGCTCGACTTGGCCTTTGGCGGTGAAGCGCTCGTAGAAGCCGTCGGTGCGGAAGTCGTGCTCGAGCTCGGACCAGGGCTGGAGGCGCTGGGTCCAGCGGCGCAGGCGGTCGGCGGCAGTGGCGCCGGGACCCTCGGCACGGGCGAGGTCGTTACCGACGCGCAGCAGAGCCTTGAGCGTGACGGCGTTGGTGATCATGTACTTGGGATTGGCCCAGCCGGTGCGCCAAGTGGCGCGGGCGGCGGCGAGCAGGTCGCGCGCCTGGGCGTAGGCGTCATCCACGTAGCGGGCGGAGTAGGCGAGGTGGTCGCCGCGCTTCCAGCGATGGATCTCGTTGAACAGCTCGGCCTGGAGAATCCATTTCTGCTGGCGGCTGCGGCCGCCGAGGCGATCCACCTTGAACCGCAAGGGGCTGTCGGGGGCGGCGTAGAGGCGCTCACAGACCTTGGCGGCCATCTTCTTGTCGGGCTTTTCCCACGACACGCTGTGCAGCAGGTCCACCAGATGGCTCTTGTTGATGCGCGTCGAGGTGGAGTTGATGGTGACGAACATCTCGACCGCGAAGTCCTCGGTGCTGCCGTCGAAGATGACGCAGGGGACGCGCAGGCCGGCGGCGTCCTGGGGGCGGTCGCGCAGATAGAAATGCAGAGCGGCGAGACGATGCTGGCCGTCAATGATGAGGAACTTCTCGCGCGGCTCCTCGAGGTCGCCGACGCTGTCACCCAGGCGGGGGGTGAAGCGCAGCTTCTCGTGGGTGAACAGCAGGACGGCGCCGGGGATGGGCGGCTGGGTGACGGCGTTCTCGAAGAAGTGGCGGATGTCGCGCACCTTCTTCTTGGAGACGGCGCGCTGAAAGGCGGCATCGGCCTTCTCGATCTTGGCGATGAATTTGGAGATATCGTCTTCGTCGGCGGCGGCGCCGGGCGCGGGGCCGACCGAGCCGGACTCGCCCTCGGCGTAGAAGCGCGATTTGAACTGCACCTTGGCCAGCAAGTCTTCGGCGCGATAGGCGATGAAGTAGAAGCGGCTGTCCTTTTGTTGCAGGCAGGTGGCGAGCATGGGGCGATATTAGCCCAATTTGGGCTCAGGGCTTGGCGGCGAGCAGGGCCTGGTAGCGGCGGGCGGCGGCGGGGTTGTGGAGGGCGGTGTAGAGCCGGACGAGGCGCCGCTCGGCGCGGGTGACGACGGCGGGGTCGTTGGCGCCAAGCTTGGCGCGTAGCGTGGGCAGCGATCCGGCCAGGAGCGGCTCGGCGGCGGGGTAGCGGCGCTGGGCGAGGAGGCAGGCGCCGAGCTCGCTCTCGGCATCGGCGGTGTCCCAGGCGCCGGCAGGGAGAGCCTTGCGGTCGGCGGCGAGGGCGGTGCGAAGGAGAGGCTCAGCTTGGCGAAGCGCGGCCGGCGTGTCCTGGCGAACCAGGACGGAGCCGAGATTGGTCTCCACGAAGCGCAGGCGGAAGTCGGTGGGGGCGACCTTGGCGGCCAGGATGGCCTGCGCCTGGCGGTAGGTGGCGGCGGCCTGGGCGAGGTGGCCTTCAGCGTCCTGGGCTTCGGCGAGGTTGGCCAAATCCATGCCGATCTCGGGGTGCTGGTTGCCGAGCAACTTGCGGTTGAGGGCGAGCGCCTGGGCGTAGTAGTGCTCGGCCTGGCGGTACTTCTTTTCCGTAAAGAGGACGCCGCCGAGGTTGTTGGTGATCTGGGCGACGAAGGGGTGAACGGGGCCGTAAACCTTCTTCGCCAGCGCCAGCTCCTGGCGGAACTGGTCGGCGGCGACGCCATATTGCTGGCGCTCGTAGGCGAAGTAGGCGAGGTTGGTGCGCATGGGAATCAGCGCCGGGCTATTGGGCCCGCTCACCCGGATGCGGATGGCCAGCGCCTGCTCGTAGTCGGCCTGGGCCTGGTCCATGTGGCCGAGGTGCTCCATCGCGGTGCCCAGATCGTTGAGCGCCGTCGCCACGTCGGTATTGTTGGGGCCCTCGCGCTGGCGATAGATCGCCAAGGCGCGCTCAGCGTCAGTTTTGGCGGCGCTGGCGTCGCCCCGCGACATGGCCAACAACCCCAATTGCCGCAGGGTTTGCGCCACCTGCAGGCTGTGGCTTCCGAAAAGCGCGGTGCGGGTGGCCAGGGCCGCCTCGAGCAGGGGTTCGGACTGGGCGAAGAATCCCAGGCTGGAGTAGGCCGAGCCCATGGTGTCGAGCAGCGAGGCCCGGACCTCGGGATCCATGGAGCGATTGGCCTGGATGCTCTTGGCGCCTTTGTCGAGCAGCTCGCGCGCGGTGATGGTCTTGCCCTTGGCCTGATCGGGCTTGGAGACCTGGAACAGATTGACGAGGAAACTGGAGACCTGATTGGCCACCTGCGCCTCACGGTCGGCGCGGTCGCGCTGGCTGGCAATGTTCCTGGCGGCGATGGCCATGGTGACGGCAAAGCCGGCGAGCAGGAGAACGAAGGTGGCGGCGGCGGCAAAGCCGAACTTGTGGCGCGCGACCAGCTTGCGCACCTGGTACATCGTGGTGGGCGATTGCGCCAGGATGGGCTGGTCGTGGAGGCAGCGGTAGACGTCCTCGGCGAGCGCGGCCACGCTCTGATAACGCCGCTCGGGCTCTTTTTCGAGCGCCTTGTTGACGATGATGGCGAGTTCATGAACGAGCGGGGTGCGCCCGTTCAGCCGGGGCTCGAGCGGCTTGGGCGGCTGCTCGCAGATGATGCGGGCGGCCTCGGGCAGGCTGGCGCGCTTGAGATCGTAGGGCAGCTCGCCGGCCAACAGCTCGAACAGGATGACGCCGAGGGCGTAGACGTCGCTGCGCACATCCACCTGATCGGTGTTGCCGCGCACCTGCTCGGGGCTCATGTAGGGCACGGTGCCCTGGATGGTGCCGGGCTGGGTGGCGAGGCTGGGGCCGCCGAGCTCGTCTTCGGCGAGGCGGGCGAGGCCGAAATCGAGCACCTTGATCTCGGCCTGCAGGCCGGCGGCGGAGTGGCTGCCTACGCCGGCGAGGTTGGCGGTTTCGGGCACCTGGACCAGGATGTTGGCGGGCTTGAGGTCGCGATGGATCACGCCGCGCTGGTGCGCATAGCTGACGGCGTCGCAAATTTGCAGGAAGAGCTCGAGCCGGCGGCGCACGGCGATCCGGCCGCTGGTGAGCGGCGCCACCAGCTCCAGATACTGGTCCAGGCGCGCGCCCTGCACCAACTCCATGGCAAGAAAATGCTGACCGTCGGCGGTGCGGCCGGACTCGTAGATGGCGGCGATGCCGGCGTGCTTGAGCCGGCCCAGCACCTGCGCCTCGCGCTGGAACATGCGAACCGCCTGATCGTCCACGAAGCCGATGCCGCGGATGATCTTGAGGGCGACGCGACGGCGGGGATTCTCCTGCAGCGCCTCATAGACCACCCCCATGCCGCCTTCGCCCAGGCGGCCGACGATGGTGTAGGTGCCCACCCGGGTTTGCGAACCCAAGCCGGTGGCGGGCAGTGCGGGGGTGGCGATGGTGCGGTCGGCATCGCCGACGTTGGCGACGGTCCGGTCGGGATCAGCCGGGGCGGGCGGAACGTGCGTGGTGGAGGCGGCGGCGAGGCCGCCGGAGCCGGGAGGAGACTGGGGCGGAAGGGTGGGGTCGAGGTCGGGGTCGGCGGGCATGCAACCTTCCGGGGGCAGCGGCAGCAGCGCGGTGCGCGCGATCACTGCAATCGCGTTTCGGGTTGAGTATACGACCAATTTTAGTCTGGCGCCCGAGCGTGGCAGTGTGCAAGCTGCGTGTACTTGTCTGCAATTGGCAGCGCACTCCTGGCGGCGGCGGCCGCGAAACGCCACCGAAACTGCCGTGCTGGAATGGCAGCCCAGATGCGTGGTGTGATTGGAGCCCTATCGAGAATGAAAAGACTGGCATGTTGTACTTTTGCGGTGGTGTTGATGGCGATGGCGCGGTCGGCGAGCGCCTCGCCCATCACCACCACCTACGATTTCAGCTTTTCGTTCTACCAGCAGCCCACCGGCACGGCCGCCGGCTTCGTCACCATCAGCGACAACGCGGGCGTGTACACGCTTGCCAACTGGAATGTGCTGGTCTCGGGCATGGTTGACAGCAACGGCAACCCGGTCGCGCCGGTGGATTTCAATCCGAGCCAACCCAACGCCACCGGCACCTACGACAACGGCGACCCGCTGTTCAATCTGCTGCAACAGGACCCGATTGAGCTCGAGTGGCAGACGATGTACGACTGCAACAACATCAACCAAATCCTGCTGAATGGCACCTTCAACAACGGCAATGGCTTCGTGGCCGACATGATGGGCGGCGGGGTGATGACGGCGACGCCGGAGCCGGCAACCTGGGCGCTGCTGGGCGGGGGAATGTTGGTGCTGCTGGGGCTGGGGTGGCGGCAGCGCAAGGCTGGAGCCGACGCGCGGGCTTGAACCGCGGACCTGCTGATTACGAATCAGCCGCTCTACCAACTGAGCTACGTCGGCCCGGAGGCGCTGCTCCCCAATTGTAGCGTCATTCGCGACGGTTTTTAGTGGCTCGGGGACCTCTCTCCGGAGCCGCCCTCCGGTTGGTCGGGCTGGGGCCGTGCTTCGATCCCCGGCAAGGGAGGCCGGCGGGCGCTCCGGGCGTCTCCGGGTTGCCGCGATTGAGGTGACCGGGCTGCATTCGCTGCATTCGCGCGCCGACCCGGAAGGCTGGGCGCGGTTTGCTACCATCTTTTATGCGCTGGTCTCAATCGTTCATCCCGACGCTGCGCGAGGCGCCCGCGGACGCGGAGGTGGCGAGCCATGTGCTGCTGGTGCGGGCGGGCTACATCCGCCAGCTCGCGGCCGGACTCTATAGCTACCTGCCGCTGGCGTGGCGTTCGCTGCTCAAGATCCAGGCGATCGTGCGGCAGGAGATGGTCACGATCGGGCAGGAGTTCCAGCTGCCGGCGCTGCATCCGGCCGAGCTGTGGCAGGCGAGCGGGCGCTGGGAGCTGATGGGCGGCAATCTCTTCCGGCTGAAGGACCGGTTTCAGCGCGACCTGTGTCTGGGGATGACGGAAGAGGAAGTGATGGCCTCGATCGCCAGCAAGGAGCTGCGCAGCTACAAGCAACTGCCGCAGATCTGGTACCAGATCCAATCCAAGTTCCGCGACGAGCCGCGGCCGCGCTCGGGGCTGCTGCGGGTGCGCGAGTTCATCATGAAGGACGCCTACAGCTTCGACCTCGACGAAGCCGGGCTGGATGCGAGCTACCAGAAACACGACCGCGTCTACCGCCGCATCTTCGACCGCTGCGGGCTGCGCTATGCGGCGGTGGAGGCGCACTCGGGGGCGATGGGCGGATCGCAATCGCAGGAGTTCGTGGTGCTGGGCGAGGCGGGCGAGGACATGGTGGCGCAGTGCGGGGCGTGCGGCTATGCCGCGAATCTGGAGAAGGCCTCGGCCGCGCCGGCGCCGTTCGCCGACCCGGACGCGGCGGCGCAGCCGGAGCGCTTCCCTACCCCGCACGCGCGCACCATTGCCGAACTGGCGGCGTTCACCGGCGAGCCGCCGGCACGGCTGGCGAAGTCGCTGGTCTATATGGTGGCGGGCCAGCCGGTGCTGGTGCTGGTGCGCGGCGACGATGAAGCGAGCGAAGCCAAGCTGGCGGCGGCGTTCGGCGGCGCAGAGTACCGGCCGGCGCACCCGGAGGAGATTCTGGCGGCGACGGGCGCGCCCCCGGGTTCGGTGGGGCCGATGCACCTGGCGGGCCCGGTGCGGCTGCTGGCGGACCAGAGCCTGCGCGGCCGTCGCAACCTGACCGTGGGCGCGAACGAGGAGGGCTACCACCTGCGGCACGTAACGCCGGGGCTGCACTTCCAGGCGGAGTGGGTGGACGTGCGCGAGGTGCGGGGGGGCGACGCCTGCCCCAAGTGCGGACAGCCCTTGCAGGTGTCGCAGGCGATCGAGATTGGGCACATCTTCAAGCTGGGACGCAAGTACAGCCTGGGGCTGGGAGTGCGGGTGCTGGACGCGGCGGGCGCGGAGGTGGTGCCGATCATGGGCTCGTACGGGATCGGCATCGAGCGCATTCTGACGGCGGCGATCGAGCAGAACCACGACGCCGACGGATTCTGGCTGCCGCCGGCGATCGCCCCATTCGAGGCGGTGATCACGCCCACCAACCTGGCGGACACTGCGGTGGCGGAGCTGGCGCAACGGCTCTACGCGGAGTTGCGCGCACAGGGGCGCGACGTGCTGCTGGACGACCGCGAGGAGCGGCCGGGAGTGAAGTTCAAGGACGCCGATCTGGTCGGCATCCCGGCGCGGATCACAGTGGGGAAGAAGTCGGCGGCGGGCATCGTCGAACTGGTGGACCGGGCGCGGCGGCAGGCGCGCGAGGTGAGCGCGGAGGAGACACCGCAGGCGCTGGCGGAGCTGCTGGGGGCTTACTGAGTGAACGCTTCGGGCCCGGGCGATGCAGGCCGGGCGGAGGGTGCTGCGCTATGCTGAGACGATAGGGGGTCTTCTGCGCGGTTGAAGCTGACGATCAAAGCCCACGGCCTGGCGCGCTGGGCGGCGTGGCCCATCGGGCGGGCGCTGCTGACGCTGGGGCTGATTGTGTTCGTGCTGGGCGGGGCCGCCTTCATCCACTATTACAACGTTTACGCGGCGGTCATCGACCGGCGGCTGAGCCACCCGGTGTTCGACCAGCCCTCGCTGGTGTTCGCCGCGCCGCAGACGGTGAGCCTGGGCGAGAGCCTGACGCCGGCGACGCTGGTGCAATGGCTGCAGGAGGCGGGCTACAGCCAGCGGCAGGCGTCGCCGGTAGGGCGCTACGTGCGCGCCGGGGATATGATCACCATCCAGCCGGGGCCGGAGGCGTACCGGGCGACGGCGCCGGCGGTGGTGCAGTTCCAGGCCGACACCGTGGCTGGGGTGACCAACCCGCGGACGCAGGCGGCGCTGACCAGCTATGCGCTGGAGCCGGCGCTGTTGACCTCGCTGTTCAATGAAAAGCGCGAGAAGCGGCGGCTGGTGCATTACCAGGATCTGCCGCCGCAGCTGATCCAGGCGGTGCTGGACATCGAGGACCAGACTTTCTTCCAGCACGGGGCGGTGAACTGGTGGCGGGTGGCGGGGGCGGCGTGGCGCGACCTGCGCAGCGGGCGGCCGGAGCAGGGCGCGAGCACGATTGACATGCAGGTGGCGCGCAACATCTTCGGGCTCGGGTTCCAGCGCACCTTCCGGCGCAAGCTGGAGGAGACGCTGGTGGCGATGGAGCTGGAGGAGCGGCTGACCAAGCAGCAGATTTTCGAGCTGTACGCCAACCAGTTGTACATGGGCCAGCACGGCAGCTACAGCATTCATGGCTTCGGCGAGGCGGCGGACGCGTATTTCGGCAAGACGGTGGGCGAGCTCACGTTGCCGGAGGACGCGCTGCTGGCGGGCATCATTCACGGGCCCAATCTGGACTCGCCCTACCGCCATCCGAAGCGGGCGCGGGCGCGGCGCGACCAGGTGCTGGAAGCGATGGTGCGGGCGGGCGCGATCACGGAAGCGCAGCGCGCGGCGGCGAACCAGGCCCCCCTGGTCAGCGAGCCGGCGAGCACCGAGGCCAGCGATGCGCCCTACTTTGTGGACATGGTGCGCGACCGCATCAGCGAGAAGATCCCGGAGAGCAAGCTGACGACGCAGCGCTACCGCATCTACACCACGCTCGATCCCAATCTGCAGGCGTACGCGGCGCAGGCGGTGGCCGACGGGCTGAAACAGGTGGACAAGGATCTGGCGGCGCTGCGGGCGCACCGGCGGCGGCGCCCGGGGGCGCCGCCGCCGGAGCGGGCGCAAGTGGCGCTGGTGGCGCTGGACCCGCATACGGGGGCGGTGGTGGCGCTGATCGGCGGGCGCAACTATGCGCTGAGCCAGTTCAACCATGTGCTGGCGGAGCGGCCGACGGGCAGCACCTTCAAGCCGTTCGTCTATGCCACCGCGCTGGAAACCGGTCTGCTGCCCAATCTGACGCCGATCACCCAGACCTCGACGCTGATGGACGAGCCGACGGCGTTTCCCTGCCCCACCTGCCGGGGCGGCGAGTACAAGCCGGCGAACTTCGAAAACCTCTACTTCGGCAAGGTGACGCTGCGCACCGCGCTGGCGCACTCGCTCAACAACGCCACCATCTCGCTGGCGGAGGAAGTGGGGCTGCAGCCGATCACCGACCTGGCGCACGCGGCCGGGATCGTGCATGCGCAGCCGACGCCGTCGGAGGCGATCGGCACCTACACCGCGACGCCACTGGCGCTGGCGGGCGCGTATACGATCTTCGATAACGGCGGGCTGCTGGAGCCGCCGCAACTGGTCTACGCGGTGCAGACCGACGGCGGGGCGACGGTGTACACGCCGCAGGTGCAGCCGAAACAGATTCTCGATCCGCGGGTGGCGTTTCTGACCACCAACCTGATGGAATCGGTGCTGGACGAAGGCACCGGCATCCGGGCGCGGGCGGACGGGTTCACCGCGCCGGCGGCGGGCAAGACGGGAACGGAGAACGACTCCTGGTTCGCCGGGTTCACCGACAAGCTGCTGTGCGTGGTCTGGGTGGGACTGGACAACTACCACGACCTGAAGATCGAGGGTGCGCACGCGGCTTTGCCGATCTGGGCGGAGTTCATGAAGGACGCGCTCAACCTGCCGGCTTACGCCAACCCGCAGCAATTCCAGCCGCCGCCGGGGGTGGTGGCGGTGCAGATCAACCCGCAGAACCAGAGTGTGGTGACGGCGACCTGCCCGGCGGCGCAGGTGGAAACGGATTACTACATCGCCGGCACGCAGCCCACGCAAAGCTGTTCCCATCCGCTGCCGCTGGTGCCGCACGGCCTGATCGCGGGAGCGGAGAGGTTGTTCCACCTCAAGACCGCACCCCCGCCGCCGCCGCCACCGGCGGCGCCGCCGCCGCTTCCCAAGGTGATTGCGCCGGTTGCGGTTACCATCCGGCCGGCGCCGCCGGCGGCGGTGAAGCCCAAGCCGAAAAAGCGCGGCTTCCTGAGCAAGCTCTTGCATGCGATCGGCGGCGGCGGCGGACCCTAGGCCAAAATGGCTCGCCACTATTGATTGGCGCGGGCCCCAGCGCGGCTGCGCCGCGCGTCCCGCTTATGCTCGCACCGGGCCGGGGCCCCAGTGGCCCCAGCCCAGTGCTGCGCCTCGATGGGGCCTTTCCGCGGCTGGTTTGCCCGCAGGCAAGAGCTGCGGCCCCTGCGCCGCTCAGACCCGCCCGGCTAAGCGCCTTGCAAAGGCGGCGCGGGGGGCGGATACTGTGGGCAGAATTCCAGTGTGTGGGAGGCGCTATGCGCGCTGCGGGATTGGCTGTTTGTCTGCTTTGCGCCGCGCTGCCTTGGGGTGCGGCAGCTCAGACGTATTCCTCCACGACTCCGCCACCGGCGCCACAACTTTCCGTGGGCGAACGGGCGGATATCTTCCTCGCCCGGCGCAACTACCCGGCGGCGATCCTGCTGCTGCAGCAGGCGGTGAAGGCCCACCAGGCCGACGCGAGCATCTATAACCGCCTGGGCATCGCCTATCAGCAAATGCAGCACCTCGGACCGGCGCAGAAGTACTACAAGAAGGCCATCAAGCTGGACAAGAAAGATGGCCGGTACCGCAACAACCTGGGCACGGTCTATTACATGAAGCGGAACTTCAAGGGGGCGGCGAAGCAGTTTCAGCAGGCGGTGAAGCTGGACAAGACGGAGGCGACGTACTTCGTCAACCTGGGCGGGGCCGAATTCGCGTTGAAGAAGTTCCAGCCGGCGATTGCGGCCTATCGGCAGGCGCTGCTGATCGACCCGAACTCGCTGTTCCCGGCGACGGGGACGGACAGCCCGGTGGTGTCGGACGTGATGGGCACGGATACGCCGCGGTTTCACTACGACCTGTCGCGGCTGTTCTGCTCGCTGGGCATGGTGGACAATGCCCTGCACCAGTTCCGGCAGGCCTATGAGATGCACTATCGCAAGATCAAGCAGTCGCTCACCGACCCCGACTTCGCGCCGCTGCGGCTGCGGCCGGAGTACCGGGTGCTGATGGGACTGCCGCCGCTGCCGCCGCAGGCAACGCCGATTCCGCACGAAACCCGGTAGAACGCGGAGGCGGGCTAGGCGCGGAGAACGCGGGCGCCGGTGCGGCGGCCGCTGCGCCAGCTTTGCGCCAGCTCGCGGGCGTCGCCGGGCGCGAGCAACTCGACCTCCTCGGCGCCGGCGGCGAGCAAGTCGTGGGCGCAGGTCGAAGCGGCAGCGCCAGGCTCGCCGATGGCGTCCGCAATGACGAGACAGCGGTCGAACTCATCGAGCGGCAGCCAGGCGGTGCGGCGAACGACGGCGATTTGGCCGTTCTCCCAAGCGCGATGCAGAGCCGCGGGATCGTCGGCGGGAGTGAAGTGCGGGAGGGGCTCCGCGGGCAGCCCGGCGTGCGGCCAGAACAGCGCCAGCGACTCGCCGGCGGCGTGCAACGGCTCGTACTCGGCAGCGAGCGCGACGGGATCGGCGCGCAGGTCACAAATCAGCGTCGGCACGGGTGGTCAGGCAGCCTGAGAGCTGGACTTCTTTTGCGGCGCGGGCGCGGGCGTCTCGTCCGGCGGGGCGACCGCGTACCAGTCGGCGGAGCGGCGAGGAACGCCGGAGGCCTGACAGCGCGGACAGGTATAGTCACCGTCGAGGACGCCGGCAAAATAGGCGCCGCACATTACGCACTTCTTGCTGACCATGATCGTACCGCGTTGCCTACCATCGTCGAACGGAACCCGCTCCCTGTCAAGGCGGCTCACCGCCCCGAGCGCACGCGCTCCGGGGCGGCAAGGCTTGCTAGGAGCTGGGGCCGAGGGTGTAGCCGATGGAGATGCCGGTCTGCCAGACGCTGGGCACCCCGAATTCGATGTTGTGGCGGACATTGTAATAGTCCACCGCGGGGCGGAGGAAGATGTGCTCGGTGAGATAAATCTTCACCCCGACGCCGGCGTGCAGCATGAAGTGATTTGAGCTGGTGTAGTTGGTGCAGCCGCCGATGAAGGTGCAGGTGTATTGGCCGGTGTAGAAGCGCAAGCTCTCGGCGCCAAAGCCGATGGCAAAGTCGGGGCGGATGGTACTGCCGGGCGCCACCGGCTCCCACGCCAGATTGAAGTCGTAAAAGATCGGGCGCAGGCCGTAGCCGCCGTAGTTCATCATGCCGCCGCGCCAGGCGACCTGGGCGGAGATGCCGAGGTTGTGCGGCAGGAAGATGAGATCGCCGCCGACGCTGGGATAAAAACCGCTGCCCAGCTTGGGCACGCCGTTGGCGGTATAGCCGGCGTTTTGCGAGGTGAGCATGGTGTTGAAGCCGAGGAAGGCATCCACCGACTGGCCGAGGCAGAGACTGCTTGCCAGCAGGCAGGCGGCGGGGATAAGGGTCCAACGTAACGTCTTCACGCGATCTCCTTTGCGGTTACCGATCAGCCATCATGCGATGCCGGGGTTGACGCGGCGGAAGCCAGGGGCGGCCGAGACAGGGTCCGTGGCTAGCCGCCCCCGAAGGTCCAGCCGAGGGACACGCCGTACCGCTGGGCGCTTGCGGCCTGGAGTTGGTTGTTGCGGATGAAATAGAAGTGGGCCTCGGGCTGCAGGAACAGATGCTCGGTGAGGTAGACCTTGAGGTCCAAGCCGACGTGGGCGGAGAGGTGGCTGCCGACGTAGCTGGTGCAGGGGCCGACGCCGCCGCAGGAGACGAGGCCGGTGTAGCTGCTGATGGATTGGGCGCCGAGGCCGAACATGAAGATGGGGATGATGGAACGGCTGACGTGAATCGGGTCCACGAGCAAGTTGACATCGTAATAGACGGGGCGGATGCCCGAGCTGTTACGCGTGGCACGGCCGGCAACTTCAGCGCCGACGCCGAACATGCCAAAAAACAGGTTGACCCCAACGCTGGGGAAGACGCCGCCGCTGAGCCGGGGAATGTTCTGCACCGCCTGACTGGCGGAGAGCGCGTTGAGGCCGGCAAAGACGTCCACCGATTGAGCGGAGGAAAGCGCAGGGGCCGCAGCCAGCGCCAAACCGGCAAGAACAGCCAGCGCCGAAGCTCGAAGCTTCACTCGTGACCTCCCACGAACAGAGTGGATACTGCTTGCCTGAATTGTATCGCACCAGGGGAACGCGGTGCGGCTGCAGGACTGCGGGAGAATGCGGCCAGTCACGGGCGGCAGGAGGCGCCCGGCGGGATGCGCAGGACGGGATTTCTCGCAACTCGGTTCCCATGTTCAGCATGAACGTCGTAAACTTTTTGTTCGGGCTTCCGCGCTGCTTTCCGGTGTCCGCAGACTCATGAAGTCAACGGCGGGCGCCGCGTGGAGAGCTTCAGGCAGGGCTCAGGTTGCCTGTGCCCAAATATGGCGTAGGAGGAAATGGATGCGTGTACGTTTGTTTTTCGCGCCGGCGCTGGCGGTGATGATGGCGCTGGCAGGGTTGGCGGCCGGGCAGAATCCGAAGGCCGCAGGGCTGAGCGGGCGCGTGCTCGATCCGGCGGGCAAAGCCGTGGTGGGGGCTCAGATCACGGTGATCGCCGGCAACGGAGCATCGCACGTTGCGCGGAGCGGGGCCAAGGGAGGATTTCACATCGCCGGGTTGGCGGCGGGGCAGGCGCTGGTGGTGGTGACGGCGCCGGGCTTTGCGGCCTACCGGCAAACGGTGACGGTGAGCACGGCAGCGGGCGCGCTGGCGATTCATCTGGCGCTGGCGGGCAGCCAGCAGCAGGTGGTGGTGAGCGCGACGACGGCGAAGGTCAACCTGCAGCCGTCGGACCAGGCGGCGGCGGTGACGCTGTCGGGCAAGGCGCTGCAGTCGCTGGCAACCGACCCGGACGAACTGGCAACGGATCTGCAGGAGCTGGCGGGGCCGGCGGTGGGAGGCGCGGGCGGAACGATCTACGTCAACGGCTTCACCCGCGGCGACATTCCGCCCAAGGCGGACATCGAATCCATCCAGGTGAACAACAACCCGTACTCGCCCAAGTACAGCCGGCTGGGGTACGGGCGCATCGAGATCCACACCAAACCGGGCAGCGAGCAGTTCCACGGGCAGATTTCCTACGACGGCAACCGCTCCGGGTTCAACTCGCTCGACCCGTTCCTCGCCACCAGCACCACGCCGCCGCCGCCGTACAGCTCGAACATCTTCGGCGCCAGCGTCGGCGGCCCGCTGGGCCGGCGGCGCATTTCGTGGTTTCTCTCCTTCGAGCGGCGCAACATCAACAACGTCAGCGTGGTGAACGCGCAGATTTTGGACAGCGCCCTGGCGCCGCAGAACTACGTCACCACGCTGCCCAGCCCGAACCTGCGCACCGCGGTGACGCCGGAGATTGACATCGGGCTCACGCCGCACAACACGCTGCGCACGCGCTACGAGTATCTGAACTTCGCGCAGACCAACGGCGGCGTGGGCGGGGGCTCGCTGCCGTCGCAAGCCTTCAACCGCAGGTTTCACCACCACAATCTGCAGATGTCGGACACCGAGATCGTGAGCCCCACCATGATCAACGTGCTCAGCTACCAATTCCTGCACTTCAGCGAAAGCGAGACGGCGGCCGACAACGCGCCCGCCATCGACGTGCTCGGCGCCTTCACCGGCGGCGGCAACCTGAGCGGCAACTACGCCAACCGGGAGACGCACCACCACGTGCGCGACGATTTCACCGACGAGGCCGGCAACCACCAGGTGGAGATGGGGGGCGAGGTGGAGGACATCAGCCGCACCGAGTCCAGCCCCGGAGACTTCAACGGCCTCTACGTCTTCCCCTCCCTGGCCAGCTACCAGAGCACCGTCCAGGGGCTGCAGAACGGGCTGACCATGGCGCAAATCCAGGCCCAGGGCGGCGGCCCCAGCCAGTTCGAGCTCACCATGGGGCAGCCGCAGGCGCACGTCAACCGGATGGACGCGGCCAGCTACATCCAGGACAGCTGGAAGACGGCGCCCAACCTGATGCTGACCTACGGGTTGCGGATCGAGACGGAAAACGTGATGGCCGACCACCTCGACTGGGCGCCGCGGCTGGGGCTGGCGTGGGGCCTGGGCGGAGGTGCGCCGTCCACCGTGCTGCGCGCCGGCTTCGGGCTGTTCTATCAGCGCCTCGACGACGATCAGATGATCACCCAGGCGCACAAGAACGGGGTCAGCCAGGTGCAGTACGTGATCACCGCGCCCGGGTTCTATCCGGCGCTGCCGAGCGCCGCCACGCTGGCGGCGGAGCCGGCGTCGTATCCCACCAGCTACCGCTTCGCGCCCAACCTGCGCGCGCCCATGACCGCGACCGCAAGCATCAGCCTGGAACACGAGTTCGGGCCGAACGCGTCGCTCACCGCCGGCTACCGCTACTCCCACGGCGACCACCTCTTCCTGTTCAACGACATCAACGCACCGCTGCCGGGGACCTACAATCCGGCGGTGCCGACCAGCGGAACGCGGCCGTTCGGCAACGCGGCGGGCAACATCTACGAGTACCAGTCGGCGGGCATCTTCCGGCAGAGCCAGTTCACGGTGCACTACCACATGCACTTCCGCAACGGCAGCTCGCTTTCGGGCTATTACAGCTACGACGATTCCCACAGCGACACGATGGGCGCGGGCAGCTTCGCCACCAACCCGTGGAACTTGATGGCCGATTACGGGCGCGCGCCGTGGGACATCCGCAACCGCTTGTTCCTCGGCGGCACGGTGATGCTGCCGTGGGGCTTCCGGGCGAACCCGTTCGTCGTGGCGCACTCGGGCCAGCCCTTCAGCATCACGCTGGGCCAGGACCTGTTCGGCACCGGGGTGCAGAACGTGCGCCCGTCGTATGCCGGCCCGGGCACGCCGGCGGCCGACCTTCGCGTCACCCCTTACGGCACCTTCGACATCGCCCCGACGACGGCCGAGATCCCGCCCGGCACGGCAGTCGGCCCGGCGGCGTTCGTGGTAAACCTGCGATTGATGAAAGAATTCGACTTCGGGGCGGCAGCCGCCGGGCAGGACCAGCCGTATGAACTCAACCTGGGCGTGGCCGCGCGCAACCTGTTCAACAACGTGAACCTGAGCATCCCCAACGGCGACCTGCTCTCGAGCCGGTTCGGACAGAGCCTCGGCCTCAACGGCGGGGTTTTCTCCTCCGGGGTGGCCAACCGGCGGATTGACGTGGTGGCGGCGTTCAGCTTTTAGCGGCCCCAGCTTGATAATATGTAGCCGCGAAGGTCCTGGCGCATCTTGCTGGGACAGGGCCGAACACAGGCACGGAGGGAGTAGTCATGAACCGGACAATCCAGCAGGCGCTTTGGGGGGCGGCGATAGCGGCAGCGATGACGGCGGGGGCGATGGCGGCGCCGGCGCCGGGGCAGAAGGCGCCCCTGTTCACCGCCAGGGCCGCACAGGACGGCAAGGACTTTACCTTTTCGCTGCGCCAGGCGCTGGCCAAGGGGCCGGTGGTGGTGTACTTCTTCCCGTCGGCGTTCACCCAGGGCTGCGACATCGAGGCGCATACCTTCGCGCAAGAGAAGGCCAAGTTCATCGCGGCGGGGGCGACCATCATCGGAGTTTCGGCGGATAGCATCCCGCGGCTCAATGCGTTCTCCAAGTCGCCGCTCTATTGCGCCGGGCAGTTCGCGGTGGCCTCGGACCCCAGCCTGAGGATCGCCGGGGAGTACGGGGTCAAGGCGGTGCGGCCCAAGGGCGTGTTCAAGGACGTGCGCGGGGTGGTGATTCACCACGCCTTCATGAACCGCGAGACGTTCGTGATCAACCGGCAAGGGCGGATTGTGGCGACGTTCTCGACCTCGGCCGACCACATCTCGCCGCAGCAGCACGTCGCGAAGGCGCTGGCGGTGGTGCGGACGCTGAGCGGAAAATAGGTTCGCGCGCGCGGGCCGCATCTAAGCCGTCAACACCGGATGGAGGGAAGGTGCGCGCGTCCGCGCGGCGCCGCATCGAGCCGCCGGTACACTATCAGCAATGGTCAGGCCCCGAATTGCGTTGGTCGCGGCGGGAGTATGCCTCGGCGCGGCACTTGGCGTCAAGTTCGCCCATTCTTCAAGCCGGGTCCGGCCCGTGCCGCCAGTCCGCCGCGGGCGCCAGAGCGCCGGCGCCCCCGTGTCGCCCCCGCCCAAGCCGGCACCCCTGAATGTCGCCGCCTACGAGGCGCAGCTCCGCGCCCTGGCCAACTTGCCGCCGCCGACAACCGTGACCCGGGTGCATTGGGTGCGCAAGGGCAAGCGAAGAATCAAGACGGAGATCAAGACGATTCGCTACGCGCGCTCGAGCCTGGGCGTTCCCCTCCAGGATCTGTGGCCGGCGAAAGCGCCGCTGCCCGAGGCGGGCGCGCTGCTGCCGTTTGACCGCATCGTCGCCTACTACGGCAATTTGTATTCCAAACACATGGGCGTGCTGGGCGAGTATCCGCCGGAGGAGATGCTGACCAAGCTGCTCGTCACCACGGCGCAGTGGCAGGCTGCCGATCCCACCACCCGGGCGGTGCCCGCCCTCGACTACATCGCGGTGGCGGCCCAGGCCACGCCCGGCGGCGACGGCCGCTACCGCATGCGCATGCCGGCCGGGCAGATTGACAAAGTCCTGCGCATGGCGCAGCAGGTGCAGGGGCTGGTGTTTCTGGACGTGCAGGTGGGCCAGAGCAACGTGCGGGCGGAGGTGCCGTTGCTGGCGCCCTATCTCAAGCTGCCGAATGTCGAGCTCGCGCTCGATCCGGAGTTCGCCATGTACGGCGGCCGGCGGCCGGGCACGGTGATCGGCACGCTCAACGCCTCCGATATCAACTGGGCGGCGCAATACCTGGCGCGGATCGCGCGCGCGAACGGCCTGCCGCCCAAGATCCTGGTCGTCCACCGCTTCACCCAGGCGATGGTGACCGACACCCGGCAAATCCGGCCGCTGCCGGAGGTGCAGATCGTCATGGACATGGACGGCTTCGGCTACCCCTCGCAGAAGATCAAGACGTACGAGGACTTCATCGAGAGCGAGCCGGTGCAATTCACCGGCTTCAAGCTGTTCTACAAGAACGACGTGCGCCGGCCGGGGAGCTACCTGCTGACGCCGGAGCAGATCCTGAAGCTGCACCCGCGGCCGAGCTACATTCAGTATCAGTAACGCGGCGGCCGAATGGCCGCAGGCTACCGGGCGGATCTGCGGCAGGGCGGACGAGGCGATGAACTTCTATGGCCGCGTCTTCGAGGGCCCGGCGCCGCAGATTCCGGCGCGTTACGGCGAAGGCGAGGGGCCGGACCAGGCGGGAACGGCGAGGCTCGCGAGGTTCGCGCTGTGGGGGCAGGAGTTCGCGGCGGTGGACAGCGCCCGGGAGCACAACGTTACCTTCAACGAGGCGGTCTCGCTGGCGGCGCCGTGCGAGACGCAGGAAGAGATCGACGCGATCAGGACGGCGCTGTCGGCCGATCCGAAAGCGGAGCAGTGCGGCTGGCTGAAGGACCAGTTCGGCGTTTCGAGGCAGGGGACGGCGGCGGCGCTGCGGCGGGCTTATGAAGGACGCTAGACAAACGTTGCGTTGCGACCTGTGAGTGTTCTACAACTAGTAAGGCATGTTCCCGGGAGCATTGTGCGACTTGGCGGTATCCCAGGAGCACGACCGGCGTGGAAGGACGCATGCCGCTCCCGCATGTGCGAGATTTGTCCCCGGCGATTCTGGCCGCGCTCTTGGCCAGCGGGCTGTGCGCGTGCGGCGGCATCGGGCCAGCCCCGCAGCCGCCGAACGCGGTATACGCCACGACGGTTTCCGGCCGGATTCTAGCATTTCCCGTCACCCATTCCGGTTTGCAAGCCGCCGCCGGCCTGGGCGCACCCGCCTCGGTGGCCGGGCCGGCCAACAGCAGGGGGTTGGCGATCGCCGCTATTTCCGGCACGCAGTATGCGCTCTACGTCTCCGATCCTGGCGCGGACGCCATCCGCGTGTACACAATCGGCGACTCGAGCAACCAGCCGGCGCCTGCGGGGATTGGGCCTTTCCCGTTGGGAACCGGGGATGGCTCGCCGGAAGTCATGACGGACGGGCCGTTCGGCGTTGGAAATCTCTACGTCGCAACGTCCAAGGGCGCGATTGCGGGCTTCGGCATCGGCACTGACGGAACGTTGACGCCGGTGCCGGGCTCCCCGTTCACGGCAGGTGCGGGGGTGTCCCAGATGCTCGAAACTGTAAGTGTGGCGCCGCCGCCGAAGCAAAATCTATGTCTCTTTACGTCCGATCACACGGACCCGAATGGCGGCGTCTCGGCATTTGCAGTGCAGGGCAATGGCGCCCTCGCGCCGGTTACCGGATCGCCGTTTGCCACCGTGGCGGACGGCGGGCCGACGGCGCTCCTCAGCGCCGTGGTAAACGGAGCGGTCAGCCCGGTGCAGATCCTGTATGCCGGGCTCGGCAACGCCGGCGCGATCGCAGCCTTCACCGTCGCCCCAGACTGCTCACTCACGCCGCTCCCAGGGTCGCCCTTCCCCGCCGGCGGTGGTGTTGTGTCGCTGTTCGCGGGCTACCAAATGTTATTCGCCGGCAACGGCGCGGACGGCACGGTTTCCTCGTTCACGATCGACCAGTCCAGCGGAGCCCTGACGCCGACCGCAACCGCGCCGCTGGCCGGCATCGCCGGCTCGGGGAACGCGTTGGAAGTGTACGGCCTGGTTCTCCTGCCAAACGCGCAAAGCGACGACATCGTGGGTTTGCAGATCGGCGGCAGTGCGACAAACGGCGCCCGCGTTACGACCGCTCCGGGATCGCCGTTCTACGCCGGTTCGGGCACATTGGCGACGGTGCTTTTGGTTCGGCCGGTGGTCGATCCACCATAGCGCCTGGTGCTTGGAGCGGGAGACGGGGATCGAACCCGCGACATCCAGCTTGGGAAGCTGGCGTTCTACCGCTGAACTACTCCCGCTCGCGAGCTCAGCCTTATGATAGCGCGGACGGCGGAGTTTGCCGGGCAAAAGCGGATAGATCGGCGCCGGGAATACGGACTAGGCTGGGAGCATGCTGAATCTGGAGCAGTGCTGGCGGGCGATTTTGCGGCGCGACCGGCGCGCGGATGGCAGGTACGTGTTTGGCGTGGCCACGACCGGCGTCTACTGCCGGCCGTCGTGTCCGGCGCGGCGGCCGTTGCGGCGGAACGTGCGGCTGTTCGCCACACCGGCCGCGGCCGAGCGGGCGGGGCTGCGGGCCTGCCTGCGGTGCCGGCCCAACGCGGCGGCGGCACGGCCCGCCGCCGCGCTGGATCTTGGCGGGCTGGCGCGGCGCGTGGCGCAGAATCTCGAGCGGCCGTGGCGGGAGCGGGAGCTGGCGGCGGCGGCCGGGGTGACGGCGGCGGCGCTGCGGCGCGCCTGCCTGGAGCAGTTGGGGCTGACACCGCGCGCGCTGGTGGAGGCGGCGCGGGTGGGGCGGCTCAAGACCGGGCTGCGCGCGCAAAGCGGGATCGCGGCGGCGACCTACGCGGCCGGGTTCGGCTCCAGCAGCCGCGTCTACGAGCGCGCCGCGACGCGGCTGGGGATGACGCCGCGGCAGTACCAGCGCAGCGGCGCGAACGTAAGGATCGCGACGTGCCGCTTCGCCACCCCACTGGGACGCATGACGCTGGCGGCGACGGAGCGTGGTATCTGCTTCGCGCATCTCGGCGAAGGCGGCGAGGCGGCGCTGCGCGAGGAGTTTCCCGCGGCGCAGGTCGCGCGGGTCAAGAGCGGCGAAGAACCCTGGCGAAGCTGGCGCGCGGCGCTGCAGCGGGCGCTTGCCGGCGGCGAAGGCGAGGCGATCCCACGCTTGCCGGTGGACATGCGCGGCACCGTGTTTCAGTTGCAGGTATGGCGCTACCTGCGCCACCTGGCTGCCGGGGAGACGCGCACCTATACCGAAGTTGCGGACGCGGTTGGACATCCCCGAAGCGCGCGTGCGGTAGCGCGGGCGTGCGCGGCCAACCGGATCGCGGTGCTGGTGCCCTGCCATCGCGTGGTGCCGAGAAGCGGCCATGACGGCGGGTACCGGTGGGGCGCGATGCGCAAACGGATGCTGCTCAAGACCGAATCAAGGCGGTAAACACGCAGCCATTTGCGCATGTCAGGAAAATGAGTTCCCGCGCAGGGGCGGCCCAGTCCCTAAGTTGCATATTCCCTGGTGGCGGGAATGGTGACAGGATTGCACATTGCGGGACGATGTT